>JAJRYC010000023.1 GCA_024275975.1 Nitrospirota bacterium | reverse complement strand
ATTTCGACACCCCTGAAGAATTGTGCCGGAGTTTGTTCAGTACCTTCGCTGATATCCAGCAACACCCTGAGGAAATCCTGGGATTGATGAAACCTTTTTTTTAGGTGCTCATTGTCTGGTTACTTATGCGCACCTATATATCTGATGGAAAGGTCCGAAAAAAACGGGTAAAAACGACTAAAGTTGACCGAGCAGGCCGGCCATGTCTGTGCCCTTGTCCTCCATGGCCGAGTATTTTTTGTACTGGAAGCAGGAAGTGATAACTTTTTTAACATAATTTCGGGTCTCGGGATAAGGGATATCCTCGATGAATTCATCGGTTGACCTGTAGTCCCCCTGGCTCCGCCATGCCCTGACGATACTTTCACCAGCGTTGTATGCCGCAAGGACATAGGCTAATGTGTCAAATTCATTGAACAGGCTCTTAAGATAATATGACCCAAGATAGATATTGGTTCCTATATCATTTATCTGCGAGACATTATTTATGCCGAGGTCCAGTTCCCTGTCCAGGCGGTAGGCCGTCCGGGGCATGAGCTGCATAAGCCCAAGCGCACCCGCAACTGATTTTGCGTCTGCATCAAAGCGGCTCTCCTCTCTTATTACGGAAAGCACGACAAAAGGGTCTATATCGTATTTTTGTGATGCCCGCTCGATAATATCCCAGAATGCAAGGGGATACCAGAAACCGTGAAGGTTTGCGGTATACGGACTTCCCGCCGCGAGTTTTATCGCGTAGTTAAATTCTCCCAGCTCCTGGAATTTCAGAATAAAGGATATCATCTCCTCTGGAGAACCGATGTTTTTTGACAAAGCTATCAATTCTCCTGTTGCTTCCTCATGCATGCCCAGTGACTGAAGCGCTTCAATACGCTCGAAGTTTCCCGGCCCGCGACCGCCGGCACGACGGTTAATCGCCATGTTATCAGGCAGAACACGCCCGGGAAATTTCTTCCCGTTTTTTGCGTAGGAGAGAACGCCGTAAAAATTATTGTCCATTTTCATGAGTGAATCATATATAGCCGCTGCATCGCCGCCGAGGGCATCGACACTCTTTGCCCGCCAGTAAAGATATTTCGGTCGCTTATATTCAGCGTATAACCCGGCGAACACCCCGGATGATTTTTTATATTTTCCCGAGAGATAATTCGTCCACCCGATTCCCCACATTGCGTCTTCTTTTTCCAGAGGATATTTTTTCAGAACATCATTGTAGATAATCAGAGCGTTTTTATAGTCTTTCTCCCTCCGCTTATCAGAGGCGACAGCCACGAAAAGGCGACCGGCCTTCCTGCTATTGCTTTCCACAAGCTGGTTAAGCGCCTCTTCAAACCCCTGCCTGTCACCCGCCCGGTATAAGGAACGGGCACTGGAATACAGCTCGCCTGTCCTGCCGTATACTTCCGCGGCGTCCTTATATTTCTTCTGCCTGAAAAGCACAAGGCCGAGTTTCTTAAGTATGGCATCCCTCTTCCCGCCGTCGTCCAGCAACAGGGCCTTCCTCAGGTCGCGTTCCGCCGCCCCGAATGCATAATTCTTCATCAGGTTCGAGGCCCTTTCAACCAGGTCACCGGATTTTATCTCCTCCGGCGTCAATTCAGCATACGCCGATTCCGATAAAGCGCCCGCCCCTTTATATATCTCTTTAAATACAGCCGCGGCCCCGGCCTTTTCCCCGGTTTCTTTAAGATATCGGCCATAAGAAAAAGAGATCTCTTCAGTTCCCGGGTAATCCCGCAGAAACGACTCGTACAGCCGCGGAATATCCCCTTTTGAGTCCCCGGTCTCCTCTGCCTCCCTGATTTCATACATCTTCGCTTTTTTCCTCAGGGGTGAAAGAGGTTCCTCCCTGAGCAGTCTCCGGATTGCATCCAGTGCCTTCCCGTGTTCTCCCAGCTCATGGTAGGCCTCGGAGAGATATAACAACGCATAGTCCTTAAGCAGCCCGAACTCTTTCTCCGCCATCGAAAATCCTTTAACTGCCTGGACGTAACGGCCGACGACAAGGTCATTTTTGCCGTTTTGAAAGTATTCTCTGCCTGTAAAATCCCTGGCGGAGAGGAGATTAACACCTGAAACCAGGATACAAAAAAGGGAGATAATAAGACACGCGGCAACCGGGAGCCGGGAGGCTGGAGGCAATTTATGTCCCGAGGATATCTTCATATTTATACTTCCTGCTTCTTGCCTGCTATTTTTATAATAGAGGAAGCTTTTCCTTTAGGCAAACTTTTCATACGGCCCGTCCGCCCGCGAATAGAATATTTTTTTATTGCTATGGTATATTCTGACTATGATTAAAGATCTCAGGCTCCACGGCAGTATCGGCCAGGTGGATTATTTCGCGTTTGTTGCCGGCATGAACATACACAGCACATATTTCCATGAAGAGGGACCTTCACGTATAAGATTTTTCTCGCCGGGCAATGAACTCACTATTTCAGATCACGGCATAAGTTACAGAGGCACGGGCGGAAGTTTCTGCGAATACGGGTTCGGAGTTGAGGAGTCTGTAACGGACATGAAAAAACCGGACATCTTAAACCGACTGATCATGTTCGGTGCATTTCCCGACAACAACGAGCGGGTTGTCTTTACGAATAACATCCAGGGCGAGGAGACCTTCTACAGAATATTCCTGCAGGGACACGCGGTAAAAAATTACTACTTCATTGTTTCATCCGAATTTAAGGGAGAGTTTAAAGACCGGCAGAAACAGATTTTGAAATCCACCGGAAAATTTCTTAAAAGAACGGACCTGTCGGACGGCGACAGGGACACCGAACTACTCGACAGTCTCTACTCCGCACTGAGCGAAGAGCGATCGACACTCTACATCTTCAAGCTGATCAACAGGGGAAACAGGGAATACTACGACGCCTTTAGAAGTTTTTACCTGAAAAACAGGAAACTCGGCATCGAGGAAGAACTCTTCCTTGAAGAGATAGCTTCAAGAAACAACATTGACAGTTATCAGCGGGAGAGAATGAAGATCGAGATTATGTACAGACAGCCGGAAAACAGGGCCATTGTTGATGAATACAAGGATATTCTTATAAATGGACTCAAAAAGGAGATTCTGCATTCTTCCGAACAAGCAAAGCTGAACAGGCTCCGGACTTTGGGCATAAGAAACAATATATCGGTCATCCTGTTTAATACCCTTAATATACTGTTGTTGAAGGGAAAGAACGTTCAGGCGGATGAAGAAGCGGGATACGTGAATGAAGCGCGGTCTATTCTCGAGAATCTCTTCTTCAGCGACTCCTCCATCAAGCGGCATATTATAAAAGAAGATATTGTACGGCTTATTAAAGCGAACAACAAGGCTTGTTCCCTGAACGAAAAGGGGATGGAGAAGGTGCTCCTGGACATAGGGAAGGCCTGCGATGACCTCTCACGCGAGACAGATGACTTCAGTGTCCTGGAGGAGTTCAGCTCTCTTGTGACTTACTTTGACAGATATGACAATGTTCGGGCGATGCTCGGCAATCTGGCCTTCATGAAAAATCCTGAATTCAGGGAAGACGCAGTGAGGAGCCTGCTCGGGAACAAAAAGGCATTTGATGAGCTGGACGACAGCCTCTTTCATTCCGTGTTTATTAAAGAGCTGTATAGAAATAAATATATAACGGGCTATGGAAAACGCAAGATAGAGTTAGTCGTAAAGGGCCTTGACAACATCAAACATGGCGAGGCGGCCTTTAAGGACGTTGTTAAGGACCTGAAGTTGTTGGCAGATGAAGAAAACTTATATTCCAGAATCTATTCGGCGTTAAAAGAAAATCTCAGGAGCTTTGTTCCAGGTCTCGAAGTCAGGGGGGGGCGTGACCGGGTCAGGGCTGAAATAGAAAAGAATTTATCCGAAGACGGGCCGCCGGCTGAAATTCCGGCCGAGCTTTTTGAAAAGGTGTTTGTTGATCTACGTAAAGAATCGATATATCTGAACCAGATACTCCCAAGGATAATACAGAACAAAGATACCGCCCTCAGGGAAGACTTTCTTCGGAACAGCGTGCTTGACCGTTTCCTTATTGAATCGCTCGAACAGGCATACCTGGCGCAGAGAGGACTTGACAGGATGCTTCTTGAAAAATTAACCGGGGATAATCCATTGCAGGAGTTGGAGGCGGCGAGCGGATTTGAACCGCTGCATAAAGGTTTTGCAGACCTCCCCCTTAGCCACTTGGGTACGCCGCCATTTGAATAAGATCCTGAGATTCGTATCTATTATATAACTAAATACAGTCCGAACTGGAGCGGGAAACGGGATTCGAACCCGCGACCCCAACCTTGGCAAGGTTGTGCTCTACCACTGAGCTATTCCCGCATTCTGTTGTTAAAATTCAAGAGATTACATCCGGTCTTCAGATTACTCTTAACTTGCCTGTAGTTAATAATATATAATTATACATACTAATTTAAAAAGGAATTTTTTGTCAATATGTTAACTCCTGATTTTGATGAATTCAGACGACTCTCCGAAGAGTCGAATTTAATCCCTGTTTACAGGGAAATCCTCGCGGATACGGATACGCCGGTAACGGCTTTTCTAAAACTTGGGGGTTCTCCCTCCTTTCTCCTGGAGAGCGTGGAGGGAGGCGAAAAATGGGCAAGGTACTCCTTTATCGGCGCCCGTCCTTCGAAAATAATAAAAGGATCCGGACAAAGAGTCGAGATCATAAGCGACCGGGCTGCGCCGAGGACCCTTGAAGTCGACAACCCCATGGATATCATTAAAAAGGAAATATCCATGTACACGCCGGTGGAGGTGAGCGGCCTTCCAAGGTTTTACGGTGGACTTGTCGGCTATATCGGATATGATATGGTCAGGTTTTTTGAGAATATACCCGAGGCTAAAAAAGATGTAATCGGCCTGCCCGACTTTTTCTTCATGCTAACGGATACAATATTGATATTCGATAACCTGGAGCAGAAGATCAAGGTCATATCCAACGCGCATCTTGACGGACAGGGGCCCGAGGAGGCTTACAGGGAAGCTGAACATAAGATCGATGACATTATATCCAGGCTCCGGAAACCTTTTGCCGTCGCAAAATCCGGCTGCGCGGGAGAATCAAAAGAATTCAGTTCAAACTTTTCCGCGGATGATTTCCGGGCCTGCGTCGAGAAATCCAAGGATTATATAATGGCGGGCGATATAATCCAGGTGGTATTATCACAGCGGTTCGAACGCCCGACATCAACAGAACCCTTTGATATTTACAGGGCGCTTCGCGTAATCAATCCCTCTCCTTACATGTATTTTCTGAACATCGGCGACGCGCAGATCGTGGGGTCTTCTCCCGAGGTACTTGTAAGGGTAGAAGATGGGAACATTGTGCTCCGCCCCATTGCCGGCACCAGGAAGAGGGGGGAGACGGAAGCCGAGGACAAGGCACTGGAGGAAGAGCTGAGAGCAGACCCGAAAGAGATCGCCGAACATATCATGCTTGTGGATCTGGGCCGGAACGATGTCGGTAGAGTAGCGAAAACCGGTTTGGTGAAGGTGACTGAACTGATGTCGGTAGAAAGGTACAGCCATGTTATGCACCTGGTCTCTAATGTCGAAGGCGGCCTCAAAGAAGGGCTTGACGCATTTGACGTGCTATCGGCATGCTTCCCGGCAGGGACTGTAACCGGCGCTCCGAAGGTAAGGGCGATGGAGATTATAGCGGAGCTCGAACCGGAAAGCAGGGGGCCGTACGCCGGCGCCGTCGGATATTTCAGCTATTCCGGCAATATGGATACGTGTATTACGATCAGGACGCTTATAATAAAAGACGGCAAGGTATATGTCCAGTCGGGCGCGGGCATAGTCGCCGACTCAGTGCCGGAGGATGAATACCTGGAGACCGTTAACAAGGCGAAGGGAATGATGAAGGCGGTGGATATGGCTGAAAAGGGGCTGGGCTGAGCGGCGGAAGCACCGGAAACGTCTTGTGATAAAGCCGGAGAATGGATTTTACGCGGCGCTAAAGTAAATAATTTAGCCGGAGGATAGAGGAAGCGGAATATGTTATTAATGATAGACAATTATGATTCATTTACATACAATCTGGTCCAGTATTTTGGTGAGCTTGGAGAAGAGATACGGGTTTTCAGAAACAACAGGATCACCATCGAGGAAATAGAAAAAATGGCCCCTGACAGGATCGTGATATCACCCGGACCCTGCACACCCAGGGAGGCAGGGATATCGGTTGAAGTGATCAGACATTTTGCGGGAAAAGCACCTGTCCTGGGTGTATGTCTCGGACATCAGTCCCTGGGGGCGGCTTTCGGCGGCGAGATCATCCGCGCCCCGAGACTAATGCATGGAAAGACTTCCCTTATACACCATGACGGCAGAACACTGTTCGAAGGCCTGCCGAACCCTTTTGAGGCCACCAGATACCATTCCCTTGTCATCAGGAAAGAGACCCTGCCGGAATGCCTCGAGATAACGGCATGGACCGATGCCGACGAGATTATGGGTGTCAGGCATAAAGAATTTGTTGTCGAGGGTGTCCAGTTCCATCCTTAATCAATACTGACCACTGTCGGAAAAGATTTATTGGGGAACTTTCTGAAGCTCCATCAAAAATAACCGGCGGAACAGTTATCAATTGACTGCGACCGTCTTCAGGGATTATCATAAACGGCTATGCTGCAACCGGAAAAACAACTCGAAATCATAAAAAGAGGCGCTGTCGAGATCATCAGCGAAAAAGAACTCCTGCTGAAACTCGAGCGGTCCTTTCAGGAGAATGTGCCTCTGAGGATCAAGGCGGGTTTTGACCCCACCGCCCCTGACATACATCTGGGGCATACCGTCCTTCTCGAAAAAATGCACCAGTTCCAGCAACTAGGACATGAAGTAATCTTCCTCATCGGAGATTTCACCGGCATGATAGGTGACCCGACCGGAAGGTCCGAGCTGAGAAAACCGCTGACAGGGGAAGAGGTCTCAAAGAATGCCGAAACATATAAGACACAGGTATTCAGGATTCTCGACAGTGAAAAAACCCGGGTAGTCTTTAACAGTGAATGGCTGGGCAAAATGGACGGCCTGGCGATTGTCAGGCTCGGGGCGATGCAGACTGTCGCGCGGATGCTCGAAAGGGATGATTTCAAGAAAAGGTTTAAAAACCGGCAGGACATAAGCATAGTCGAATTTTACTATCCCCTGTTTCAGGCATATGACTCCGTGGCCCTTCATGCAGACGTGGAACTCGGCGGCACGGACCAGAAATTCAACCTGTTGATGGGCAGGACGATGCAGAGGAAGATGGCGGTAGAAGAGCAGGTTGTTTTAATGACGCCACTGCTTGAAGGACTTGACGGTGTAAATAAAATGAGCAAAAGCCTCGGAAATTATATAGGCATAGACGAGCCTGCCGAAGAAATATTCGGGAAGATAATGTCCATAAGCGATGAATTAATGCTGCGGTATTACGAGTTGTTGAGCCGTATATCCCTGGATAAACTCAAGCGTCTAAAGGAAGGTCTGGGCAGCGGCGCCGTGCACCCTAAAACGGCAAAGGAAGACCTTGCATTTGAGCTGGTTGAGAGGTATCATGGAAGAGATGAAGCCGCCCGGTCAAAAGATATTTTCTTGCGCATATTTAGAGACAAGGGCGTCCCTGAAGAGATACCTGTGTATGAAATCACGTGGGACGGAGATGAAATCTGGGTGCCGAAAATAATGAAGCTCTCGGGTCTTTCCAAAAGCACGGGAGAGGCGATAAGACTCATCAACCAGGGCGGGCTGAAGATAGATGACAGGAAAATAGACAATCCTGAAACGAAACTTTCACGCGGGGAGTACATCTTTAAGGCGGGAAAAAGAAAATTCCTAAAAATTAAGGCCGTATGAACGGTGATTATGAAATAGTCTACAGGCTCCTTCTCGGCACTCTGCTCGGAGGGATTATCGGGTTCGAGCGTCAGACCCACGGAAGACCGGCGGGCTTCAGAACACAGCTCCTTGTCTGTGTTGCTTGTGTGCTGTTAATGTTGATTTCAGATCATTATTACTCGCTGAATGCGACGGGGGCAGGTGGGGCAGGTTATGTGAGATTCGATCCAACAAGGATCGCCGCGGGCGCCATGACCGGCGTGGGCTTTCTGGGCGCCGGGGTGATACTCAAGACCGGACTCTCAATACAGGGACTGACAACCGCGGCCTGCATATGGATTGTGGCGGCGATCGGTCTTGCGATCGGGGCCGGACAATATGTGGCGGGGATTTCAGGATTCCTGATCACGTTCTTCTCTCTGTGGGTCCTGCGTACCGTAGAAGCCAGAATTCCGCGCCTGACCTATAAATACATAACACTGGTTACCGATGAGTCAGGCGACGAAGAGGCTGTAACCGCGCTCTTCGAAAAGAAAGGGTTCGAGATAAGCATGATGAATTATGAGATCGAATTTTCCCGGAAGGAAAAGACTTTCCTGTTCAGAGTCTCTTCCCGGAAGGATATCCCGGTAAAAGATATCATGGAATCGACATCACGCCTCGGGTTTGTAAGACAGCTGAAAATCAAGGGATGATCTTACCCGGATGGGCACGATACAACATTCGGGATAATTAATGATATAATCCGTGTATTATGCATATCGATGACTATAGATTCGGGAAAATCGTCATAGACGGACAGACCTATTCCTCCGACGTTATTATTTACCCGGACAAGGTTGACCCGTCATGGTGGAGAAAAGAAGGCCACAATCTTCAGGAAGCAGACATCATGAAGATTGTAAGCGCCAAACCCGACATCCTCGTAATCGGGACGGGAAATTCCGGCGTTATGCGGGTACCGGAGAAAACTAAAAAGTTCATCGAATCAAATGGAATCAAGGTCTATATAGAGAAAACCGTAAAGGCGGTGGAGATATTCAACCGGCAGCCCGCGGACAAGAAGACTGCCGGGGCTTTCCACTTAACCTGTTAACCCCCACAGACAGGGTCCCTGCAACTCTTCACATTCCTTAATCAGGAGAAATCCATCAGGCAATCCATGGTCAGCCTGATTCACTGCGGACCGGCCAGGTGATTATACGTTTATGCAGTCAACGCTCTGCTATCCCGAGCTTCTTGATCTTCCTGTAGAGCGTGGCCAGGTCCACCCCTAGGCTCGCCGCCGTCTCCTCCTTATTCCAGTCATGGTCCTGCAGGGCCTCTTTTATAATCTTCTCTTCGTAAGAGTCCATTTTGTCCTTCAGTGTCCGCATGCCTCTCCCTGTCCCCTGGGCCTTCAGCTTTTCAGGCAGTTCATCCAGCCCCAGCATTTCAGTGCCGGTAAGCACCACAGCCCTTTCTATCACATTGCTCAGCTCCCTGATATTTCCCGGCCATGCATAATTATTTAAGACCTCCATGGCTTCATCGGTTATCCCTGTAATCTTTTTATTGTTCTCCCTGCTGTACTTCCCGATAAAATGATGCACCAGCACCGCGATGTCCTCTTTTCTCTCTCTCAGCGAAGGTATTCTTATTTCGATGACATTGAGCCTGTAGTAAAGGTCTTCCCTGAACAAACCTCTTGCTATCTGTTCTTCGATATTCTTATTGGTCGCCGCTATAAGTCTCACATCCACATACCTCGGCTTGGTATCACCGACAGGAAGCACCTCTCCTGTCTCAAGGACCTTCAGCAATTTGGCCTGCAGACCCACCGGCATATCGCCTATCTCGTCAAGAAAAAGCGTGCCCTGGTCGGCCATTGTAATAAGCCCCTTCTTGTCGGACGCCGCACCCGTAAAAGCACCTTTCCTGTAGCCGAACAACTCGCTTTCAAGCAGGGTTTCAGGGATTGCGGAACAGTTTATTGATATAAACGGCCTGTCCTTTCTCTGGCTGTTGGAATGCACAAGCTCCGCGATCAGGCCTTTGCCGGTCCCACTCTCTCCCAGAATCAGTAAACTGCTCCTGGCAACCACAACTTTTTCAAGCACATCAAAGACTTTCTTGATCTTGGGGGATATTCCGATAAACTCCCTGCTGCCGAACTGCTGGCTGAGCTGCTGCCTCAGCACAAGATTTTCGAACAGAACCTTCTTGTGCTCCAGAAGCCTTCTGACTGTCATCTTCACGTCTTCGTTGATGAAAGGCTTCACTATATAATCGCTCGCGCCTTTTTTCATTGCTTCAACCGCCGACTCCACGGATGCAAAGGCGGTCATTATAATCACTATGAGATTAGGGTTCAATTTAAGCGCCCTTTCAAGCACCTGCATCCCGTCTATCTCCTCCATCTTCAGATCGCTGATCACAAGATCGAAGTCCCCGGATTCTATCTTTTTCAGGGCATCCCGGCCGCTGTACGCGGTTGTTACTTTATACCCCTCTCTCGAAAGCAGAAATTCAAGCGCCCGGCAGATATCTCTTTCATCGTCCACAACCAGTATTTTGTATGTATCAGTTTTCATAATACGGCAACCTCACCTTAAAAATTGTCCCGCCACCGGGTTTATTCTCAACCAGGATGTCGCCCTGGAAACTCTTGATCATACTGTAACTGACGGCAAGTCCCAGCCCGGTCCCTTTCTCTTTCGTCGTAAAAAACGGATCGAATATCTTTTCCAGATGTTCAGTCGAAATTCCAGTGCCGGAGTCGGAAAACGATATCTCCACATATTTTTCAGACTTGTCCGCCGTTATATCAAGACGGCCCCCGTTCGTCATCGCATCCGCGGCGTTCAGGATAATGTTCATGAATATCTGGATCAACTGGGTTTCATCCGCCCGGACATCAGGCAGCCCCACGGGCATGTCGATGTTTATCTTTATGTCCTTCATCCTTTTATCATACCTGACAAGCTCAAGGGTCAAATCCACGAGTTGTCGTGGATCATGAAATTTCAGGTCTGGAACAGTGGTCCTGGAAAAACTTGACATCTGCCTCACAATATCAGTGATCCTGTTAATATGTTTTGCTATCGTATCAAGACTCTCTTTGGTGAAGTCATCAAAATCCATCTCCCTTAAAATCTGGACGTACGAAGAGATGGAAGTAAGGGGGTTGCCTATCTCATGCGCGACACCGGCTGAAATCCTCGCAAGGGCGGAAAGTTTTTCTGAATGCATCATCTGTTCCTCCATCTTCTTCATCTCGGTAATGTCCTGTATGAGCACAAGGGCCTGGACACTCCCGTCATGTCCTACGAGCGGGGTTGATGTTATCTGGAAATAGCCTTTTCTCCGGCCAAAGTCCCGGAAGACAACTTCCTGGGTCATCCTGTTGTCGACTATGCATTGCTGTATTTCACCCTCCACGGATATATCACCCAGCGAGATATCCTCGATCCGCTCTTTGCCGAGCCACGCCTTCAGTGTCCTGTTTACCCAGGTAATATTCCTGTTGCTGTCCATAAGGAACAGCCCCGCCTCGAGTGTCTCTACGATAGCAGCAAGCTTTTCTTTCTCATTCAGTAGTTCATTCGTACGCTCCCTGACGATATCCTCAAGTCCTGCGGCATAATTTTTCAACTCTTCCCTGAGATTCACCTCTTCAGTAACGTCGCTGCTCGACAGTATTATCCCCGAAACTTCCCCGTGGAGCACAAGCGGATTTATACTGATATTGAGGTGCAGGGTCCGGCCCTGCCTTGTATAGTGATAATTACTCAACCTGTGGCTTTTCCCCTTAAGACACATTTCGAGAATGCCCTTCAGCCTGGCCCTCTCTTTTTCACCAGCCATGGGAAAGACATCAAAAAAACTTTTACCGACAACTTCTTCCTTTATATGGCCGCAGAGCCTTTCATGGGCTGAATTTATTGTCCTGATTGTCATGTCCCTATCGAGCACCATTATTTTCGACTCCGTGCTTTCGAGCAGGTTTTCAAGGTAATCCTTTGCCTGCAGGATCTCTTTTTCGAGATGTCTCTGTGTCTCGAGATGTATCGCCTTCTCTTCAGCCTTAATCCTCTTGCGGTTAATCATGGTGATGGCGAACCCGCCTATAACCGTTGCGATAAAGATTGAAATAACCAGTAGTGAGTGAAGCTTCATGCTCTTCCTTATACTGAAGGTAACTTCGGAATAAGGTATCGAGACACATACAATCCATGACATCCCTGCAATCCTGGCCTTCGAAAATGCGATGAGCTTATCTTCCCCGTATGGGGCGATATAGGAGCTGAACCCGATATCACCGCTTTCGAGTATCTTCTTTTCGACCTCGAATGATTTGTGACAATCAAAACATGAACTGTCCGCCTTGTTAAGGTTCTTTCCAACCATTGTGGGCTGTGTGGGATGATATAACAATGTGCCGCTACTGTCCATCATCCATGCGTGCCCCCTGATGCCAGCCCTGATAGGCGCAAGAAACTTCTGGTTCACGGCCTTGATCATTATCTCAACCAGCAGGACCCCCTTCCCTTTCGGCCCTTCTATCGGTGTAAGCAGTACAACTTTTCTATCATCGGCAAGCTTGTCCACAAAAACCACTTCTCCCGGTTTCGTCTTTTTAGCTACTTTAAGCAGTGCCAGCTCTCCGGCGGTCGCCGGCTCTGCCAACGAGCTGTATTCCAATCTCCCCTGAAAATCCAGGATCTTAAGATTTATATATGGGTCCTCTCTTGAGGCGTAGAAAGTTTCATTAACAAACCCCTCCATATCCCGCTCATCAAGGCCCCTCTCCGACAAAAGCCTTGCGAAAGACAGGGACTCGTCTTCGATATGCTGCATTTCATCCTCTATATTTTTGGCGATGGATTTTGCGATAAGCAGCTGCTGTTTATTAAACTGCTCCGCCATTTCGCTCTGATAGCTCTGCTGGAAAAAAATATTAAGTGTTATAATAAGGGAAATAATAAAAATTCCCAGGATAAACAGAAATAAATTAATCCTCAACGCCTTTTTTCACTCCTCATCCTGTCGAACGGTTCCGGTAAAACGCGGGCGAGTTTTTCTCTGATCTTTTTCCTGTGAGTCCCCTCCCAGTATACCCTTCCGCAGTCTCCGCATCTAGAGAAGTCATTGAAGTCGTGGTATATGAAATCCGGGACATACTCCTTTATCTCCATCTTTTGAGAAACCCTGGAGAGTTCCCCGTTGCAGACGGCACACCTGGACGACCTGGCGTTCCCGCCGAAATTCAGCCTGGCTTTCATTTCAGCGAGCTGACCGGATATGTTATCGGATTCGATAAAAATACAGTCTCTCAATCTCCTGTCTTTAGCAAGCCGTGTGTCCCTGGTAAGCACCGCCCTCTCCTTCTCCATGGCAATCCGTATAAGCTCCCTGTCATCGATATCAGGATAATACAATACATCAAAGCCAAGCAGTCTAAGCCACTTTGCAAGCCTGCCGAGCATAGCGTCCGCTATGAATTTCATTTTTATCCTGTAAACTAAACATCCTGGTCCTCAGATAAAAAGTCGCATTACACCTTATTATAATAACAGACAACAGGAAAAACCAGCCAACCCGCCCGCCGGATTCCCTGGTTCACACGATAAAATCCGGTGTGATACAATGAATGATGCTGGAATTACTGAAAATCTCCCTGATTTTTTTTATAATCCTGTTCCTGCTGCGCAAAAAGATCAGGATCGGCTATGTTATGCTGATCGCGTCCGTAGCTCTTTTCGCTCTCTATTCGATGAATATTGCGGCCATAGTTGCAGCCATAAGGAATACAGTGACAAACAGGATCACACTGACCCTGCTGCTTGCCCTGTCATTAATCAGGATGTTCGAGCTGATACTCAGGGAAAACAATGTGCTTTCGACGATGATGTCAAGTGTAAAAAATTATTTCAGGAGCAGAAGGGCCGTCATCACATCAATGCCTTTGCTGATAGGAATGCTGCCCTCGCTGGGTGGCGCATACTTTTCCGCGCCGATGGTAAAAGAGGCGGTCACCGGCTTGAAGATGAGCCAGGAGGAAAAAGCATTTATAAATTACTGGTTCAGACATCCATGGGAATACATTCTGCCGCTGTACCCCGGAATACTGCTCGCTTCCGCAATAGCGGATATTCCTCTCTATAATCTTATACTGGCCAACATGCTTTATGCGTTTACACTGATAGCTACCGGTTTTACATACAGCATGAGAGGACTGGGCAGGCAGGCGGCCCCCGCAAAGACAGACGCCGACGTAAAGACAAAAAAATCAGGACGGATAACCAGAAGGGAAGTGGCGAGTTTCCTGCCGATTCTGGCCGTGCTCCTTCTGGTTGTCGTCGCCCGGATAGAGCTCCACTACGCGCTCCTGATTACGACCATCCCCCTGCTTATTATGTATAAGTACCCGGCAAAAGAAGTCCTGCGCATCACCAAGCACGGATTCGCGGTGGATGTCATCGTGCTGATCTTCGGGGTCATGCTCTTTAAAGAGACGATGGAGGCCTCGGGCGCTGTAAGAAATCTGAGCGGCTTTTTCGTAGAGCAGGGCGTTCCAGCCCTTCCGATAATATGTATTCTTCCGTTTGTAGCCGGCCTTTTAACAGGCATAACCGTGGCCTTTGTCGGCAGCACCTTTCCGCTCCTGATAAGCATTGGCGGAGGGGCGTCACTTCCGGTCATATCCCTTGCGTTTGCCGCAGGTTTTATCGGCGTGCTTTTGTCTCCAGTCCATCTCTGTCTCATCCTGACAAAAGAATATTTCAGGGCGGATATGTGGGGAATCTACAAAAAAATAATACCGGCGTGCGCTATCATTTTCGCGGCTGCTTTTCTGGAATACATCCTTTTAAAATAAACCCGGGGAGGGTATTCCGGCTCCCGCCTGATGGTCACGAGCGGCTGCAAGCGAGCAGGGGAAGAGTACACTTGAAAAAATGCTGTGACGACTAAATGCACAAAATCCAGCCTGACACTTTTTGCCTTACATAAAGGGTGGTTTATAGCTGCTATTGCTTTTCATTCCCCATTTAATTAATTCAACATAAACATATACGGCAGTCTGGGTCGGGGAGCGTAGAGATCCGACGGCGTCTTTTACCCCGAAACTGCTCTGCTTGAGTATTAGGGACATGGTAAGCATCCCTATTTTCACTATTTATTGATCAAAGATTTTCTGCAATTCCATGTTGACGTACCTTTAAACAGGTGCTATTATTAAACCAGTTAACAAGACCAATAAGGAGGTCAATTATGGGCACTAAATTTTCCGAAGATATTATCCCTCTCAGCGACCTGAAGGTAAATCCCGGCAAAGTGGTCGCTCATGTGAATGAGACGCACAGGCCGGTATTGCTGACAGGCAGGGGACGTGGTGTTGCCGTAGTGCAGTCACTTGATGATTATGAAAATGAATCCGAGAAGCGTGTCTTTATGCAGGATATAGTAGAGGGATTAATGGATATTGAAGAAGGCAGGGAACTTTCTCTGAAAGATGCAAAGAAACGTCTCGGGTTGAAGTAGCAGGATGCCGGGCAAGGTATCGATCTCTTTCGCTTCATCGGCTGTTACTGACTTAGAAGACCTTCAGGCATATTACAACAGCGAAGATGCACCAGATGCCGGAAAACGGCCTGCAGGCGATATCATTATACAGATAGAACGGCTTGCTGATCATCCTTTGAGCGGTCGTATTGTGCCTGAATTTAATGTTGAGCATTTGCGGGAAATTATTCTTCCTCCTTTCCGGATTGTTTACAGATATGACAAAAAGAAAGTTCGTATTATCCGCATCTGGAGGAGTGAAAGACAACTGAAAATGCCATGAATCCTGCTGCGATTGCTTTGCACAACGGCGTCTTTTACCCCCGATCGTCCGACGTATTCCATCAATTTCATTTACCAGAGACTCGGCCATATGCAGCTTAATTCGTACTTTTTCCACGGGATGCTTAATTGTCGCTTTTGACATGCCTGTGAGATCATGGATATCCTCCCCATTGTCAAATCCTGATCAAATTTTTTTAGTGAAGGAAATCGCCTAATTCAACGCATAACCTATTGGATTCATTGACTTTCAATTTTTGAACTGCGGAAGATGGGTTAACAATCCGGAAAGATTAGGGGCTATCGGCATCCGTTATTTTCCTGCAAAATCCGTTGATATAGGAAAACCGGCACGGATGATCGATACTATATTTGACGGCAAATCAGAACAATATCAGGGGAGATTGATAGAATAATCCACCGCGCTCACAATACCAGGGATGTCCTGTTTCCGTACAGTCCGTGCATCAAGCAGCAGCAGTCTGTCTTTAATCCTGGCTATTACCGGAGGCATGCTGTTTCTGAGCCTTGATTCCAGTTCATTGACGGATATCCTTCCGGGCTTTACTGAAACAGCAAATGTCGGGAATTCGGTCTCGGGGAGCGAGCCTCCTCCTGCCATTGATGTATCTTTTATGACACTAAAGCTCGCGTTCTTGATCCTTCTCCTGAGGGCTGCCGCTATCTTCCCGGCCCGCAGTCTTATTTCTTCGGGTGTCTGAAGAAGCATCTTCATGACGGGGATATCTTCTTTTGCGTTTTCCAGGTCTATGTATTCCATGAGTGTTGCCTCAAAGGCGGCTATAGTCAGCTTGTCTATTCTCAATGCCCTCGCCAGAGGGTTTTTCCGGATATATTCCATATATTTTTGCCTGCCCGCAATAACACCGCCCTGGGGGCCTCCAAGGAGCTTGTCTCCACTAAATGATAATATATCAACACCTGACTTAACGATTTCCTGTACTGTGGGCTCGGTATAGATACCAAAGGGTTTCAGGTCCAGAAGGCATCCGCTTCCAACATCATACATTACGGGTATGCCGTGCTTCTTTCCAAACCCGACAAGCTCCTCAATCTTAACATCACCTGTAAACCCTGTTATTTTATAATTTGACTGGTGTACCTTTAAAATCAAGCCTGTGTTCTCGTTGATCGCATTTTCATAATCATAAAGATGTGTTTTGTTGGTTGCACCGACCTCCCTGAGGACGGCGCTGCTTGCGTCCATAACATCGGGCATCCTGAATGAGCCGCCTATTTCGACAAGCTCACCCCTGGAAACTATAACTTCTCGACCTTTCGCCAGTGTGTTAAGACACAGAAATACGGCCGCAGCATTGTTGTTTACTATCAGCGCATCCTCGGCGCCGGTGATCTGTTTCAGGAGTCTTTCCGTATGAGTATGCCGTTTCCCTCTTTTCCCTGTCTCAATGTCATATTCCAGGTTGGAATATCCACTGCCGGCGGACACAATGTTTTTAATGGTCTTTTCGGAAAGCACTGCTCTCCCAAGGTTTGTATGCAGGACTATCCCCGTAGCGTTGATTACGGGCAGAAGGCTGTATGAATTAAACTTCCGGATCCTTTCCTCGATCTCCCCAATCAGTATCTCCGGGGACAAGTCAGGGAACAGGCCGTCGAACAGGGCTTTTCTCTTTTCAGCAATCGTATCCCTGATCGCCTGAAGCACTGTCAGCCGGGGAAAGCTAAGCAGCCAGCTGTTTCCGGCAGAACTTTTAAGCAGTTCGTCAACAGAAGGCAGGGTTGTCAGCAGCTTATGTTTTTCGTCACTCTCTAATCTCAACTAAGGCCCATCTTCTTCAGTGTCTGATCAGCGTCGCTTCCCCCTGGCGCGTCTTCCGGAAGGTAAAGCATCACGCCGCCCTTTACCGGCCTTATTACGATTTTACCTTCCCTGGCGAGGCCGTTTGTGACTTCAACGGGGTTCTCGCCGTCAAAGTACTTTTTAAATGCCTCATTAAATCCCGAGTAGACACTATGGACACCCTTGTAACCTTCTTTCCTTAAGCTCACTATCGCCTTTTTGACAAACTCTTCATGGGAAAGCTTTTCTGTCATGGTAGCCTCCTATTGATAATAATTTAACATATCAAGGATTAAAATTCACTGATATATTATGATTGCGCTAACGGGTCCTTTACGCCCGCCTCGGCAAAGCCCTTCGCCCTGAATCTGCAGCTGTCACATGAGCCGCACGGCACGTAGCCGGACTCCCGCCCTTGGACCTGTATCCGCTGCGGATCATAACAGCTCCAGGTCAGCGCATAGTCAAGGCCGAGTTCAATACCTTTCCGGATTATCCCGGCTTTTTTCATGGAGATAAGAGGCGCCTTTATCCTGAATCCAAGCCGTCCTTCAATTGATGCCTTTGTTGCCAGATTTGCCATTTTCTCAAAAGCTTCCAGATACTCCGGCCTGCAGTCGGGATAGCCGCTGTAGTCTATTGCGTTGGCCCCTATAAAGATATCTCCGGCTGAGAGCACTTCGGCCCAGGCCAGAGCAAAAGACAGGAATATGGTGTTGCGGGCTGGAACATAAGTAACAGGGATGGACAGGCCGGACCCAGGCGGTTCCACGCTATTAACTTTTCCCGGTCCATTCTCCCTTAGTCCCGGACTGTTCTCCTCTTTGGGTACTTCTAAATCGGATGTAAGCGCCGAGCCGCCTATATCTCTAAGATCAAAATCAACCACAAGATGTTTCCGGACGCAAAAAGCCTCTGCGACTGATTTTGCGGATTCAAGCTCTCTTGCGTGCTTCTGGCCATAGTCAAAGGTTATTGCGTAAAGCTCGTAACCATCCGCCTTTGCAATGGACAGAACCGTGGCTGAATCTATCCCTCCGCTCAGTAAAACTACGGCCTTACCGACTCCGTTCCGCGTCTCCTTCATCCCGAAAAACGCAGTCCATAATACCAACAGTTAATAAAGATCATCCGGCGTACCTTCCTTACCGTCAGCCCCCGCGCTGGCAAGATAAAATGAACGGCCCGTCACCCTGTATATATAAGGTCGTCCCCATGGATCCCCGGCCTCCGAGATTAAGTCGAGGGTTCGGGGGTAGGCTGAATGTTCGAGTCTGTAAACCTCTATCTTAAACCTGAGTTCCTCGATATTACCCGCGGCCCGCTGTCCCTTTATGTCGACCAACTGCTGCGTTGATACAAAGTAGACAGCGATGATTAATGAGATAATAATAGTTACCAGGGGAAGGAAGTTCGGCACAACAAACGGTTTCTTCCTCTCCTCGACCACTTCTGTAATTAAAGGCGCCGATTGAGCAGCTTCGACCACCCCTTTTTCCATAAGCGTCAGTAGGATTTTGGAGACCTCGAAATTGTCTTTACCCGTAAGATCCACAATCGTACTTACATCGTTCTCTCCGTCGATATAGGCAAAAACTTCCTCTTCATCCGGTGTCAGGCCGGAAGGGGAATCCAATCTCTTGATAAAAACCGTCTCCAGCGTAAGCCGGCCTTTTATAACAGACCACTCATCAACTATTCTCAGGCCTTCCATAAGGATATGCTGAGTATCGATCGCAAATGCAAATTCCCCCTGGGGAACGCCCTGCGCCACGAATTCGTATGTCCCCTGCTTCCATCCAAAAGACTGTATCACCGTCTCGGTGATCTGATTCTGTAATATTTCCCTTATCGACTCTCTGTCAACAAAGTTTTTATGTATTAATATATCCCCAAGCTTGCTCCCGGTATTTCGCTGCTCGTCGAGGGCGGTCTTGAGGTCGGCTTGATTTATATGGCCCTTTTTGAGCAGAATTATGCCGAGCCGATTATCCGCGAGCCTCCTCCTGGATTCCGCTCCAACGATATTCCCGTCGACAAAGAGAAGCTTCACATGGTCCATCTTCCCTTTAAGCGTAAGTATGCCTGTCTTCCGCTGAAAATAAATAAGCTGAAGAATATCGGCGAGACCGAAATCCGTTAATGATCATTCTAAAGCCATCCCCTGGAAATCCTCTGTCTTGTTAGCAGATTATAAGCACCATACACTGAGGCTGCAACGCAGACCGCTATACAATTAACCATAGTGTGGGCCGAAAAACCGTCGATTTTGAATATTGAATTTATGGCCGGCACGGAGATAAAAAATAAAAATATCCACAACAATATAAAACCATGGAGGATCTGCCCAGCGTATATATGGGCCGATCCTGGAAGTACAAAGGTAAGTATTTTCATCGTATTTCTGCGTTTTTTCTGATGCGCCTGGACAGAAAGGAGCCTGGAGACTCTCTGTTTTACGTCCAGTTCCTCGATCTTCACAAGCGACCGATAACACCGAGGACACATCTCCCCCCATGCCAGATGTTTCTCGCACTTTGTGCAGAGTATGGCGCTGCACCTTCTGCACATGTAGGCCCTGTATTTTAATTTCCTGTCCGATATTATCAGGCAGGCCAGCAACACCAGGGATATTGCCGGTATCAACGACAGCGGAATGGTTGATATTCCGTATGATGAAGTCTCCTTTGACGTCCCCATAACATAATCCCACAGGTCGGAGAAATTGAGTGACTCATCGACTACAATCCTGTTCGGACTCCTGCCGTAGGTCTCCCTGTATTTTGCCACGGCTGTCCTGTCAAGCGCCACGGCCGCCATAAAATATCTGTCGCCGCTTTCGAAGTCGAACAACTCCCTCGAGACCTGTGAAAGGTTATAATAAGCGGATGGGAGCGGCTTAATGTTTATTGCAACCAGATAATTATTGACGGCTTCATCCATCCTGTTCAGGCCGACATAACAATCCCCGAGGTTTATAAAAACCCTGGGGTCGGGCCACTTTTCAATCAATCGCTTATAGGTGGTAATCGCATCGTCATAATACCCTTCGCGCTTGAGAGCAAGCGCATAAGAAAATCGCGCGAAATCATCGTCATTTTTATTCAGGACGGTTATCGCGTAATTATTGCCTTTGGCCTCGTTCACCTGGACCAGCGCCCTTACGTCTCCGGATGAAGATGCCATTAGGAAACGGGAGACTGTGTTAAAAATAGGGGGTGAAAAGATAAGAAACACCAGGAAAAGGATAACAACGATCCTGTCGGTCGCCTTCATATAGACACCCAGCATGACCAGTATGCCGGCCATGAAGAGCAAAGGGCTCATTAACGACAGCAACACGAGAACAGGCAGGAAAAATACCTTGGAGCCTGTCTCTTTTATATCGTGGGAAATCAAGGGGAGATCGCGAAAAAGCCTTATCACAATGGTAAAAGAGATGGCCGCAATAAACGAGAGCATGAGACCGAGGAAAAGTGACTCTATCAGTGTGAATGACCACCAGAAGTTCCTGAAGTATGCATCAACTCCCTGCAGAAGGTAGTTGAAACTGTCCAGGACACCTGTAATGGAGAAAGAGAAGACCGCCTTTGACATCTCAAAATAGACGGCCGGAAGGTCTGGAGAATAAGTCAGGGTCTTTTTAAGGATTTCGACTGTATCGACATTGTTCTTCCCGGCCTCCTGTATTAATAAATATGAATACACATCTGAATTTCTGATCCCTCTGTCCAGCTGACTTTCATAAAAACCATCATCGGCGGCAGCAAAAGAAACAGACACGGACAAGAGGAGGTAGAGGGGGATTAATATCAGCATTCTTCTCATACGGCCTTGCCAACCTTCCGTTCCGTGCCCTTGAAGAGACGGGAGATATTTTCTGCATGCCTTGCGTAGACTATTAACGTAATGATCAGTGCGATCGGGAACTTTGCTTTTGTATCAAACATGATTATGCTCAACGGCAGGAGTCCGAAGGAGATCAGGGCGCCAAGAGAAGAATATCTTGTAATGAAAACTGTCATCAGCCATATTACAATAGTAACAAGGGCTGTTTGAGGAGAATAAACACTCAACACACCTATACTTGTAGCAACCCCTTTTCCTCCCCTGAATTTCAGAAATACCGGAAAATTATGCCCGAGTATGGAACATAATCCGACAATACCCTCATAAAACATTCCAACTTCAAAAAATCTGGCTACCAATACGGCCGTCAAACCTTTCAGTATGTCGCCGACCAGTGTCAGAATCGCCGGCCCCTTGCCCAGGGCACGCAGTACGTTGGTCGCCCCGATATTGCCGCTTCCAACCTTTCTTATGTCTATTCCCCTGTTTTTTGCTATTATCAGGCTTGTCGGTATCGACCCAAGAACAAAGGCAAAGAGCGATAAAAAAACGATTGTCAAATTTTCCCCCAGAAAGCAACTGTATACTTCACTCCGGATATCACCGACAACACCAGGGCAATCCAGATAAAGACTATGCCGATATCATACATATCTATAGGAAGATTATCAATCCAACTACCCATCAGAATAAGACATAAGATAGCGGTTATCTGCGCGGTGACCTTCAGCTTTCCACCCATTTCAGCGGGTATGACTATGTCCTTTGAAAGGGCAACAACCCTGAGACCGGTCACAAGAAACTCCCTCACAATTAAAATGATAGCTATCAGGGCGGAAAGTCGTTCCATGTCTACCAGTACTATCAGGGCGGATATCACAAGAAATTTATCCGCAAGCGGATCCATAATAATACCGAACTTGGTGACCTGCCCGGAACGCCTTGCAAGATATCCGTCGAGGAAATCCGTGAGCGAGGCGACGCCGAACAAAAGAGCCCCGATGACCGCGTGCTGATAAACGGAAAGGACGAAAAAAGGGATAAGCACTATCCTGCTCAATGTCAGGATGGTCGGCAGATTAAGCTTCAAGGTAGTCATCCAGTATTCTCTTCCAGAGACCTTTCGCCTTTAAAATAAAATCTGTTACTTCCCTCACCGCGCCCCGACCGCCCCGGTTTTCAGTCACCATCACCGCTTCGGCTTTTGCCTCTTTCGCGGCATCCGCGACCGCGATCGGGAGGGCGGACCTTTTAAAGAGAGGGATATCGACGATATCATCACCGATACATGCTGTTTCTTCGCCGGTGACACCGATTTTTTTGAGGAGACGTTCATACGCGGCTGCCTTTGAATGGCATTTCTGGTATACCTCTTTAATACCCAGTTCATCGGCCCTTCTTTTGACAACACTGGAATTTCTTCCGGTGATGATCGCAACATGGATCCCCTCTCTCTGGAGCATTTTTATACCCTGACCATCACGCACATGGAAGGCTTTGTATTCATTGCCGTCATTGTCGAGGATGATGCCGCCGTCTGTCATAACACCATCGACATCGAGGATAAGGAGCCTGATCTTTCTAGCCCTGTTTAAAAGACTTTTGTTAGAAATCCCTTTTGGCATCTTTTCTCATCCCTGTCTTATCGCTCCGGGATAATCTTTATCCGGAAACTTCTCAAACTATTCCCTGTCTTAATATATTATGCAGGTGGATTACTCCGACAACCCGTCCGTCCTTATCCGGAACGACAAGAGACGTAATAGAATACTTTTCCATCATAGCAATAGCTCTTGCAGCGAGTTCTTCTTCCGCTATGGTCTTCGGATTCCTTGTCATGACATCTTCAGCCTTCATATCAAAAAAAGATTTATCCCATTTCCCGATCCCCATCCTGACATCTCCATCCGTGATTATACCGAGTAACTTTTTTTCCGCATCAGTGATTACCACGATGCCGAGTCTTTTGGAGGATATCTCCAGAACGGCCTGCAGTATTAATGTCTCCGGCGAGATCAGAGGGAGGGCGTCTCCCGTATGCATCAGATCGCTGACTTTTATTAATAATTTCTTCCCAATGCTGCCGCCCGGATGAAAACAGGCAAAATCCTCCTCCCTGAAGCCCCTTTTAGTCAAAAGGACAACTGCGATAGCATCGCCCATTGCCAGCGCCGCGGTTGTTGATGATATAGGCACAATGCCAAAAGGGCATGCCTCTTCCTTTACGGACACATCCAACGCCACATCGGACATCTTCGAGAGGGTCGAGCCTGCATTGCCGGTCAGGGAAATGATACCCACGTTAAACCTCTTCAGGAAAGGTATCAGTCCGATGATCTCCTCTGTTTCACCGCTGTTCGACAAAGCTATAATCACATCCTCGGAGGTCACCATCCCAAGGTCGCCGTGGCTGGCTTCCGCGGGATGCATAAATAACGCCGGAGTTCCAGTCGAGGCAAGTGTTGCGGCAATCTTTTTGCCGATAAGTCCTGACTTGCCCATACCTGTCACTACAACCTTGCCCCTGCTTTCAAGAATGATCCCGACAGCCTTCTCGAAACTGCCGTCCAGCTTTTCTATCAGCCCGGTAATCGCGTCCGCTTCGGTCTGTAGAACATTTTTCGCTATGTCGATAATATCATCTGTCACGGCCATAAACTATAATTTATCCCTGTCGAAAGGTTTCGGAGACATCTTCATCCCCGTAAATTATATAATTTATTGCCATCGAATTTCATCCTTTAAATTCTGGCCGGCCCATACCGTTGTATCTGCCCACCTTTTATGCGATGACGCACGGGCAATCTCCGGGATCTATCAATTTGGCTGATGAGTGACTTTCCGGGCACCGGGAAGGCATCCGAATTACCGGGGGATAATCTATTTATGGCAATTTTTACAGGACATCGGGCCGAAGGCCATCCGGTCATTATGGCAGCTACCACAAAACTTGCCTTGATATATATCGTCCATTTTCATCCCGGAACCGCCTTGTCTGAACTTGAAGACTGATGTATGGCATCGATCGCAGTCAAACATCGACGTATGCGTTTCATGGCTGAAGACCGCCCGGGAAATACCCCCGGACTGATATGACAGTTCTTTTTTAAATCCGGACATATCGTGGCATTTTTTGCATTCCGCCGTTGGGAAGGCTATATTGCCGTTATGGCATTTGCCGCAGGAACCACCATTGTACATGGCATCCATGGTTATCTTTGTGGTGCCCTTCTTCATATTAAAGCTCCTGGGATGACATTCCCCGCAGTTGAATTTATTGGCGTGGCTCTGGTGTGAGAACTTAACGGGCATGCCGGAGGCTTCATATGAAAAATCGGCCAGCTTATGGCAGTTGCCGCATACGTCCCTGTTTATGGTCAATTCGTTATGCGCCCGTATTATATGACACTGATTGCAGTGCACACCAAAATCCATATGCTTGCGGTGTGAAAATTCACCCCGTTTCTGCATGGCGAACTTTTCATAATCATGGCACTGCAGGCAGGGAAGCGAGGAATCCCGGAGTGAATCAATGATCGGGGATTCCGGTTCTTCGATAATAAGCACCTCCTCCCCTGTTTTCCATTTACAGGAAACCAGCAGTACGATAAGGGACAGAACGGTTATAAGCCTCTGCAACATCTACCGATCCTTTTTATCTGCCGGCTTCTTACTTTCCGGGGTATCCGGAAAGAGCATTTCGTATTCGATAGGATGATGATGCTTCAGCTTTTCAGTCGATATCCTGCCGGTCAGCCAGATCCAGTTCATCGGGAAGACTTCAGGCTTGAGATGCTCGTTATAGAAATGCCAGAAGAGTATGAATACTATCGCAAGGAGTGCCTCGTCGCTATGCATAATCGCCAGGAGTTGCCATATCCATGCCGTGGTGAATTCAGGAATGACGTATGACACGAGCATTGGAAAGGCGAGCGCAAAACCTGATGTTCCTATGATAATCATTCCCCAGAAGACGGCCCAGTAGTCAAATTTCTGGGCATAAGAATATTTGCCGAATCTTGCCTTCTCTTTAGACAGACCCATAAAGTACATAAAGTTTTTTATAAGATCAAAGACATCTTTCGGGAGGGGTATTATCGTAGTTTTCAGATCTATGGTCATCCTTTTCCTGGCAAAGAGATACACAAGATACAGCACATGCCAGATAAAATCGAGCAGCATCGTTATCCCCGCAATCCTGTGTATGAGGCCCGCTGTTTCAGCCCCTCCCCAGACGCGTATCCAGATACTGGAGAGCCCCTCCGGTTCATAGGCGAATTTAAGACCCCAGCCGGTAAAGCTTAAGAGCAGAAAAGTGGTGAACATAAGAACATGCTGTATTCTGAAAATGATATTAAACCTTTCGATGTCTGGTGGAATTTGCCGGCTCATTCCGATCCCTCCTTTTTCCTGAAAATCGCATCACGTATGTCGGATAAGGCTTCTGCAATAACGTGTAAAACAATAAACGCAAAGACACCCATTGTCAGCACTATCAGGAGCTTTTCAGTATAATACGGAATCGGTCCGGCAGGTTTATGGGTGATTGCTGGAATAAACTTTTCATTGGCGCCTTCGTGACACTTCCCGCATGTCTCGAGTCTGTTTTTGCCGAAGACAGGAGAATCAGGATCATCTTTTGATTTTATATCATGCGCGTTGTGGCAGCTTGAGCATAGAGGGACTCCGGTATGACCGAGATGCAGTTTTCTCGCGTGAAAGCTCTCCTCGTAGCTTTCCATCACATTTTCCTCCAAATTATATTTCTCGTTTAATTCCTTGTCTCCGTGGCATCTGCCGCACGTTTCAGCCTGAAGCCGACGACCGACCGGGGAGTTCACATCTTTCACCGGTGTTATGTAATGCGGCGACCCGTGGCAGTCCAGGCACAAGGCTCCGTCCGTCTGATTTTTAACTGTTATATTACGGCCATGAACGCTCCCGAGAACCTTCTGGTAGATGACTTCATGACAGGAATCACATGCTGCGGCGGCAACCGGGTCAACAGGATATTTCGAAGAGATTTCAGAAGAGATGGAAAGCAGCTCCGATGGGACCCGGGCGTCAGGCGATGAATGCGGGTTATCCGAAAATCTCAGGTGGCAGTCGGTACAGGATAGAAAACCGTGGACCGAGGCCTGGAATCTGTCTGTATCGACATTCAATTCCATCAGAACACCGGCGGCGGTCTTCAGCCTCCCTTTCATGGCGCTATGGCATATAAGACAGTTTGCCGATTCCTGAGAAAAAACTTCCTGAGGGGTAACGAATGAAAGGAGCAGTAAAGGTGCGACCAAAATCAGAATTTTTTTAAATGACATAAGCACCTCGTTTGTTTATTAAATTACTACTGCATTAAAGAATAGCGCAAATCATCTAAACTGTGTATATAAAAAATGTGTTGTAATAAAAGATTGAGAATTCTAGCGATATTTTAGTGATAATTTCTTGTATCAATCATCAAGTAATCTTAAGTTAGAATTATCAAATTACATACAGGTTATAAAATTATATACAGATTTGTCCAATTTAAGAAATTTATATATTTATTAGCAAAACTGATCAGCTCGCCCGCCCGGAAATATTACAGCGGACTCGCCGCCTCATATTTATTGTCAGATTGTTTTCTGAAGAACCCGAAAAAAAGTGTATAATGCTATACAAGGTGGGAAGTCTCGATGATCTTTAAAACGACTTAATAATTATTTGCAATTACCGGATGCTGGAGATGCCCGAACAAACTTATACGTTGCTGATTGCAGGAATTGCCTTACTGATGATGGTGCCGGTCTTCCTGATCGGTAAAAAATCCGGCGACTACCTGGAAAGAATCAGACGCCTGGAAGAAAACAGGGTCTTCGAAAAAAAAATTGCCGATGTCGATTCCGGCAGGAACGAGCTCCTTCGGGAGATTGAAGACCTGAGGCGTCTGAATGAGAAGTACCTTTTTTTTGTTCTGCGCATTCCGGAGGCGGTTAAAAATCTCAATTCAAACCTTACGTTTGATGAAACGGTCTCCTCTATTATCAGATTCAGCAAAGACATTATTGATACGGATTGCATTGAGCTTTATCTCTTCAATGAAGAATCCGGGCGGCTCGCGATCGAGGCGGCATTCGGTTCGAACAGGAAGAATAAGATAACGGTGCCCTATGGCGAGGGCGTCATCGGAAAAGCAGCTGAGCAGAGGGTCATCATCTCCAGGGCGAACATGCCGTCCCTTCCAAAAAAGACCGGCGACATGATATTTTACGGCGCTCCGGTTATGTTCAGGAACACTCTGATCGGGGTCCTCGGATTCGGGAAGATAAAAAACGCAACCGGCAATGAAAAGAGATTTATCGCAATGATAGCAGACCTGGCCGGGGTCTCCCTGCAGAACTGTGAGAGGCTCTCAACCGCGCAGCATCAGGCGAATACGGATGCGCTGACCGGTCTTTACAACAAAAAGTATTTTGCTGAGAGGTCGCTCCTTGAGGCCGAAAGGGCCATCATTGATAATTCCCCTATATCACTTTTTATGTTCGATATAGACCATTTCAAGAAATACAACGATAACAACGGTCATGCCGAAGGCGACTATCTTCTCAGCGAACTGGGCCTTCTTTTAAAAGAGAATACAAGGGGCCGCGACATAATAGCACGATACGGGGGGGAAGAATTTATTGTTATGCTCCCTAACACCGATAAAAAAGGGGCTTATCTGTATGCGGAAAAGATACGAGAACTGATAGCCTCGACAGCCTTCAGACACAGGGAGAAACAACCGCTCGGCTTGATCTCTATAAGCGGCGGGATAGCCACATTCCCTTCCGACAGCGACACAATAGAGGCCACGGTGAAACTCGCGGATATCGCCTTATATAAATCGAAGGAAGCAGGAAGAAACAGGGTCATGTGTTATGAACCCGCCAGCCTGGGCTAGCCGCATTATTTAGAAACTTTTAACACCGAAACGACCACGTTAACAGCTTGGTGATGAAAATAACAAAGATCGGGATTTCAGCAGTCCGAAAAACTCTCCGATCCGCTCAGCTCCATTTTCAGCAGGTTATATCCACTCTTAATATCTCAACTCTGTCTTTTTTATGTCGCCGACGACCACCAGGATATAATTCTCTGTATCGAGATGCTTCCGGGCCGCTTCAAGTATATCCTGCGTGGAAACCGCGTTGATAAACTTCCTGTAATTTTCGGCATAATCCAGGCCGAGGCCATAGTATTCGGTCGCTATCAAGAAGCCTGCCATCTTGTTGTTGGAATCAAGACGCAGAGGAAAACTGCCGGTCATATATGATTTCGCGTCACTAAGTTCATTCCTGCTTACGGGCTCCGTCCTGATCCTGTTCATTTCCTTTAGCACCTCGTCTATGGCGGTATTTGCCGAACGATTTTTGGTCTGCAATTCGACCCTGAAGCTCCCCGCGTATTTATTAGCAAAAAAGTAGCTGTAGATGTCGTAAGCCAGACCCTTGTCGTCACGAATATTGTCCATAAGGCGCGACGCAAAACCACCTCCACCGAGTATGTAGTTCATCACCGACACCGCATAATAATCAGGACTGTCACGTTTTATGCCGGGATGTCCAAGAATAATATTGGCCTGGGTTATATTTCTGTTGATCCTGATGACCCGACGCTTTCGGTTGAATTCCGGAACAGGCGGGATTTCGGTTTTAATCCCGCGCGGCCGCCAGTCTTTAAAATATCTGTTAAGCAGCGTCATAAGTTCATCTTTGTTTATGTCCCCGACTACAGCCATTATGGAATTGTTCGGCGCATAGTATTTCTCATGAAAAGCGACGAGGTCCTCACGGGTTATATTATCCAGAGTCTCTTCGGTCCCCTCGATCATCCTGCCATATGGATGGTCTCCGTACACAGCCTTCAAAAAAGCCTTCGAGGCGACAAGCCCCGGCTCCTCATTCTGCCTTATTATCGCATTCCTGATCATCGTCTTGCGCCTGGATATCTCATCAGGGCTGAACAGGGGGTTCAGGATAATATCGGAGATTAAGTCGAAGCCGAGTTCAATATCTTTTTTGAGGACCGTCAGTTTTATTGTTATGAAATCATAACCGCCAGAAGCGGTCAATGTGCCGCCTACAAATTCGATCTCCTCGCTTATTTCTCCGGCAGTGCGTCTTTTTGTTCCCTCATTCAGCAGGTCCGCGGTAAGATTGGCCAGTCCGGCCTTCTCCGAAGGCTCGAAAATACTCCCGGCCTTTACAGCCACCACAACCGTTACCATCGGCAGCGCCTTTTTTTCCGAGTGCAGCAGTATAATGCCGTTCGGGAGAATCTCCCTCTCAGCTATCCGCCCGGCATGGGCAGGCGGGCTGAACAAAAGAAACATGGCTGCAAAAAACAGGACCGCATTTTTAAAATATCTCCTCTTCATTTCTTTACTCCGTCTTCAAGTGGAATTAATATACCTGTTGTCCTCTTGTCCCCGGTCAGATATTTTACAGCGACACGGCTTACATCTTCGGGTGAAACTTTTCTGATGCCGTCAAGATATTTCCCCAGAAGCCTCCATCCACCAGCCATCTCAAAAGAGCCGATAATCCTGGCCTGCATATAGATGGAATCCTGCTGCATTATAAAAGACGCCTCAATCTGGTTCTTGGCTTTCCGTAACTCACGTTCGGTAGGCGGCTCCTTCCCGATCTTTTCGATCTCGGCGATAATCGCTTTCTCGACATCTTCTATCTTCCGGCCCTGCGCCGCAGTAGCGCCAAAGAAGAAGAGGAACGGGTCCGCGTAAAGTCCGTCATAGCTCGCCCACGCCGATACCGCCAGCTGTTGTTCATAAACCAGCGACCTGAACAATCTTGAGCTTTTGCCCCCGGAGAGAATATAGCCGAGCACCTCCAGGGCATAGGCGTCTTCATGCCTGATGTCCGGGGCCTTGTATGCCGAAAGCATATACGGAAGCCTGGCCTCTTTTTTTACATAAACCCGTCTCTCTCCGCTTTGCCCCGCGTCAACTTGCCGGAGTCTTCTTATCCCGGGGCCCTTGGGAATTTCACCAAAACGCTCCCTGATGTAAGCCAGTACTTCCTCGGGATTGATATCGCCCACAACTATAACAACAGCGTTATCAGGCACATAGTATGTCCTGTAATGCTCGATCAGGTCCCGGGGATCCAGGCCTTTCAGGTCGGACATCCAGCCGATTACAGGCCATCTGTAAGGATGGCTCTTAAAAGCTGCCGCCATAACCTCCTCGAAGACCAGGTTCCTGGGGTCGTCTTCATAACGCATCCTGCGCTCTTCCATTACAACATCGCGCTCCGACAGGACGGCCCGCGGTGTTAAAACGAGATTCCGCATCCTGTCGGCTTCAAGCTCAATCGGCAGTCCTATTCTGTCAGATGCGATCAGCTGGAAATATCCTGTGTATTCCCTGGATGTAAACGCGTTGTCCCTGCCGCCGGCGCGTTTGATCGCCTGTGAAAAGGTCTTGGGACCATACTTCTCGGTGCCTTTAAACATCATATGTTCAAGTAGATGGCTTAAGCCCGTCTTTCCGATATTCTCATCTCTCGAGCCAACCCTGTACCATACCTGGAAAGTGGCTGTCGGGGCTTTATGGTTTTCAAGCATCAAGACCTTCAGGCCGTTATCAAGTGTATATTCCCGGATATCCATGGGATATGCGCCAAGAGGCGTTAACACAAAAAGCAGGAGTAATAATATTCTTAAAATTATATATCTCATAAGTTTATCCTGGTTGTCTCTCTATTTCTTCCCGGCCGGTCGCATCCTGGGTACCGCCAAATTTATCGAACTGAAGGCTTCCGGCTTATCTTCATCAGCTGATTCGATAGCCGACCTTTATCTTAAAACCTTTCTTATCCGGTTTGCAAACAAACAACAGGAAAATACAAAGATCCGGACATATTATAATCTCCTGAAGTTCAAGTGATATTCAAGTTAACCGGATTTTCCGGGTTTAAACAACAGTTTTCTAACATCACCGGCTCGGAAGGTGATCTTGCTTGAATCAAGATATTCCAGGAATGGAAGCGCATATTTCCTGGTTGTATTAAGCATGTCCCGGAACTCCGCGACCGTTAACTCAGGGTTCCCGTCAAAAAAGGCGCTAAGCGACGACAGCATATTATCATAGGCAGACCTTGAAAGATAAAGAGATTCATTAATCCTGACTACGCTGCCTTCTTTTGACAGAATATTTAAAATATCCAGAATCTGTCTCTGTTCCACACCCAGAGCCGCGGACATCTCGCTTTTCAGCGGGGGCTGAAAGCCCCCCTTACCCAGCAAATCGAGTATTTTCGTTTTGTAAGCCTCTTCACTGTTTGAAAGGGCTATCTTAAATTCCGCGCGCCTTATCAGGTTCTTCTCGACAGAGATTCCGTGCAGACCTGAAAGAATAAAATTAAATAATCCCGGATCAAGCTTCAGCCAGTTTCTGACCTCTTCTTTGGGCATCCCGGGTTTAAGGGGATTTTTTTTATGAAAATCACCGACGAGTTCGGAAACACGGGATTGAAACAGGTCAAAACTTTTTTTGTGAAGAAGGATATCCTCGTGCTGTATTATTTCGCCCGAATCCCTGAGTCTGTCAATCGAATCCTGGATACTTCCCGCATCCGCTTTAATCCAGCCCTTTATTGCTCCGGAGGAAATGCCGTTGATCCCGGACTTTTGTACTTTCAGAGAGATCTTTTGGTCAAGGCTGCCGTGATAAATGACCTTCAGGTCGTCAAAACCGTCTTTCCGCCGCCTTCTCAAGGGCGAGGGATCGAGGATTTCGCCGCCGCCGAGTGTCTCCAGGGGCGAAAATCTCCTTATGATATATCTGTCTCCGGATACTACAACAACGGGTTCCTTCAGCCTTAACTGTCCATAACAGCTTTCTCCGGGCTTTAACCTTTCCTCTTCATAGAGGATGACCCTTGCAACTGTTTCGGAAGTGCCGGTATAAAAATGGACAAGACTTCTACTCTTCAATTCAGGCGCCCCTGAGAAGAGTTCAATAAATACATCCATGGTCTTCGACAGTTGAAAGCCGGCCGGCGATACCGCGGCAGCCCCCCTTCTCAGGTCTTCTCTCTCAACAGCCTGGAGATTGATCGCAACCCTCTGCCCCGCATAAGCGGTCTGGATCGGCTTCCCATGGCTATGAAGTCCCCTGACCTTTGTCTTTATATGGCCCGGCAATATCTCCAGCGGGTCTTCAATCGAGACAGTGCCGGACACAGCCGTGCCTGTAATAACAGTACCAAATCCTTTCAGGGTAAAAACCCTGTCAACAGGGAGCCTGAATAATCCGTCGGATGTCTTCGGCGGGACATTAAGAGCTATCTCCCTTATCTCTTTTTTCAGGAGATCAAGGCCTTCTCCTGTCCCGGACGACACAGGGACTATAGGCGCGCCCTCAAGAAAAGTGCCCCGCACAAAGCCCTTTGTTTCGTCCATAACCATATCCAGCCAGTCACTTTCCACCAGGTCTGTCTTTGTGACGGCGATCAGACCTGCCTTTATCTTCAACATGTTGCAGATGGCAAGGTGTTCCCGGCTCTGGGGCATAATCCCCTCATCAGCGGCTATAACCAGCATAACCATATCAATCCCCCCTGCGCCGGCAAGCATATTACTGATCAGTTTTTCATGACCCGGAACGTCGACTATGCCGACCGAGAGCCCGCTCTCGGGATACCTCAGGTCCGCAAAACCGATGTCGATCGTAATTCCCCGCTCTTTTTCTTCCTTAAGCCTGTCCGGGTCAACACCGGTGAGGGCCTTCACAAGGGAACTCTTCCCGTGATCAATATGCCCTGCCGTTCCAAGAATGATATACCGCATTATTCAGCCCTTTATTTCCTGATTTGGCGACGTGACCCAAGGGAAAGCAAATCAGGAACACAAATAGCATTTACACCCGCCTCTGCTCCGCCTCCACCCGAGGGTTGCGCCATCTGATATTGTAGTATTTGAAATTAGGCAGGTCAACAGACGATCAATGCGGATTGCCCACTGAAACCAGGCAGCAGCACGTTTAAAAGTAAACATCCTGAATTAAAAAGGAAGACGCTTAAATCAATAAAGGTGGCACAGCATCTGCTTTCACTTGACAAGTGACAACTGTTTACTGTAATATTTTGAGCTTGAGAGGGCAGTAATAGCTCAAATATATTAATGAAGGAGGGTATAGACGATTGCATGCTTTAGGTACCCACTTATTAGTTGAATTGAGGGATTGCAACCCTGAAATTCTAAAAGATCTTAATAAAGTAAAAAATGCAATGGTGGCCGCAGCTATGGAAGCAAAGGCAACTATTGTTGATATATCTTTCCACGAATTCAATCCCTTTGGCATAAGCGGCATGGTGGTTATAGCAGAGTCACATCTTTCTATTCATACATGGCCCGAGTACTCTTATGCTGCTGTAGATATTTTCACCTGCGGTGATGTAATAAAGCCGGAAGTCGCGTCATCGTTTCTGATAGAACAGTTCGAATGCAAAAGCTCTTCGATTGTCGAGATAAAAAGAGGGATTCTGTCTCACGATAATAAAAAACTGCCGCACAAGGTCTCGCCTTCCACGATACTTGAACCTGTTGTCTAAGACCGGCGCTATGAGTGTGTTTTATCTGTAAGCGCTGCAATGCCGGGCAGTTCGTTTCCCTCAAGTAGTTGGAGTGAAGCGCCGCCGCCTGTTGAAATAAATGAAATCGCATCGGACACCCCGGCCCTGTGAGCGGCAAGATCGGTATCTCCTCCGCCGACTATAGTTAAGGCATAGGCATCGGCGACAGCATGGGCGATGGCGAACGTCCCCCTCGAGAATGCATCCATCTCAAACACCCCCATCGGACCATTCCAGAGAATGGTCTTTGCGTTTGCAAGCGCTTCGGAGAAGAGTTTGACCGTCGCCGGCCCGATATCAAGAGCCCTCCAGCCCTTTGGTATCTCCAGTGTTGGAACGATTTTTGTCTCGACGCCTGACTCCAGTGTCTGGGAGATGACACAGTCAACCGGCAGATAGAATTTCACCCCGGCGTTTTTCAGCTTTTTCCTGATCCTCTGCGCCAGGTCGAACATCTCGGCCTCAACAAGTGAATCACCCACCTCGTAACCCATCGCCTTTATAAAGGTAAACGCCATACCGCCGCCTATCAGCACCTTGTCCACCTTCTTCTCAAGATGTTCAAGAACGCCTATTTTCCCCGAGGCTTTAGCACCGCCCAGGATTGCGACAAAGGGCCTGACAGTATTATTAACAACGCCTTTCAGGTACTCTATCTCCTTCTTCATAAGGAAACCTGCCGCAGCCGGCAAAAACTTCGGGATGCCTACAATCGAGGCATGTGCCCTGTGGGCCGCGCCAAAGGCGTCGTTTATATAAAAATCGGCCAGGCTCGCAAGCTGTTTCGCAAAGTTCTCGTCGTTTTTCTCCTCTTCCTGATAATACCGCAGGTTTTCGAGCAGAAGCACGCTGCCGGCCTTCATTTTCGCCACAAGGTGCTCAACCTGCGGGCCGATACAGCCCTGGGCAAGAACAACTTCCTTGTCGAGCAGCCTCTGAAGCCTTTTTGCCACGGGAGCGAGACTGTATCTGGGGTCGATCTTTCCCTTGGGCCTGCCAAGATGTGAAGCAAGTATAACCTTGGCTCCGTCATCAATGGCATAATTTATTGTCGGAAGCGCGGAACGTATCCGCCTGTCATCCGTTATCCTGAGATGTTCGTCAAGAGGGACATTGAAATCAGTCCTGATAAAAACCCTTTTTCCTCTTATGTTAAGTTCCTCGATCGACAGCTTGTTAAGAACATCCTTGATCGGCATCGAGTTTGAGTTTTTTTCCATTGCCATCAATCAGCTCCTGTTTTTATTGACAAAAAGGACCAGGTCCACCAATCTTGAACTGTAACCCCATTCATTGTCATACCAGGAAATGATTTTAACCATTCTGCCCCCGAGCACCTTTGTTAACGCGGCATCTACAATGGACGAGTGGTTGTTGCCGTTGCAGTCGATCGAAACAATAGGCTCTTCAGTATACTGGAGGATTCCCTTTAAGCTGCCCTCGGCCGCTTTTCTTAAAGCGCCATTCACGTCTTCCACCGTTACATCCCTGTTCAGTTCGGCAACCAGGTCTACAACTGAAACATTCGGTGTAGGCACCCTTATCGCCATGCCGTCGAGTTTGCCGTTCAATTCAGGCAGAACAAGACCGACCGCCTTGGCGGCTCCGGTTGTCGTCGGTATCATCGACAAAGCGGCAGCACGCGCCCTCCTGAGGTCCTTATGGGGAAGATCCAGTATCCTCTGGTCGTTAGTGTAAGAATGAATCGTGGTCATCAATCCCCTGACTATGCCGAATTCATTAAGCATAACTTTCGCGACAGGAGCGATACAGTTTGTGGTGCAGGAGGCATTCGAGATTATCTTATGTTTTGATATATCAATGGCCTCCTCGTTAACACCCATGCATACGGTTATGTCCGGTTCTTTTGCGGGCGCTGAGATCAGGACCCATTTCGCCCCGGCGTCGAGATGCTTTGAGGCGGATGCCCTGTCAGTAAACATTCCCGTTGATTCAATTACTATGTCCGCACCCACATCCTTCCAGGGGAGTTTCTCCGGCTCTTTAATAGCCGAGATTTTTATCTCCTTGCCGTCAACAGAGATACCCGCGTCCGTGGCCTTAACTTCGGCATCGAAAATCCCGTGGACTGAGTCATATTTAAGTAAGTGAGCGAGAGTCTTTGAGTCCGTTAGGTCATTTATCGCAACGATCTCCAGATCATTACATCCTTTGCTTGCCCTGAGAAAATTTCTTCCTATCCTGCCGAAACCATTAATTGCAACGCGCACTGACATAAGGGACCTCCGTATTTTTAAAATGTTTTATTGAAAAGATTCAAAACCAGTCCTGTTAAAAGTTTTGGATAAAAATATGTTGATTTAGGAGGCATTCGCAAAGACGCGAGCGCAACGGTTTCAACATCTCCGACCTGCGTGGGATTCAGGAAAAACGCGGCATCAAACTGTTTCTCTCTCACCAACCTCAGGGTCTTGTCAGTATCCATTTCATACACTATATCATCTATATTCAGCAGCTTTTTAAATACCAGGTCATGAAGGATAGTCACATCAAGGGCCCGCAGCACGGGATGAACATCCGAAAGATCTTCGCCTCTGTATTTCAGAATATACCATCCATCAGTATCACCATTATAAAACCCCAGAACATTTCTTCTGCTGTCAATTATATACATTACATTAAAATTGTCAAAGACTTTTTCTATTTCGAAATAAGTTGAAAGGCGTTCCAGGGAATCTTCAGGGATATTTTTTACAAGCCTGTGAGTGGGAAGTACAGTCAGTCCTTCATCAGACATATTCGAAAGAAACATCATAACATAGTCAAACGGCTCCGGCCTGCCGGATATGCCATGCTTCTTCCTCATCTCGCCCTGATATTCAAGAGCGGTCTCATACCGGTGGTGACCGTCAGCTATAAAAATCGTCTTGTCCTTAAGCTCTTCCGTAATTAAAGCAATCTGTTCCGCGTCCTTTATTTCCCAGAGCCTGTGGACTGAACCATCGGAATCACGCGCCTCCAGATACGGCGTGGTTGCGCTTATACCGGCGAGCATCCCTGAAGTCTTTTTTTCAGGGCTGTTGTATAGCGAAAATATCGGGCTGATATTCGCATCGCATATCCTCATGAGGTCAAGTCTGTCCTGTTTGGGTTTAGCGTGGGTACACTCATGGGGATAGATTGTTCCTTTGCCCAGTTCCTCAAGCCTGACAAGGCCGAAAAAACCCCTCAGTTTTTTTTCGATGCCGTTGATGGTATACACAACCTCATACGCATAAAAACCTGGACGGTCACTTTCGACAAGAACTTCTTCATCGAGCCATCTCTGGAGGTAAGCCCTTGCCCGTGTATATTTATTTTCTCTCTCGTTATCTCCCTGAAATTCCTTACCGAAGTCTATTCTTACGATATTACAGGGATTTTTATCATAGAGTTCTTCGCGGTATTCGGGTGTAATAATATCGTAGGGAGGAGCCAGTAAGTCCTCCCCTGATTTTTGAGATATCTTTGATACATTATAAAGTACCCCTTTAAAAGGGACGACTTCAGCCATTGATTTTTTTGTTCCACCTGATAAAGAAGATTGGTTATATTAGCATGCCGCGGCAATTGAATTCCAGTATAAATAATCCTTCCCCGTCCATAGCAGGCAATTTTTGCGCGGATTTCGTTATAATATTTGGGAATAAATTTATTAAAAAGGGTGGCCAAATGAAATTTTTTATCGACACGGCAAACATCGACGAGATCAAAAAGGCATGGGAACTTGGCGTTATAGATGGGGTTACAACCAACCCATCTCTGATAGCCAGAGAAGGGAGTGAGCCGGTTAAGCTGTTAAAGGCCATCTGCGGCATTGTTAACGGCCCTGTAAGCGCCGAGGTTATCGGCATCACTGCCGACGTCATGATAAAAGAGGCCCGGTCATTATCAAAAATCCATAATAATATTGTCATCAAGATACCGATGATTGAAGAAGGGCTGAAGGCCGTGAAAAAGCTGTCCGGACTCGGGATAAAAACAAATGTAACTCTGGTTTTTTCGGCCACTCAGGCCCTGCTTGCAGCCAAGGCGGGAGCAACTTATGTCAGCCCTTTTATCGGTCGCCTTGATGACATAAGCCATGTTGGGATAGACCTCGTCAGAGAAATAGTGGAGATATATGACAATTACATGTTCGGGACGGAGATTATCGTTGCAAGCATAAGAAACCCTCTCCATGTGCTTGATGCCGCCCGGATCGGAGCGGATATAGCGACCATACCTTATTCGGTCATCACGCACTTAATCAAACACCCGCTAACGGACATCGGGCTGGAAAAATTCCTGAAAGACTGGGAAAAAGTACCCAAAAAACCGGCAAGGAAGAAATAGTTTCAAAACTGGAGTCAATAAATGCCGATATATGAATACATATGCAATAAATGCGGAGAAGAATTCGAGAAGCTGGTTTTCGGAAACAAGGATGTGGACTGCCCAAAATGCTCTTCCGGTGATATTAAAAAGAAACTCTCGACATTCGGAGTGAGCGGAGTTGAAAAGCCATTCGCCGGATCATCGTCAGGCTGCGCCTCCTGCAGCAAAGGCTCCTGCAGCTCGTGCAAGTGAGGGCGGCTACCGCGATAGCCCGGGGTAACTGAAGGGATTTGCCCTTAAAATCTTCGCTACCTTCAATGGCCTGCCTTCAAGGACAAAAACAGCCATTCCCCTGTCCGCCACTGTTTTGTCCGAGGAAGTCCAACTGCTCTTCCATGCTATATTCAGGTAAACCTCCTGTCCTTCTATCTCCACCCACCTTGGGGTGAAAGTCAGCTCAAGACGGTCAAAGTCCTTTGAATTGGCGGTGATGTCCCTGTAGCCATCATCCGTGGAATTCTCCCGGAGTGTGTCCATGTCGTTTTTGATAAAGGCTTCCCTGATTGTCTCGGCGAGAGCGAACGCCTCAAGCGCCTGACCCGACTCCCCGGAGACCGGCTTGATCTTTTCCTTACCGCAGGAAACAGGCATCAGCCCAAGGAAGAGTATTACACCGATATATATATACTTAACTATTGTTTTTCTCATAATGCCCCCTGTAAATTCAAAACGGTTATAGTGCTAATAATAAAACTTCGTTTTCCTTTTTTGCAATATATCCTGAAAAACCTTCCTCCTGGACTCAGCGGGCCAATGGTTACAGCGGCGTACAATAATCAGTTGCACATTCGGCGGGCGACCATAAAGTCCGTAGTCCGGACCAGCGGATAATCGGGTAATGTGTAGACACAAAGAGTGGTATTTATGGAACTATTAATCAGTTCTCATTGTTTTAAGAACATCGGGAAGGATTATTTCAATAAACTCTGTCGGGCTTACTATTTTAAAAGAATATTCATCCTTTGCCCTGGCCTTTGCAAAATCCTTTTTATCCCCTGTAACAAGAAAATCGACTTTGCCCTTAATAGCCGAAGCAAGGACAGGGATGTCTTTATCTGCAATGCATCCCGATAACCTATTTACTGCTTTCGGAGAAGGCAGGGAGATAATCTCCAGCTTAAGAGAGGCAACATATTTTTTATATAGAGGCAAGAGTTTCGGCACTTTCTTTTTTACGTTCCGCTCAATCTCAATAATATTGTATTCTCCTGTCGCGCCGGAGAGAAAGGGCAGACCGAGGACCAGAAGGTCAAGAATTATGCGCGGCGATCCCCTGTCGGAAATAAGGCCGGATAATATTACATTTGAATCGAGAAAGACCTTAAGCTCATTTTTTGCCATATGTTTCTTTATACAGAGCTTCTCTTTCTTCTTTAAGCCCTGACAGCAGATCTTCCGCCGAGAGTCCGGATGCCTTAAGTATCTTCTTTATCTCCCGTCTTGCCTCGTCAAGTTCAAGTCTTTTCGGTGTAATGATAATAGAATCACCAACCGGAATTATCGAGACAACCTGTCCTTCCTCAAGATGACCTGCTTCCCTTATTTTTTTAGGTATGGTCAATTGACCGCGGGCCTTTATTTCAGCAACCGTTACCTTGCCTGTCTCCATTACACACCTCCACAAAAGATATTACTATCTGATTTCAGCATATCAGAAATCAGATAGTGATGCAAGTTTAAAAACAGTCCCATGGGAAACGATTTCCACACACAAGCCTGAATTATACCGGAATTTCCCCTGTCAAACCCTGATGTTCAACATCGGCAATCCCAGCCTCCGCCTCCTGTTTTCGCCTTTAAAGAGGCTTACTTTTCTCTGCGCTACATCACCCCTCTCGCCTTCATGCTGGGCCTGAAGTTTTGCCGGCAGGCTCGCAGCGTGCTGAAGCGTATGTTTGCCGAATCTTTCGGACAGCCTGTCAACGGCGCTGTAAATCTTTTCAAGCTTCTCTATCTTTGGAATGTCATCAAAGAGAGTGTGCTGAATCCTGTCTTCAGAGACAAGTCCGGCAAGGACAACCCCTGTCTGACGGTAAAGTTCACGGGAGTTAAAAACAGAGTTAAAACCTTTCCGCAGGGCGCTGAACAGATTAACAGGGTAGACCGTTGGAGAACTGAGCTTTATCTCCACGCCGCTATCTTTAAAGTCCTGCCTCCTTAAAAACACTATGAGACGTGTTGCCGCCAGTTTGTAGCGACGTGCCTTGATGCAGGCGTTCTCAAGGTTTTTGGAGAGTTGCGCATAGACAAATGCTTCATCATTTGATGGAGGGGTAAATGTTTTTGTTTTGCTGATGGACTGGTAAGTCTGCTTTGTTTCGGTGACAACAGGGTAAACGCTCCTTCCATTAAGTTCATGCCAGATTTCCTGATAGGGCTTGGACAGATATTTTTGTATGAATTTTTCATCCTTGCGGGCATACTGAAGCGCTGTTGTTATGCCGAACTTTCCGAGGAATGCCGCTGTGTTCGGTCCTATTCCCCAGACCTCTTCAACCGGCAGCTTATCGAGATAGAGATGTATATCCCTTCCGGGAATAAGAGTGAGACCATTCGGCTTGTTGTGTTTCGAGCCTATTTTCGCCAATACCTTTGAGAGGCTGACGCCGACGGATACCGTAATCCCCAGCTCTGATTCAACAGTCTTCCGTATTTTTTGGGCGATCATGCCGTAAGAGCCGTGAAAGCTTCTCCTCAGTCCCGTCAGATCAACAAACGCCTCATCAATGGAGTATTCCTCAACATCCGGGGAGAACCGCCTGAATATCTCAAACATCCGGAGAGAAAAAAGGCTGTACGTCTCGTAATCCGACGGCATAAACACAGCATCAGGGCAGACCTTCTTAACCTCAAAGAGCCTCATAGCTCTTTTTACTCCCCGTGCCTTCGCTTCATAACTTGCAGCCGAGACTATCCCACGCTCCTTACCCGTTATTACCGGCCTTCCTCTGAGTTCAGGATGAATTGCCTGTTCGCAGGACGCAAAGAATGCATCTGCGTCAATATGGATAATCGCCCGGGGAAAGGAAGATATTGTTAAAGGCTGACCGCTCATAATTAATCCTTGAGGTTTCGCGCTACCTGTACTTTCTTACTACCGCTGTTACTACGCCTGCAATACTGAGTTCTTTTTTGGGTTTGATGGGCCTGTATTTGGGATTTGCAGGCACGAGGGTCACATTACCGCCTCTTTTCTTTAAATATTTCATTGTCCATTCTCCGTCCACTTCGGCAATCACGATGTCGCCGCTCCTGGGCGTCTGCCCTTTATCGACAATCACCATATCTCCGGGGAGTATGCCTGCCCCTGACATGGAATCGCCTGATACCTTAAGGAGAAAAGTGGCCTGCGGATTCCGAATAAGGAATTCATCAAGTGACATTGTGTCCGCCAGTTCTTCTTCCGCGGGACTTGGAAAGCCGGCTTCCACAGTGCCGAGCACCTTTGCGGTGTATGTTATAGACCTAGGAATGAGCTTTCCTTTTTCGTCTTTCTCCAGAACCCCGTGCTCTTCGAGTTTGTTAACGAACTTGGAAACTGCGTTTTTAGACCGGAAACCCACTAACTCTCCAATTTCCGAGAAGCTCGGCATTCTTCCATTTTTATGATAGAAGTTTGAAATATCCTTAACCCTTGATTGGATGGTGTCTCTGCTCGTCTCTCTTGGCATGCTTTAATTATAGGTGAACGAATGTTCACCTGTCAACCTCAGCCTCGAAGCCGGCTTCAGGATCGCAGGGAATAAAAACACCTGGACTCTCCGCGTATGGCCTTTTTCACTGTGTTGCGAGAGTGACCTGTCATTCTTGACAACTCGCTGATGTTCTTGCCGTATATTCGGTGGGCAATCCTGATAAATTCATACTGATCCATTGTAAGAAACTCCTCTCCTCCTTAGATTATGGCGTTTATTACTAACCATAATACCAAGAGGGTTATTGCTCAGGGTGGTCAATTTTGGGCCATCACAAGCTATGTTTAATGGTCAATTTTAGGATAGCACAACCACCTGCCTTAGCTTTCGGCCTCACCTTGTTTTTGCGTTTTTTTCTCTTTATCATACAGTCCCTGGGCAACTTCCGCTCATGGATTTCGCGGTTGAGTTTGAGTAGGCGTTTGAGGACTTCGCGGCGGGCGGCGGGGGAGATTGTGAAGCGGATACGGTCGTTTTCGGGGAGGCAGTCAACCTCGTAGAAGTCGTCCCGCTTTGGTCATAAGCGTCTTAGTAAGGAGATGACGTAATCCTCTACTGTTGAATTTTATGAGAGTGACATGCTGAAAAGTGTTGCAGGGGCAAGGTTGTTAGAATACTGTTATATATATTATCAGCTCAGTATCTCATCTGGTTCAAGCCAGACAGCTTTCCCGTCTCGCCAGATAACGACTGAGTTGCCGGCCTGCTTATGCTTGAGCAGCGCTTCACGTACACCCTGAACCAGAGCTTTTGTGATATTTTCAGGATTAGAGAAAGCCTCAATGATTTTGTCTTTATTTTTTTCTTTCTGATCCATATTCTTTTTCAATATTATGCCACATTGTGCCATCTATGACAACTAAATCACTGGATCCTTCACCATAGGCTATCAGTCTGGGTTCAGTGGCGGAGTTGTCGTAAAAGAACCATTTATCGGTAATCTGTTGATAAAGTTCAAAAAAGTTTTTTAGCCCTGCATGGTAGCGTCGCCTTATGGTATCTTCAGGGACATTATGTCCCCCGGATTTCACCCTCTCAGTAACGCGGTTTATCGCAAAGTCCTCGCTTGGCAGCCAGAGAAAAACAAGATGAAAATCATAGCCTTTCTTACGTAATCCTGTTATCCAGGGAGCAAATGTTTTGCTGGCAAGAGTTGATTCAAAGGCAAAGTTAATACACTTGTTTGCCAGATAGTGCAGCCGGTTAAGCATAATCCTTCCTGCTTGAAATGCAGTCATTTCCGGCTGAAATGTAAGCAGTTCAGGAATTTCTGCCATGAGTGTAGAAATGACTGGTTCCCATTGACGGTCTTTGTCAGGCCATAAAATACAGGATGGAGCCACCTGGACTTCGGGGTTATACACAACAGCAGCGCGTATAGCTTTAATGAGGTATTCACTAATCAATCCCATAAATCCGCCTCATCTCACCAAGAATGTCTCCTTTGTCCTGACCACCCAATCCAAGGATCTTCAGGTCAATCTCCTCAGATTCCATCTCATCGAGAAACTGTCTCATTCCATCCTTAACCTCGTCCGGAATATCGGTGATGATTGCGGGGTCAATAATTCTGAACAGCCTGAATATATCATTTTTATGTTTTTTTATTGATTTACTATCGATAGAATCACCCTGCGCCTTCCGCTCGCTCAGGTCGAGCCAAGCCCTTGCCTTTAGAGGGATCAGATGCTCCGGACCGACAATAGGAACATCTTCAATCTCTTTTTTCCCGGCGTGCAGAAAATGGTAGTAATCATTATTCAGGAGAATAGCCGAGAGGCTGTAAGCCTCTTCGTCAACCGGGACAGGGGTAAGATGGCTCTCACTGTCAACTGTAATTGCATCCGGCACCCTGGAAAAGAGTTCCAGCATAAAAGGATAGTCCTTATTCGCTGGTGTATGAAAACGGTAGAAAAGTTTTTTGCCAGTACTCTTTTGCTGGTGTTGATACTTTCCTGCTCGAATAAATTCCCAGAAAGCACCGGCAAAATCTTTGTTCAGCGCCTCAAGGCAAAGAACAATATCAAGGTCTTTTGTGCTACGGAAATCAAGCCCCGCTTCTTCCATTGCAAGGTCGCAGGCCGTACCACCGATCAGGACAAACTGATGAGTATGTTTTTTGAAATGCTCCTGAAATATCTTCAGTCCCTTTACCATCGCATACCTTCCATCATCTCATTAAGTGCTGATTCTACACGTTCATCACTTGTATCCCGAAGCGACAGAAAGAGGGAGAGGCGGTCTGCGGTCATATTATCAGCAAACAGCCAGGGATCGTAGCTCCACACCTCTATCTGGATAGAATCCGGCTCAGGCATTGGTACTTTGGTTATGTTATCCTGCAACCTGTAGTTTTTCCATTTAGTACCACTGCACGCATACACGTGATTTTTCGGATTCGCCAGCATGGTATACCGGGCAAGGGCATCCAGCCCGGCATATACCCCCGGTTCTTTATCCCTGGGTAGATGGACATATACACGTTTCAAAACAGGAGTTTTCATGAATTGCATGACGCTGTCCCAGAGCACCTTACCCTTATCGTGGAAATGAAGGCAGCGCTCCCTGCCCTTAACAGTATGCTCTCCTATTCCAGCCTGTTCCAGTTCGTCAAATGCCCTTGTCATTGTCATGGCAGAGTAACCGAGGTGTTTTGCCATTTCTTTAGGGGTAAACATCTTCTGCTCTTTATGGTAAATTGCGTAAAGGACTACTGCCTGTGTAGAGGGGCTGAACTTTGTTGTCTCCTCTCGCTGTTTCCTGAAATGCTCACGCAAGTCAATGCCCAGCATGGGCAGGTACATCTGGTTGCCCGGTATAATAAACGGCACCTTATGCTCAATAAGCCGTTTACGGTTATAAGCAGAGACAGAATCTTTCAGGTAGACAACCTCATATCCGGACATCTCCTGTACCTGTACCAGATGTTTCCGGACCGTTGCCGGGGTTTGTTCACGTTTCTCTCCGGCAGCCATAAGAAGAAGAGAATCATTCAGCATGGATATCATGTAAAAGTCATACATATCCCGCAGAAATAAAGGAAGCTGCCCGGCTTTATCCCACTTGACAGCTGTGATCGGCAAAGCCAGTGTTTCCAGTAAATATTGTTCGAGCTTTTCCATCATATTATTCATATTAAATCAGGTAAATAACATATATAATGCATTATAACGCTTGCAATGTTAATGTGCAATAATAAAGTTATGTTAGTGGTCGCCCATTCTTCCAGTCCCCCCTTCTCCCACTCTTATCTGCTCAGTCGCTTCTCCTCAAGGCTCAGGTGATGGTCATTTATCCTATCACCTTTAAATAAATGAAACCAAGGGGCAGATTCTACATCCTTACCTCTATCTTTAGTCCATTTGGTTTGTCTCTAAGAACGCCAGCACCTTTTTGACCTACATCAGGTACGGACATAAAGGGTCTTATATTCAGTCGCACGCCGTCGTTGAGATCGGGATTCCAGCCGATTGGCTGTTTCTCGATAGGTTTCCAGCGTATAAAGATATCGTAGGGCGATTCGCCTTCGAGGATCAGCTCCAGTCGTTTCTTCAAAGTTCTGGCAGCTGCGATTTTTCCTCAGCGCCGTCTGTACCATTATTAATATCCTGCTTCTGGCTGCTGTTAAAGCATCTGGGATTCAACGTAGCGCAGAGGATGTAATGGATGACATGCGGCATTTTCATTCTGTTTTGATGTTGAGCAACAACGCAAGAAAGCCAAAACGCTGCCTTGAGATCCCAACGAAGACCCAAGCCGAAGTCCTATCGGCCTTTGGCCACTATGTGGACGACAGTGGGGTCTTACAACCGGTGCGCCGCTAAAGCACCGTCAATACTGGCTATGCGGCGAGGTGCAACAACTTATCTCTTAAACTCCTGTTTGAATGTTTGTTTCCACTTTTAAAAAGGCAAATTTGATGTGATCATCACACTGCCCTGACTATTATTTCCGCAGTCCGCCCCCTTTGTCATTCGCGGTTGGGTGAAATGATGAACAGATAAACAAGACTTGCCCCTTTCGCAGTCGCCTTGATGACTTGACGGAGTCACTTTTATCTCTTAAATCTATCAACTAAAAACCGAAAGCCCATATTGCTTTGCACGGCATTGTGAGGAATTAAAACATATTCCCATGGTTTGCCACTATAACGGTCGGTATATTCTGTAGCAAATTTGCAATATTTCAATGCTGCCTGAGATTTTTCCTGGACTTCGGAGGATTCTATATCTCCTTCTTTCTTTGTCTCAACCATGTATATAGTGGCTTCTGTTTCTACTACAAAATCAGGGCGGTACCTGCTTGAGTTATGGTTCCAGTATATATCAAATTGATTGGGCGCTGGTCTCAACCATTTCAAAACATCTCCATCATTCTCTAATATCCCTGCAAAATCTTTTTCCGTCTTGGAATCAAATTTATACAAATTATGGCAGGACTTTGCAAAGCCGCTGAATAACTTGCCCGGAATAGCACTGGTCGGAGTGATCGTTTCTCTATAGTCATGGATACTGTCCTCAGTATATTTTGAATAATTGTGTTCCCTGATCCTGTCAAACGGATAAACCTTCGCTGTTTCATATTCAGGCGCTTCGCAGTAGAAATGCTGGTCCATTTGAGCAAAGATAAACTTTGCTATTTCCCGTTTATGGTATTGAACCACATTCATCACCTTGTCTCCATCAAGGTATGATTGAAATTTCTGAACCGCCTGCCCGGCCAGTTTAAACAGCAAGTCAGCATGCTCATCATAATCTATTTCAGGCTGGTTGATAAGTTCATTTACTATAATATTTTCCGGTCTGTCATAAGCAAACCTGCCCTTGCCAATCACTGTATCAACGCTATTTTCCTGTTCCCTGAGTGTCTTTCTCAATATCTCTTCTGATACAGGCTGATAATTGAGACTCTTTATATCCAGATCAAAATCATGAAATCCGGACCTGACATCACCGCTTTGCTGTATGGTTATTCTCGGAATTTCAATAATTTTTTTAATATATTCTTTCACAATGGCTTTATATGCTGCCCGGACTTCCCGGATCATTTCCGTGGCATACATTTCCTGTTGTACAGAGCTTTGGATTTTCTGTTCCACTTTTTCTATCGCTATTTTTTCAATATCATCATGTATGAGGTCATTTACACTTCCTACATGTTTCTTTAAATCCGGTAATACCTCAATGAGTATTTTATGACCTTCCAGCCTGTTTTGGGCCATCTGCTTTTCTTCCGGTATGGTAATAGTATCAATTTTTGCCTGCTCTCTTTTAAATTCCTCTTCGAATTTAGTCGTTACAGTAATAACTTCTTTATGCCTGGCAAGCTCTGTTTCATCAATAGTTATTATATTTTCCTTTCTTATTATGGAATCGGGCTTGTTGGCTTCATCTATTATTTCCTGGAATTTGTCGTGAGCAACAATGGTAAGTTTATCGACTTTATGGTCTCCGGTCCTTTTGCCGTAAGGGAGTCGTAGCCCTCTGCCTATTGTTTGTTCCCTTAAGGTCATGGATGCGGCAGTTCGCAGCGGAATGATAGTATATAAATTGGTGACGTCCCAGCCTTCCTTGAGCATATTCACATGTATAACTATCTCTATCTTGTTGTCGGGGTCTTCAAGTGACAGTAACTGTTCGATGTTTTCGTCCTTTTCCCCGCCCTTCTGCTTGGAGTGTATCTCCATTACTTTGTCCGCGTAGTCGCCGTTAAAGAATGACTGAGATGTGATCATGGTCTTTAAACTGCCTGCCTGTTCGGTGCTTTGAGCAACGACCAGAACGAAAGGCTTTACTATGGATACATTGTTATCTATTCCGTAAATATCCAGAGCCGCCTTGGTGTCCTCATAAATTCTGATTCCATCCTCTAATTTGATCCTGTCTACTTCATCTATTGAATAATGGGAAGGATCAAAGTTTTTGCGTGTTGCAACAGCCGGTTCTTTGACAAAGCCATCCTGGATGGCTTTTGCCAGTGAATATTCATAGACAACATTTTTAAATTTAATGGCCCCTCCTAATCTTTCCACCTGCGGAGTAGCGGTCAGTTCCAGGCCTAATATCGGATTTAATTCATTGATTACGTCCATTCCCCTGTCGGCGCGGTAATGATGGGACTCGTCCATCAACAGCACAAGGTCATCCAGGTTAGAAAGATAATCGAAATATGATTCGCCCAGAAACTCAGAAAGCCTTTTAATGCGGGGGGCATTCCCCCCTCGCGTTTCTGCATTGATTTTGGAGATATTAAAAACATTGATATGAACATCGGAGCTGAACAACTTGGTATGATTGTAATTATCACCCGTAACAATAACCGGCTGATTATGGACAAACTCTCCGATGCCCTGAAATACATACTTTGGATGCGTTGAAATAGAAAAGTCATCAATCAATTTTTTATAGATCGTTAGATTCGGGGCCAGGACAAAGAAGTTTTTTATTCCCTTTCTCAGGTAAAGATATGTTACAAAAGCCCCCATGAGCCGGGTCTTGCCGACACCTGTTGCGAGGGCAAAACAGATAGATGGGAAACTTCTTTCAAAATCAGTGCAGGTGGGATAATCTTCTTTTACTATTGCAAGCTCTTTCTCCAAATCCACATTTTTTTCAACAGGAGTTTAAGAGATAACTTATTAGACCACGCCGCATAGCCAGTATTGACGGTACTTTAGCTGCGCACCGGTTGTAAGACCCCACTGTCATCCACATAGTGGCCAAAGGCCGATAGGACTTCGGCTTGGGTCTTCGTT
>JAJRYC010000022.1 GCA_024275975.1 Nitrospirota bacterium | reverse complement strand
TTTACACAAAAAAAAGGTGAACTGCAAGCTTGTTCGGATACCTTTTTGCAAAAGACACGAAATTCTGTTCTTCATTCAGCCAGTATTTGCTGGGTTCTGCACGATTATTGTCGATTTATTTATGCGCACCTATATAGCATAACCTTCTTGGCGTTTGTTTTGTCCATGACCTGGTAAAGCTAGCGTCAAGACATTGTGAAAGCATTCCTCAAAACCCTCTACGTCTTTATGCATGAATACCGTCAAGCTGCATCCCCTTGGGAACGTTTCTGTGAAGATTACCCGCCTTTTAGATTTAACGGGGAATCTCCTGTTGTATTCAGTCAAGTATCCATGTAAAAACTTGATGGCTTCTTCTATTCCTTCTACCTGCGCTAATACGCCATCCAGTATCTTCTGAATTACGTGTATCCGCTTTAACTCCTGCTTACTTAACATGATAATGTCCTCGCCTTCCCATCGTGCCTCCCTATTAAAATGAGGCAGTATAGGACTCCTAATTTAGGACATTTCTATTTTATAATACTCCCCAGAAACTGGACAGAGGTATTAAGGTGGATTGCTAAAATAATTTTATTCTGCTCTTATTGACTAACTTATTGTACAATATAGTTTATTTCCAGGGGGATTGTAAATAGAAGATTTATTTAGAGTATCACATCCTACCAATTAGAGAGTGCTTTCAGGGGTCTAATTCCCGTCAAAACGGTACTAGTGAAGCTAATTTAAACCCGGTCGAAGAATAGCAGGTTGGCGCTTTTAAGGATTTTCCTGGCCTCCCTGAAGACAGTCAGAAATTTTTCGTCCTTGTAGTCGTTGTAGGTATAGGGCAAGGGATTAAATTGATTGTTTCTGTATAATAACGTGAGTTCGGCGTATATGCCTTGTCCTATGTTGATTCTGTGGGAATAATTCTTTGTGGACGCAAGAACTATTTTTGCGAGTGTCATGTAGCCCGGGTCAAGGTTTATCTGCCTATTTTTGTCTTTTAAAAATGAATTTTCTATTTCATTTGTTATGATTTTGGTCTCAGCAAGGGTAGAAGAGTCGATGATTTTATCGAAGAAGATAAAGCTTCTGTAAATAGGCGTGCCTAACTCCCTGCAGTAGAATGAAGTCGAATCCCAGGGAAGGGTGGGGCTTTTGTATAAAATATTTCCAAATTGATCCCCGAGGACTCTTAGCGCGTCATCCAAAATTTCCTGCCTTGCAAAGAGTGCGGCTATAAAAACAACAGCCTTTTCCGGCTGTCTCGGTTTACCCATTATTCGTTTAAGAGATTGTCTATAAAACGGCTGTTAGCCGGGGAGCTCCATTCGTCGGTGCCGATTACGCGCCTCTTTATTATTCCCTTTTTATCGATTATAAAACTTTCGGGAACACCCGTTACTCTATAATTTTTTGACGCCTTACCCTTTGGATCGGAATAAACCGGAAAGGAATATCCATTCGCACTCATAAATTTCACGGCGTTTCCTGTATCATCCTTATAAATAACCGTTATCATCCGAAAATCATCATTGTCAGACATTTTTCTGTAAAGGGCCTCAATCGAAGGCATCTCTCCCTTGCAGGAGTCACACCAGGAAGCCCAGAAATGCAGGAATATCACTTTACCCTTGAGTTCCGAGAGGGAGGAGCCCTTATCGACAGCTGAAGTGCCTGAAACCTCAAAATCAGGCGCATACAGTCCTTCTGACACTGCCTGTTCCGGCTGGTTTTGCTTCTCGTTGAATATTACAAGCATCGCACTGATTACGAAAAGCGATAATAATAAAATTTTTTTCATTACTCAATTCCTTTAATAAAAATTATTATTTCAGGGTCTTTGTGCAATTGAGTCGGTCAATTTTGGGTTTCTCTCTTGCACGATGAGAGCCATTATTTTATTTATAATTGAACGAAGGATTAACCGCATTCACAGTTCCCTGCTTACTGCCTGATGGGACAATCCTTTGGGGAATGACGACTTTTCAGCCTCACGGTAATTTATAGGCAGACTCTAATTAACGCCTGAAAGCATAGACGCCTCTTCCGCAGCCACAAACATTGGAACTCCCGAATCCATTAAAACTTTTATGATATTCGCGCCCTTGAATTTCCCCCTGAGAATCTCTTCCGATAAAGGATCTTCAATAACCTTCTGGATGGCTCTTCTCATCGGTCTTGCGCCGTAAAGGGGCTTGTAATAATTCTCCAGTATCCATTCCTTAACTTCCTGCGATACTTCAAGCACAAGCTCCTGTTCGATCAGCATCTGATTGGTTTCATTTATCAGCATGTCGATTATCGAAAAAAGATGCTTCTTCTCAAGTGGATGAAACACAACGGTCTCGTCAATACGGTTTAAGAATTCGGGGTTGAAGATCTTCTTCAGTTCACTTAGCACGTTTTCCTTTATTTTGTCATAGTGGAAATCGGTTTCATGTCTCTGGAACCCCAGTGGAGTTGATTTTTCGATAATCCGTGACCCAACATTGGATGTCATGATGATTACCGTATTCCTGAAATCGACTCTCCTGCCATAACTGTCGGTAAGAACTCCCTCATCAAGCACCTGCAGCAGTATATTGAATACATCGGGGTGCGCCTTTTCTATTTCGTCAAAGAGCACAACAGAGTATGGCCTTTTACGTACCTTTTCTGTAAGTTGTCCGCCTTCTTCAAAACCGACATATCCAGGCGGTGCGCCTGTAAGCCGGGAAACATTGAATCTTTCTACATACTCCGACATATCGATCTTTATCAGGGAATTTTCATCGTTAAACAGATAACTTGCAAGTGCCTTTGCCAGCTCCGTCTTACCAACACCGGTCGGCCCGAGAAAGAAGAAAGACCCGATCGGTTTCTTACTGCTTTTTAATCCCGACCTTGATCTCCTTAATGACCTGGAGACCGCTTTGACCGCTTCTTCCTGCGCCGCGATCCTTTTATGAAGCTCCTCTTCCATCTTCAGGAGTTTCGCCGACTCATTTTCCTCGATTTTCACTACTGGTATACCCGTCATCTTAGCTACAGTATATGCAATATCATCTTCTTTTAAAACAGGAATCTCATTCACCAGACTGTCACGCCACAGTTTATGTGTCCTTTCAAAAATCTCCCTGTATTTTGCCTCTTCCTCCTTTATTGGAAAGGCTTTATCGGGATCGTGCAGTTTTATGTACAGATTTTTTTCTTTAGCCAGCCTGTTCAGTTTAAACTCGATCTCGTTCAACTCGGTAGGGGGAGTAAACCGTTTCAGTTTTATCCTCGAACCTGTTTCATCAATAACATCAATCGCCTTATCCGGCAGAAATCTGTCCGGTAGGTACCTGTCGGACAGCCTTGCCGATGCCTTTATGGCCTCGAAGCTTATTTTTACCTTGTGGTGGGCTTCATATCTCGATTTCAGCCCGTTCAGTATTTCAATGGTATTATCTATGTCAGGGGGCTGAATATTTATCGTCTGGAATCTTCTTTCAAGCGCCCTGTCTTTTTCGATGTATTTTCTGTATTCATCCGGTGTGGTTGCGCCTATGCACTGCATCTCGCCCCTTGACAGAGCAGGCTTCAGCATGCTTGACGCGTCTATTGAGCCTTCCGCGGCTCCGGCGCCTATCAAAGTGTGTAATTCATCGATAAACAGTATGACGTTATTGGCCTGTACTATCTCCTTCATAACGATCTTGAGCCTTTCTTCAAACTGTCCCCGGTATTTAGTGCCGGCGATAAGGGCGCCTAGATCCAATGAAACTAGCCTCTTGTTGAGCAGGCTTTCCGGCACATTGCCGCATATAATCCTCTGGCAGAGACCCTCAACTATCGCTGTTTTGCCGACACCCGGCTCTCCGATAATTGCGGGATTATTCTTGATCCTTCTTCCCAGTACCTGAAGGACCCTTTCTATCTCATCTTCTCTGCCGATGACAGGGTCGAGCTGATTCTCCTTCGCCATCAATGTCAGGTCCCTGCCGAACTCATCAAGCGCCGGAGTAGAACTTCGTTTTTCCCGGACATGCGCGTACGATTTCATAGACAGGTTTATTGTCAGTTGTCTTGCCCCAAGAAGGTTTGCGCCGAGGTTGCGCAAAATTTTTCCGGCGATGCCCTCATCCTCCCTTACGAGTCCTAACAACAGATGTTCGCTTCCGATATAATTATGGCCGAGAAGTCTTGCCTCTTCAACCGCCAGTTCCAGCACCTTTTTCGCGCGGGGGGTAAAAGGTATATCTCCGAAAGTCAGTATGTTCATGCCCGCCGGAAGGTTTCTCTCTATCTCCATTCTCAGTTCCTCTATGGAGACACCCATCTTTTTCAAGATGGCTACAGGCAGTCCGTCATCTTCTCTCAAAATAGCGAGAATAAGGTGTTCCGTGCCGAGGTAATCGTTTTGACGTTTTTCAGCTTCTTCCTTGGCGAAAATTATTACCTTTCTGCCTCTTTCAGTGAATTTTTCAAACATCTTTATCTCCTCATATAGTACCTTTTATCTCTTAATATCATAATACTGTCTTTTATATTCCGTTGTCAATAAACGTTATGTCCGCATCGTCAACGAATTCAACAGGAAGTTTACCTGTAATCAGCCGTAACACACTGAAAAGACAAGAATTGAGAGTATCCATGAAATAGGCAGGCTGATCTTGAGGGATGGGACCGGCAGGAGTCATGAGACAGGATTTCCCGTCACTCCCGCCTGCAATTATTAATGACTTTTGAGCGGCATATGAAGTCAGGTCTTAACTGAGTTCCATTGCAGAAAAGAAAAAAGGAATTTCATAGGAGGCGGAATCACCGGAATCTGATCCATGGACGATGTTATGTTCGATATCAGAAGCAAAGTCAGCCCTTATCGTCCCGGGAGCGGCTTCTGTGGGATTTGTGGCGCCCATGATTTCCCTGACTCTGGAAATGACATTTTCACCTTCAATGACCATCACAACAACCGGTCCTTCGGACATGAATTCAGTAAGGCTGTCGTAGAAAGGTCTTTCCTTATGGACAATATAAAAGTTCCTGGCGTCCCCTTTCGAGAGTACTATTTTTTTTAGCCCAACAATTCTCATATCGTTATGTTCAAATCTCTTTAGAACTTCTCCTATAATATTTTTCTTAACGCCGTCAGGCTTTATGATCGATAATGTTCTCTCCACTTTCTCCTCCGGATTTTTATATTTTGATTTTATCAAGCAGGGATTTTACTGAAGCTGCGGAATGATTGAAATGCGCCTTCTCTTCGTCCGTGAGCTCGAGTTCTATAATCTTCTCGATGCCTTTTTCCCCAAGAATCACTGGTACCCCGAGGAAAAGACCGCTGGTCCCGTATTCGCCGTCAAGATATGCGGAGCATGATAACACACGTTTCTCGTTATGAACTATCGCCTTGACCATCTGCAATACCGATGCGGCGGGTGCGTAATACGCGCTTCCGGTCTTAAGCAACGATACTATTTCCGCTCCTACATGCCTGGTCCTGTGTATAAGCTCATCAACCCGCTTTTCGCTGATAAGTTTAGTAATGGGTATCCCTTTTACAGTTATTAAGCCTGGTAGCAGCACCATCTGGTCTCCATGCCCTCCAAAGACTATCGCCTCCACATCATCCGGTGACACTCCCAGGTCCATCGAAACAAATGTCCGTAATCTCGCTGAATCCAGCACGCCTCCCATACCGGCGACCCTGTGCGGATCAAATCCGGAGACTTTCCATGCGATATATGTCATTAAATCCATGAGGTTTGATACAACGATGACAGTACTGTCCGGAGAAAGCCCCGAGGTTTCACTGGTGACACTTTTTACGATTTCGGCATTCGCGTGCAGAAGGTCGTCTCTACTCATGCCCGGCTTCCGAGGCAGACCTGACGTTATAACAACAACGTCGGAATTCGCTGTATCGCTGTAATTGTTTGTACCTTTAACCTTAACGGAAGATTCCCAGAGAGGGCAGGCCTGCATAATATCGAGGGCCTTTCCCTGCGGCATACCTTCAATGATGTCGAACAGCACGATATCGGCGATACCTTCATACGCGATAAGCTGCGCGGCTGTAGCACCGACATTACCTGCTCCGATTATAGAAACTTTTGCTTTCATAAATAAGCATACATTATAAAAAAGAAGTCCCGGAATGGCAAGAAGAAATTTTCCGGTATGAAAATTTTCCCGCTAAAAAATTCATTTCACCCGGGTTATCGTTAATTATTCTTGACATAAAAAATAATCTTTGATATATAAAGTAAGTTTCATGGATATCCCCTTGACGTTATATAATTTCGTTCGCCATGGGTTCTCTTCTGCACATACGGAAGATTATAAAACAGGAAAAGTGATAGAATATGTCCTTGGGGAATGCCTTAGGGGTTAAACCAGGAAAGAAATTTTAAATGCCGTAAAAATGAAAGGGAACTTAGAATGAAGCAGATACGACTTGCAATTGCCGGAATGGGAAACTGTGCAAGTGCGTTAATACAGGGAATTGAGTATTACAAAAAAATGAAGAGCAATGACCCGGACCGGTCATTGGGCCTGATGCACCGGAGCCTGGGCGGCTACACCCCCGATCATATAAAAATCGTGGCGGCCTTTGATATCGACAAAAGAAAGGTCGGCAAGTCGGTAAACGAAGCTATTTTTAGCAAACCCAACTGCACTAAGGTGTTTTATAAAAAAACAGGTCGTATCCCTGTCAAGGTGCTGATGGGCAACGTTCTCGACGGCATCTCCAGTCATATGGACGGCTATCCCGAAGACAGAAGGTTCATTGTAGCGAAAAGAAAGCCCGCTGATGTAGTAAAGATTTTAAAAGAGACTGGTGCGGACATCCTCTTGAATTACCTGCCGGTGGGTTCTGAAAAGGCCACCACTTTTTACGCCGAGGCTTGCCTGAAATCCGGGGTCAGCTTGGTAAACTGTATCCCTGTATTTATCGTCTCGGACAAGGCATGGTCAAAACGTTTTGAGGAGCGGGGGATACCTGTTATCGGCGATGATATCAAGAGCCAGGTAGGAGCGACCATCATCCATCGCTGCCTGACCAAGCTGTTCGAAGACAGGGGAGTGAAGATGAACAGAACATATCAGCTAAATGTAGGCGGAAACACTGATTTTTTGAATATGATGAACCATACCAGACTTAAAATGAAGAAGATATCCAAGACGGAATCAGTACAGTCACAACTTCATAAACCTCTGGATTACGAGAACATTCATATCGGCCCTTCGGATTATATACCCTGGCTGAACGACAATAAAGTATGCTTTATAAGAATGGAGGGGAGTGGTTTCGGGAATATGCCCCTCCATCTTGAGTTGCGGTTATCCGTTGAAGATTCTCCAAACAGCAGCGGTGTTGTAATAGACGCCATAAGGTGCTGTAAACTCGCCAGAGACAGAAAAACAGGCGGACCGATTGTCTCGGCATCAGCGTACTTCATGAAACATCCTCCGGAACAGTTCTCCGATGATATAGCCAGGAGCATGGTTGAAGACTTTATACAGACAAAAAAGAACAGATAACCGGAATATTAATTAATATGCTCAGTGAAAAATTGGGGCATGTATTTGATAAGCCACTTGAAAAGATTGCCGGAAAAACAACACTAAGCCCCAACGCCTTATCATTAACAGGCTTTATTGTAACCACAATTGCCTCCCTCGTACTTATTTCAGACCTTCGCGCCGGTGGTATATTAATCCTTGCGGGAGGAGTCTTCGACATTTTAGACGGCGTAGTCGCCCGTGTTAATATGAAAACTTCCAGATTCGGCGCATTTTTGATTCTGTTCTTGACCGGTATTCAGACACGTTTATTCTTCTGGCGCTGGCGCTGAATCTGGCCAATAAAAATAACCTTACCGGAGTATTTTTATGCCTGGTATCTCTTGTGGGCGCGTTTCTCATCAGCTATGCGAGGGCAAGGGCCGAGGGCCTCGGGCAGAACTGTGGTCACGGACTCATGGAACGACCGGAGAGGATTATATTAATCGCCTTCGGAACCATCACGGGCCTGATTATTCCGGTGCTGTGGATCCTTGCAATACTCACCCATTTCACGGTGCTTCAACGAATCTGTTATGTCTGGAAAAACATGTATGAACGTTGATTGGTCGTTGCTGGAGCGGGCGACGGGATTCGAACCCGCGACCCTCAGCTTGGGAAGCTGAAACTCTACCACTGAGTTACGCCCGCAACATGATTTTATAAATCAGAAGGCTACTAAATGTCAAGAAAAAGGATTTTTGGACCGAAATCATATAGGGTTACATCATGACCCACCTGCCGGATAAATTCAATACCGTAAAACTTAATAGCATGATACTCTCGGACAGATATAACTCAATAATATTCGGGAAGAGGAAAAATCTCGACGTATATATCGTGGGAGGATATATAAGGGATATTCTGCTCGGCAGGGAAAGCCCTGACAGAGACTACGCGATAAAAGGAGATTTCAGGAGATATTTAAGGGAGGTAGCCTCTGAATTAGACGGAAAGATCATACGGATCGGGAAGAGGGGGCTATACAGGATAGTCCTGAAAAACGGCATGATGCTGGATTTCATGCCGCTGTATAAAAATATCGCGGATGATCTTTCAGAAAGGGATTTTACGATTAATTCCCTGGCCTGGTCGCCCGGTCGAGGAGTAATAGACCCGCATGGCGGAATGCAGGACCTGGCGGACAGCCTGATTAAGATGGTGAAGGAAGAAAATCTCAGGGATGATCCGGTGAGAATCCTGAGGGCCTACAGATTTTCAGGCGAATTGTCATTTGCGATCGAAGATGAAACCCGCCGATCGCTTAAACTTCTCGGCAACTTACTGAAAGAGGCAAAAAGCGAAAGAATAACTTTAGAGTTTTACAAGATATTGAACTCAAAAACCACTGCCGGAACCCTAGGATTGCTACTGTCCGATGGCATCCTAACCACAATAATATCCTGTTTTTACGCGGAGTTAGAGACGAAAATTAAGGCAATTAATAAGATTAATAAAATATTCAATAAATTACCTTTAAACCACAGGATTAAGCTTGATTCCGACTTTTCGCAGGGCCTCACATATAAGGGGCTTATCAGGCTGGAAGTTCTGCTGCGGGGAATACCGGACAATTTGTTGCGTATTAGCTCGGACATATCAAAGCGCCTTGTAAGACTGGAGAAGGCTTATGAGATACGGGGAAACAGGAGGAAACAGTTTACGAAAGAAGACTTATACGACATTTTCAGTATTGCAGGGGATGCCTCGGCGGAATTTTTAATCATGGAAAACAGGATAAAATATCTTGATGAATTTGATAGATATCGATCATTAAAGAAAAAAGGGTTGTTATCAACAAAAGAAATTATTAAATATGCTGATGTAAGTGAAGGCAAAACATTAGGGTATCTGATAGAACTGCTTAAAAAAGAAGAATTTGCTGGTAAAACAACAACAAAGACCGACGCAATAAAGCTTCTTGACAAAATCTTAAACAGGGGTTAATTTAACATAATATATCTTATCGGACATTTTATATAAACAATGATTGTTCATATCTTGTCAGTATCCCTGTCAATAAATAGCTTTTTTGGGGACTATCATGGATGTTAACGGTCTTGTATAGGTATTAGGCAGGATAAAATACTTACAATATCAATAAGTTAGAGCTATTCAACGGCAATTCCCACGATTCGGCCGTCTATTATCTTCAAAGGCCGTATGTTTGCAAGGCTTCCCTTAATATAATCATTTAGACGGACGTTTATCTTCAGGTAATTAGCGGATGTTCCGGAGACAATCCCTCCATTGGTCCTCTCTTCCAGGATTACATCGAGGGTCCTGTTCATCTGTCCGGACATATAACTCTCTTTTTTATGCACGTTCAGCCGCATAATCCTCTCCATGCGGTCCTTTACAGCGGATTGAGACGGTAAATCCTTCATCCCTGCTGCCTGGGTGCCGGACCTGCCGGAGAATGGAAATACATGCAGATAAGAAAACGGCCCGGCCTCTATTAAGCTGAAGGATTCGTCAAATTCTTTTTCGCCTTCCCCGGGGAAACCGACTATCAAATCCGCGCCTATAGAGATATTCTCAATCCTTGATGATAGCTTCTCAATCTTTTCGGCATATATTTCCGCTGAATAATTACGCCTCATCAGCTTAAGTATCTTATTACTGCCGCTCTGCAACGGCAGATGGAGGTGGTTACAGACCCTGTCTTCCCGCATTAATTCGATCAATTCATCGTCAACTTCATTGATCTCCAGGGAGCTCAACCTGAAACGGTGGATACTGGTCTGTTTTAGCAGGTTTTTCAATAAAGCACCGAGGCCGGTCTTTTCTTTAAGGTCATGCCCGTAGGAGCCCAGGTGGATTCCGGTCAGAACGATCTCGTTGTACCCCTCGGCCCCGATCATCAGGGCCCTTTTTATCACCTCATCCGCGGGTACGCTCCTGGATTTACCCCTTGCAAGTGGGACTGAGCAATATGAACAGTTAAAATTACAGCCGTCCTGTATCTTCAGGTAAGGTCTTGATCTGTTGTAATTTCCGTAGGGAATGCCGGCTGAATCACCAGTGACAAGCTTTATGATGCTGAATTTATTATTTATATCGACAATCTCCGATACACCGGGGATCCCGGCCGCCTCTTCGGGCTTTAACTGGGAATAACAACCGGTTACAATCACCTTTGCCCCAGTCCTTGAGGCCCTTCTTATTAACTGCCTGGAAGTATAGTCACTCTTGGCGGTTACTGTGCAGGTATTAATTATGCAAATGTCAGGATTATCTTTTATTCCAACTATAGTTACGCCATTTTCTTTGAGTGATCCTTTAATGTCCGCGGTCTCGGATTGGTTTACCCGGCAGCCTAAAGTCAATAATGCTACTTTCATCTTTTTATACCTTAACAGCTTCCAACGAGTGCTGGCGGGCCTTTCTGATTTTTACGTTCACAAGGGTACCTTCAGGTTCATTCGCATCTGGTATTGTGACGATCTTGTTCGTTCTGGTTCTACCGGTAAGCATATTCAGATCCTTCCCGGAATGTCCTTCAATCAGTATCTCCTGAACCGTTCCTTCAAGTGTCAGGTTTTTAGTCAGGGTGATTTCATCCTGCATTCGCAAAAGGTTATTCAGCCGTTCGGATTTGACTTCTTCCGGAACATCATCATCCATATCATATGCCTTTGTGCCTTGTCTGGGTGAAAACTTAAAGGCGAACAGGCTGTCGAACCCGATCTCCTTAATGGCGTTTATCGTAAGCAGGTGGTCCTCTTCATTTTCTCCGGGAAATCCGACGATCACATCCGCGGTTACTGCTATGTCCGGGACTTTTTCCCTCAGCATATTTATCTTTTCAATATAGTCTTTATAGGAATATCTCCTGTTCATCAGGTCCAGAATCCTGTCGGAGGCGGACTGAATAGGAAGATGAACATGTTCGCAGACGCCCGGCAGGTCCGCAATCGCGTTTATCAATTCCAGGGAGAAGTCCCTTGGATGAGAAGTGACAAAACGAACCCTGTTTATACCGGTTGAATCAATTCTTCTCAGCAATTCGGTGAAATCTATATCGTTCCTGTAAGAGTTAACATTCTGTCCCAGCAATGTTACTTCCTTATATCCTCTGTCGCAAAGGTCTTTTATCTCGGACAGTATGCCGGAACTCGGCCTTGATATCTCCCTGCCGCGCGTATAGGGGACGATACAGTAGCTACAGAAATTATTGCATCCGAACATAATAGAAACCCATGCCCGGACCTGCCCTTCCCTCTTTACCGGAAATTCTTCTGTCTCATGTGCTGGATCATGCTTCAGGGCGGTTGTCAGTGTTCCATGCTCTATGCTCCGTCCACCGCGCGGCGGAACTTTACGGGGTATTCCGTCATCTATCCATTTCCGCAGGCTGTCTAAATTTCCCGGGCCGAATATAAAGTCGACATATGGAAATTTCCTGATAAGGGGATAGCCTTTCTGTTGGGCGATGCAGCCTGCCACAGCGATTTTCAGCATTGGATTGATCCTCTTTAATAACTTCATCCTGCCCAGTTCGCTGTAGAATTTCTGTTCAGCCTTCTGTCTGATACTGCAGGTGTTGAGAACAATAACATCGGCATCTTTCGCCCCTTCAGCTACATTATAGCCAGAGGCAGAAAACATACCGGCAATCTTCTCGGAATCATGGACATTCATCTGGCAGCCGAAAGTGTGTATGAAATATTTTTTGCTCATAAAATCAACACCTTGTATCTAATTTAATGTTATGTGCGGTCATCCGCTTGCGTTCTGCATCAATTATTTTACAACATCTGTTAAGTAAATAAATAATTAGTGATATACACGAGGTGACAGCTTTTCTTCTTCTTAAATAAGTTTGTTATGAGAGTATTTATTCTTTTGAAAGATGACGAATACGGAAGCGGCCTTCCTGGACAATTAGTATCGCTCCTTTTTCGAGTTCAGTCTTTGCAAGGAATAGGATGGACTTCTTCTTCTGTAAGTTGGGCGGCGTAGCGGAGTGCCTGACAGATATCTTCTTCTTCAAGATATGGGTAATCCAGAATAACTTCCGATATGGTCATGCCGTTGGCTACTAAATTAACTATCTGAGACACAGTAATTCTCATGCCACGAATACAGGCCCTGCCGCCCATTATATTTGGATCATAAGTAATTCGATCAAGTGTCACTCAAGTTCTCCTCAGTCTTACCGTATTAATTACATCATATTTAAATAATGATTGAGTCCAAATTTGCCAGTGGTTTTGAAAGTCCATGGAAGCTCGGGCTAGGATAAGCAGAGAGTTTTAAATAGAATAAGGCCCTGAAATCCTCCTGTTTGGGATTTCAGGGCCTTATCCGGTTATCCAGCAAAGATTTACTTCTTATCTGTTTATTGTTGCGTTTGCCTCTTTGGTCTCGGGCGCTGCCTTTTTCCCAAGGCTCCCGATTACATCAACC
>JAJRYC010000021.1 GCA_024275975.1 Nitrospirota bacterium | reverse complement strand
TCATTATCTCCAGGTGTTCGGGCGCTATCAGGCTCGAAAGTTTCACGGCCTCCTCCAGGTCCTTTGTGATTATTATGGTCCCGTAATTATTAATGGAAGACCTTGTGATCTTTCTCCTTTTAAGGTTCGACATCTGTATTTAAACCTCTTCCGAGACCCTGTCCGCGAGGTCCCGGGAGTTTGTAACTAGAATGGATGAGGCGAGTTCGTCATGTTCCGCCTGGCTCAGAAGGTCTGAAGCCACAAACGAGGCGTCTGCGGATTGATCGGCGATAATCAGTATTTCGCTCGGCCCCGCAATCATATCTATATCAACCGATCCGAAAACCATTCTTTTTGCCGTTGCTACATATATATTGCCGGGTCCCACGATCTTATCCACCCTTTTTATGCTTTTTGTCCCGTATGCCAACGCGCCTATCGCCTGCGCCCCTCCGATCCCGTATACTTCCTTGACGTCAAGCATTTTCACTGCGGCCATTACATAGGGGTTGATCTCTCCGCCCGGCGCCGGAACACACAGGGCAATTTCCTTCACGCCGGCGATCTGCGCGGGGATGACGTTCATCAATACTGTCGAGGGATATGCAGCCTTTCCGCCCGGCACATAAACGCCGACTCTTCCGACCGGCCGTATAATCTGGCCGAGAATCGCCTCTTTTTCGGTGAAAAACCAGGAGGAGCTTATCTGCATTTTATGGAATTTTCTTATCCGTTTTGCCGAAAACTCAAGCGCCTTCACAACTTTCGGGTCCGCCTTGTCCGACAGTTTGGTTATCTCGGAGGCGCCAAGTCTTAACTTCCGGGCCTTTTTGTGATCGAATCTCCGGGTGTATTTGAGCACCGCGTCGTCGCCGTCTTTCCTCACATCCATCAGGATTTTGCTGACCGCGTTCTCTACGGACTGACCGGTATCCGTCTGACGGGACCGGATCTTTTCCAGGAATTCCGATATATCTTTCTTCTTTTTTATTATCCGCATCCCTTTAATTCTAAAGATTGACCGTTTAATTATTCAAGTTTTCTAATTGCCACAAGCGGATTTTTCCTGTAAAATGTGAGTATAAGCATATCACCACAATAACAGTAAATTAAAAAAATGCAGAAAAGCCTGGTTAATTTTCTAAAGGAGAATGAGCTGCTCAGCCGTTGCAGCTTCAGCGACGATGAGATGGAGCTGCTTGCCTACCAGGTGGAGAAGCGTTTTCTCGCCGAATACCTGGGCGGAATAGTGGTGGAGATCGAGGATGTGATGGGCATAAGCCCGTTGCTTGACTGGAGGGAGATACTGGAGGTCGGCGCCCAGAAGATCGTAAAATACCTCGGGGCGGATGCCGGCTCGATCCGGTTGTATGATCCTGAAACAGGCAACATGGTCGCTTTCGGATCCCATCAGTTTCACTACTATGCCCGAATCCCGAGCATACCACTGGGGGATTCCATTGCCGGATTAGTGGTCAGGAGCGGCAAGAGCTACATAGTCCCTGACATATTGGCGGAGCCGCTGTACCGGGACAAGGATGTGGTCTTTCGGCTGGGTCTCAACTCCCTTCTAGCAGTTCCCATATACATACCCCGGTTCCTTGAGACCGAGACCGAAATCCGTGGGGCGCTCCAGATATACTACCGGGAGAAAAACCGCCAATTTGATCCCCTTGAGGTTACACACGCGGAGGTGCTGGCCCGCAGAATAAGCCATGTGGTGGCGCGGAAGCGAATAATCGACCTTTCACAGCTGAACCTCAGGAAGGAGAAGCTTGTTGAGAAGATTTTCCTGAAACTCAGCAACCGGGAGGGCATAAAGCTGAGGGATCTTTTTAAGCTTATGGTGCCTGAACTGGTTAGTATAATCGAGATACAGAGCTGCGCCCTGTTTTCACTCTCCCCGGACAGGGAAACCGCCTGGCTCGAGATTAGTTATCCCATGGAGCAGACTCAGGGCAAGGTCGGCCATGCCTTCAGTGTATCAGAGCATCCCTACATGATGGCCCTTCTTCAGGAAAATCAGGAGAATATGGACACAGAGACCGAACGGATCGATCCCTCCTATGTGCTTATAAAGGACCCGGCAACCAGCTGGCTGTCGAACGAGGCGCTTGTCTCCTATATGCGCGCAAACAAGCTTAACTCCGTGCTGCTGATTCCGCTGAGAGGGCGGGCGGAGGTGCGATACTTTATGGTTTTTTATACTGCTGACATCAGGCAGGAGTTTACAGAAGGGGAGATCGATCTGCTCACCTTTTTCGGCAAAGAGGTTATGAAGGCCCTCCGTATGGAGCGCCTTGACGACATACTGCATGATATTAAGAATCCTGCGGTCGCTATCGGTGGATTTGCCAGAAGGGCGCTGAAACTTTTGGACAATGAAGACCTTGATTCGGTCCGCGACAAGATCCGTGAGGCCCTGAATATTGTGGCGGAAGAGACCGACAAAATACAGAACCTTTCCACCAGCGCCGTCATCGAGGGGCGTGAACGGCCTGTAGACGTGGGTGAGACGTTAAAACGGCGTTTCAGGCTTAATGTCGAAGCAGCGAGACGGCTGGGCAGAACGGACATCCAGGCTGAATTGCTGGATATTGAAGACGGACTGTTTGTCTACTGTGTGCCTTTTGAACTGGAACGCATTTTAGACAATCTTCTTATGAACGCCGCGCAGGCCGTGCCGGGTGAAGGCGGCGTCCTGCGCGCCAGATGCTTCAGAAACAGGGAAAATGTCCAGATCGAGATTATAAACACGGGCTCCATAGACGAAGAACATATCAATAAAATACGCTCTGGTGAAGTGACAGGCAGGGGGTTGAATATCGTCTTCCGCTTTGTTCAGTCTCTTGCCGGAGAGGTTGATTTATCCAATAATGGATCAGAGACCGTTTTTACCGTCAGACTGCCTGCCTGTACGAACTGCTAACATCATGCTTTACATTTTTCCTTGTATTTTAGTATCTTTTAGAATGATTGATTTGCATACTCATAGTATTTTCAGTGACGGGGAACTCATACCTTTCGAATTAATAAGGAGGGCTGAGTTTGCCGGATACAACGCCCTGGCAATAACAGACCATGTTGATGCATCCAATATCGACTTTATTGTCCCGAGGATAGTCAAGGCCGTTAAAATGATTCGTGATATGGTCCCGATTGAAGTTTTGCCGGGGGCTGAAATAACGCATGCTCCTCCTGGATTGATACATGAGCTTGTGAAAGAGGCCCGTCTGCTTGGCGCGCAGATTGTCGTAGTACATGGAGAGACCATTGTCGAACCTGTAAAGGAAGGCACCAACCGTGCGGCCATAAATGCCGCTGCGGACATACTCGCCCATCCCGGCCTGATATCGTACGATGATATTCTCTTCGCTAAAGAGAAGAACGTGCTCCTCGAGATTACTTCCCGAAAAGGCCACTCATTATCCAATGGCTATGTAGCAAGGGAGGCGATGCGTTCAGGGGCGTCTCTATGTATCAATACAGACAGCCATAGCCCTTCGGACCTGATAACAAAAGAGATGGCGAGGTGGATTCTGCTTGGGGCGGGCATTGATAATTCGGGCGTTGATTCTGTATTTGAAAACTCAAAATTTCTGATTGAAAAAGCTCTAAGGAGGATTTAATGCCAAAAGCGATAAAGAAAAGGGTAAAGAAGAAAGCAGCCACCACGGAAACAGAGGTAAAGGAAAAGTTTTTTGATATAAAAGATGTCTTCCTGCAGAAACAGAAGACTGTTTTTGCGTATGGCGTGCTTGTATTGACTGTTGTCCTGGTTGTAGCCGCACTGCTGGTTTATAATTACACCTCGAACCAGAAATCCAGGAAGCTTGAGTATGAGGCGTATAAGGTTTACTACAACATGTATCAAAATGCCGCATTGCCGAAAGAAGAACAGTTCCGGAAAACCCTGGAGCTCTTCCAGCAGGCATATGATAAAAAGAAGTCCCCGCGTCTTCTGCTGTATATCTCAAGCTCATACTATGAACTCGGCGAATATGACAATGCGCTCAAGATCCTTAATGACTTTGTGAAGCGATATGCGGATAAAGAAGATCTGCTCCCTCTTGCATTCAGTAAAATGGCCATGATACAGATTAAAACCGGCAATCAGGAAGAAGCGCTTAAGATATTCGATGCCATGTATAAAGCCAACACCGCCATATATAAAGACCTTGCACTGATTGAATCGGCAAGAATCCTGGAAAAAGAGGGCAGAAAAGAAGAGGCTGAAGCTAAATACAGGGAACTTACCGGCAAATTTCCCGGTTCGCCTTTCTTTCAGGAAGCCGAGTCCAGGCTTGGAGAGAAAAAAGAGAGTTAAGACAGGCGGTCTCCCCGGAATTTTGCCGGCGGACCATTTCCGGCAAGAGGGGCTTTATATCAAAGCGTCTCTTCCCCATGGTCCGGTTTAATAGAGATTATTTTTCGCCTGAAGCGGCTTCCCGTAATATTGACGCGATACTGGAATTGAGGAACGCGTATTTCAGGGCGGTTTCCCCCTTGTTGTTTTTTACCTTAACATCGGCGCTGTTTTCGATCAGCAGTTTTACGGCTTCGATGTTATCGTTCAGTGAAGCGAACATCAGGGCGGTCTCCCCCTTACTGTTTTTCGCGTTAACATCGGCGCTATTTTCGATCAGTAGTTTCATCACTTCGGGGTTTCCTGTGGATGAAACAAACATCAGGGCTGTGTACCCCTTGTTGTTTTTTGCGTTAACATCAACGTTGTTTTTAATCAGCAGCTTTATTGCGTCGATATTATTGCTTAGTGAAGCGAACATCAGGGCGGTTTCCCCCTGGTTTCCACCGGCGTTAACGTCGGCGCCGTTATCAATCAGCAGCTTCATGGTCCTGATGTTGTTAACCTGCGAAGCGGATATCAGGGCTGAATAACCCTTCGGGCCTTTAGCGCTAATATCCATTCCGGCCTTTAAGAATAATTCTATTGTCTCTGAATTTCCTTTTCCTGTCTCACTCAAAAAACTCTCAACGGAATACGGTATCCCTTTCTGTTCGAGTTCCTCCCTGTAGCTCTCCCTGCTTTTACAGCCTGATATTGCCGAAACGATGATCAAAGACAGTAATAAGGCCAGACAGTAGCCGGGTTTTTCTGAAATTAATCTCTTTTTGCTGTTATGCATAAATAACCTCCATAGATAAAATGAGTCTTTGTGCAATTGAGTGGGTCAATCCCGGGTTCCTCTCTTCCCCTCTTTGGAAATGAGGATTATTTCTTCCCCTCTCTCCCTTCCTACCGTTCCTGTTTTTCTCTTCCCCTCTTTGGCATATCAGAGGGGTTGGGGGAGATTTTCTTAATCATAATTGTCTCCGCCTGTTCTTAATGCCTGACCATTACGTGCTTTTCCTCAGCTTCCTGACGCGCTCGACAACAGGGGGATGCGAGTAAAAGACCTTCGCGTAGAGCGGATGGGGATGGAGCGTGGAGAGGTTGTCTTTCGATAGTTTGATAAGAGAAGTGGCCAGGCTTTCAGGATCTGAAGTCAATTCGCGGGCGAATCTGTCCGCTTCGTATTCATGCCTTCGTGAGATATAACTGAACAGGGGCGTAAAAGGGGCCGCGGCAATACTGAAAATAAACCCGAGTATGATTAAGCTGGAAAAGAATGTCGGGTTCTGTATGTTGAAAATAATTCCGGGCAAATCAGTTTTTAGGATCGCGAATGATATATATGCCCCGATGAAAGAGAGCAGCTCAAGGACGATTATTCGTTTCAGGACATGTTTCTTTTTCCAGTGGCCTGCTTCATGCGCGAGCACGGCGAGTATCTCGTTCGTGTTCATTTTCCGGATAAGCGTGTCGTACAGTACAATCCTCTTTACCTTTCCTATGCCGGTAAAGTACGCGTTTGTATGCCGGCTTCTCTTTGATGCATCAATCTTGAAGACCCTACTTACTTTAATGCCGGCTTTTTTCATGATGGCCCTTATTTTTTCTTCAATCTCACCGCCTTCAAGAGGAGTGAACTTGTTGAAAAGCGGTTCGATCACGTATGGCGCGATATACATCATAAAGATGCTGAAGGCGAAGAAGAATCCCCATATGGAGAGCCACCAGTAATCCGGACTCTTCTGGATGATCCAGAATCCGCCGGATAGTATCAGGCCGATTATAACAGAAGAAATAAGCAGGGATTTCACTGAATCCGCAAGCCACAGTTTCAGTGTCATTGTGTTGAAGCCGTATCTGTTTTCGATCCTGAACGTACTGTAAAGGTTGAAAGGAATCGAAACAAGTGTGCCGGCATAAGTCAATAAAAGAAAAAAGAGAACGCCGCTCGGGACAAATGGCAGGTCCAGAGACAGTATCCATGAATTGTAAGTATCAAGCAGTCCTCCGAAAAGAAAAACCAGGAGGACTGCGTTGCTGAAGAGGGATTCGATAAGGGAAAGTGAATGCTTCTCCATTGTATAGTCAATGGTCTTCTTCAGCACTGATTTATCGATGAAGCCTTCAAACCCGAGAGGAATTTTCATCCCGTGCCGCCTCATATACCTGAGATTGATCTGCTTGAGCCAGTATTCAACTCCCTGGACAAGCAGGTAACTGAATAATATAATTATCATGTATCCGGTCATCTTTCCACCCTCTATGTTTTCCTGATTCTGTATTAATTATAGCATTTGACTTTTGTTTTTTATGGTTTTATAGTTAAGAAGAATTCATGAGGGGAATTCCCCGGTTATACCGGTTATAATACTTATTGCTTTTGAATAACAGGAGGCATCCGATGGAAAGATCTATTGACAAGGCGACGCTTTCAGCTCTTGAAAGCGCTGAAAAGGCCGGAATCAGCACTGTATGGGACAGGTGTGCCGCTCAAGTGCCCCAGTGTGGCTTCGGAGAAGCAGGTCTCTGCTGCAGACACTGCCTGCAGGGGCCGTGCAGGATCAGTCCCTTTGAAGACGGACCCAGGACGGGAGTATGCGGCGCTAATGCCGATATAATGGTGTCCAGGGGGTTGTCGAGGGCTATTGCCGCCGGCACGGCTTCTCATGGCGCCCACGCAAAGCATATGGCGCATACACTGCTGAAGGCGGCAAAAGGAGAAGCGCCTGATTACCCGATCAGGGACGAGAACAAATTAAAGGCAGTGGCCGCCAGGATCGGCGTCAGCGTTGACGGCAGAGAGATAAACGAGATAGCTGAAGATGTGGCGATGAAGGCACTGGAAGATTTTTCCGAGAAGGAAACTCCCTTGACGTGGGCCGTGACAACAGTCACAAAAGGCCGGGTCGATACGTTCCTGAAGCTCGGGGTTGTCCCGACCGGCATTGACAGTTCCATAGCCGAATCCATGCACAGGACAACATATGGTGTTGATTCAGACCCGGTAAATATCATCCTCGGCGCCGTTAAATGCGCACTGGCTGACTATGCGGCATGCCATATCGCAACGGATATTGCGGACATATTGTTCGGAACGCCTTCTCCTGTTGCAACTCGTGCCAATCTCGGAGTGCTTAATAAAAATGCCGTAAACATAGCTCTTCACGGACACAACCCGCTTTTAAGTGACATTCTCGTGCAGGTTGCCGGTGAAAAGGTCCTTAACGACAGTGCAAAGGCCGCGGGCGCGTCTGACGGAATAAATGTTGTGGGTGTCTGCTGTACGGGTAATGAGATAATGATGAGGCACAAGATCCCCATGGCAACGAGCTCTGTCTCCCAGGAGGCCGTGATTCTCACAGGAGCGCTTGATGCCATGGTAGTTGACTATCAGTGCATTATGCCGTCGCTTGCCGGTATCGCGGAATGCTTTCATACCAAATTAATAACAACCATGCCTATCGCAAAGATCCCGAAAGCGGAGCATATAGAATTCCATGAGCCGGACGCAAAGGAGTGCGCGAGGAAGATAATAGAGGCTGCTATCGTGGCGTTTAAGAAAAGAGACTCCGGCAGAATAAACATACCGGACATATCCAGTACTGCGTTTGCCGGGTTTTCGGTCGAAGCAATCCTTTCCGCCCTTTCGCTTCTTGACAGGGAAGACCCTTTAAAGCCATTAATAGACAATATAGTTTCCGGCAATATTTACGGTGTCTGCCTTTTTGCGGGATGTAATACAGTAAAAGTAACGCAGGATGCAAACTACCTGGCGATGATCAGGGAGCTTGCAAAGAACAATGTCCTGATACTTGCGACAGGCTGTGCATCAGGAGCGTTCGCAAGGCACGGGTTCATGACGCCCGAGGCAACGGAAAAATACGCGGGCCCCGGACTGAAAGCAGTGCTTACTGCAATCGGTCAGGCTGCGGGTCTCGGCGGGCCTCTGCCCCTTGTGCTCCATATGGGCTCATGCGTTGACACCTCAAGGGCGGCGGATCTTGCAGTTGCTATTGCGGACAAACTCGGGGTCGATCTGGACAAACTCCCAATTGTTGCCTCGGCGCCGGAAGCGGTCACGGAAAAGGCGGTTGCCATCGGCACATGGGCTGTTGCCGCGGGAATTCCAACCCACTTGGGTGTTGTTCCGCCTGTATTGGGCAGCAAGCTTGTTACAGAGGTCCTGACATCAACAGCAAAAGACCTCTTCGGGGGCTATTTCATTGTTGAGACCGATCCGGTTAAGGCAGCGAAAACCCTCATCTCGGTTATAGGCGAGAGACGTAAGGGTCTCGGGCTTTAGTCGTAGGGGGGTGACATGAAACAGATATTCGTCAAGCCGGAAAAATGCATGGGATGCAGGAGTTGTGAAATAGGGTGCGCTGTTCAGCACTCAAAGGATAAGGATCTCTTTTCCGCAGTCTTGCAGTCGCCGCCACCGATGAAGAGGCTGTTTCTGGAGGCAACGGAAGAGATAATGATGCCGGTCTTATGCAGGCACTGTGAGGATGCTCCATGCCTTAATGCTTGTATAAGCGGATGTCTTTACAGGGATGAAAAGGGTCTTGTGAGGCGACGGAAAGAACGTTGCATCGGCTGCTGGACATGTGTGATGGTCTGTCCTTTCGGAGTAATAACAAGGGACGGGGAGAAACATATCGCGGTCAAATGCGACGGCTGCTATAAGCTTGATATGCCCGCGTGCGTACGCTCATGCCCCACGGGGGCGCTGGTGTTAGTTGATATTGATCAGTTTCAGCAGGAAAAAAGGCATAGGCTGGTACTTGCCGGGACAGAGAGGGAGGTATAGATGCGTCATATAATTATCGGCGGCGGCATCGCCGGAATATCGGCTTCAAGGGCGATACGCGGCAGGGATGAAGACGCGGAGATCACGATGATTTCCGGAGAAAAGGTGAATGCTTATTACAGGCCGATGATACCGTATTTGATAGAAAAAGATGGAATGGATATAAATTTCCCTGAAGACCCGGTCGAAAAATACGGAATCGGGGTCATCTATGAAAAGGCGGCGGGTGTTGACGCCAAGTCAAAAGAGGTGATATTGTCTTCAGGCAAAAGGCTCAATTTCGATAAGCTCCTCATCGCGACCGGCAGCAGTCCGGTGATGCCCGATATTCCAGGTCTCGGAGGAAAAGGTGTCTTTACAATTAGGACGATGGAAGACGCGCTCGGAATAAGGGAGTATTGCAGGGGCAGGGAAGATGCCGTTGTATTGGGCGGCGGACTTGTCGGGATCAAGATCGCAATCTCGCTAAAGCATTCAGGCCTTAATGTAACGATCATCGAAAAACTTGAGGAGATCCTTGATCAGAGGCTTGATAAAAGGGGTTCCCGGATTATTTCAAAAGTCTTGCTGAACGGAGATATCGGAGTGTTAACCGATAATACAATTAAAGAGGTGATACGAAAACGGGACATGGTTGAAGCGGTCAGGCTTTCTTCCGGAAAAGTCATTAAGGCCGATATTGTTATTGTCGCGGCTGGTGTAAAACCTAATGTCGATGTCCTGAAAAACTCCAGGATAGAAACCGGCAACGGCGTACTGATAAACGAATACCTGCAGACCTGTATGTCTGATATTTATGCTGCGGGTGATGTGGTTGAATATCGGGACCTGATCACCGGCATGCCTTCCGTAAACGCCCTCTGGACAAACGCCGAAGAGATGGGCAGGCTCGCCGGCAAAAACATGACCGGCGAAAACATAAGATATGGAGGATTTCTCAGTGTGATGAACGCAACGGACATCTCCGGTGTACCGGTGATAGCAGTCGGGCTTATTGAGCCGGCTACAGAGGGTTATGAAGTGATTACCGATGACCGTATTGACAGTTACAGGAAGCTTGTTTTTAGGGATGATTTTCTTGTCGGCATCATCTTCATCGGTGATTTGACTAATGCCGGCATCTATACAAACCTTATAAAGAATAAAATCCCTGTCGGCAGGCTGAAAGAAGAAGCGATAAAGGGAAATCTAGGATATATCAATTTCATAAGAAAAGCCCCTTTCCAGACGGTTACGGTTTAAACCTGGAAAAGATGAAGCCGGTGCAAGCGCTGGGAATATCTTTATTTATGATTTCTTGCTTGTTTTGACATAGAAACCCACGATCTGTTTCTGGACGTTATCACTCTGACAATGTGGACATGTGATCTTTGGCTTTTCGTCAAATTCTTTGAGCGAAAGGAATACCATAAAATCTCTTTTGCAGTCCTTGCAGAGATATTCATATGCAGGCATAAGCACCTCCATTGTCCCACATTTTTTTGTTAACCCAATATCCGTCGGTTGCTGAAATATATATTAAGCTTATCACAGAAAAGTCATAACAACAATAATATTTATTCCGGACCGGAGGATAAATATGCGGTGCTGTCGTTCCGCCTGCTTATGCAAGGTTTAAAATGATTTTTGAATAACAGGGGCAAGTAATCAGGTTGTCAGATCAACAGGGCGGAAGGCCATCTCTTTCCCGTCCCACATGAAGGCCCTGAAATGGCTTGTTTTTCCATTTTTGACCGATACGACGATATGGAGCGCGTCAGGGAATTCCGGTTCGCCGAAGACGGTCTGCGCCGCCTCATCGGTTTCGGAAAAGTAGGCGTCATGGTCGGTATGCGAATGATAAAAGGCCATGACCTTATCACCCCTCTCTTTTGCGGACGAGAAGATGGCTTCAGCCTCACTCCTGTCGATAACATAGGCTGTGCGCGCGTCACTGATATGAGTAACTGGATCTTCGTTATGGAGCCGGTTCTGGATGTTTCTGCATTCGTGGACGGTCTGCCGCTCTGCATTCTGTGTTACTATGCCGCAGCACTCATCGGGATATTCCCTTTCCGCGTGACCGGATATCCTGTCCATCGCCTCTCTGCTTATATATGTCTTAAATCTCATGGCTGAGATACCTGTCGCCGCCGTCAGGGAATACGACCACTATCAATCCTTCCCTGATCTCCTCCGCGATGGTTAACGCGCTTACCAGTGCGGCGCCCGAGGAGTGCCCGACTGCCAAACCCTCGATGGTCAACAGCTTTTTAACCATGTCATAGGCCTTGTCGGTATTCACAAAAATTGTCCTGTCCGGAAAATTCAGGTCATATATCCCAGGGACAATCGAGCTTTCCATATGTTTAAGCCCTTCTATGCCATGCATGGCGTCATCGGGCTGGACGGCTATAACTTTAATGTCCGGATTAAACTCCTTCAATGCCCGTCCCGTCCCCATAATCGTTCCCCCGGTCCCGACGGTCGCGACAAAGTGTGTGATCCTCTCTTTTGTCTGCTCAAGAATCTCGGGGCCGGTGGTGAGATAATGGGCCTTCCAGTTAGACGGGTTGTTATACTGATCCGGCATAAAGTATTTATCCGGATTTTCCTCGTATATCTTCTTTGCTGTCCTGATGGCCCCGTCCGAGCCCTCAAACTGGCTTGAATATACGATTTCAGCGCCAAAACCCCTTATGATCTTCTTCCTTTCGATGCTGGCGTTTTTCGGAAGCACGATTTCTGTCCTGTATCCCTTGACCGCCGCAATCATGGCATACGCGATACCCGTATTGCCGGAAGTCGCATCCAGTATGGTCCTGTCCTTTGTCAGCAGGCCGGATTCCTCCGCGTCTTTAATCATCTGGAAGGCGGGACGGTCTTTTACAGAGCCGCAGGGATTAAAGCGCTCAAGTTTTGCATAGACAGAGACATCCCGTCCGAGATGTCCGGCAAGTTTTTTAATACGGAGGAGGGGGGTACCTCCTATTGTCTCGAAGATATTATTGTTTAATATATTTATCATGGAGCTTTTCATCTCAAAGCGTTTACTCCTGGTTATCAAAAAGTCTTGTGCTTAAGTATCTTTCGCCGGTATCCGGGAATATGGTCACGACCTTTCCGCCTTTCCCGATTTTCTTTGCCGTCCGCAGGGCGGCGAAAAAGTTCGCGCCTGATGATATGCCGCATAATATGCCTTCTTTTCTTATAAGCTGCCTTGTCATACTATAGGCGTCTTCATCCGAGACCGTGATTATATCGTCGATTATCTCCCTGTTGAGGACATCCGGCACAAAACCTCCCCCTATCCCCTGGATCTCATGGAGGCCCGGTTTTCCTCCTGAAAACACGGGGCTTTTTGAAGGCTCGACAGCTATAACCAGCACCTTACCGCCCAGTTCTTTCTTCAGCACTTCACCCACTCCGGTGATGGTCCCTCCGGTCCCTACGCCGGCCACAAAGGCGTCGAGGCTTCCGATCTGATTTAGTATCTCCCGGGCGGTGGTCTTTCTGTGGGTTTCGGGGTTTGCCGGGCTGCTGAACTGCTGGGGCTGAAAATAGCCCTTGCTTTCCACCAGTTCCGCCGCCTTTTCAACAGCGCCGGTCATGTCCATGCTTCCATCCGTCAGGATTAATTCGGCGCCAAAGGACTTCATTATATTCCTCCGCTCCACACTCATCGTCTCGGGCATTGTCAGTACGAGCCTGTACCCTTTTGCCGCAGCAACAAAGGCCAGACCGATTCCGGTGTTCCCTGATGTCGGCTCGACGATCGTGTCCCCCGGCCTTATTTTTCCGTCCCTCTCCGCAGCCTCGATCATCGAAAGGCATATCCTGTCCTTGATCGAACCGCATGGATTGAAGAACTCTATTTTGCCGTAAATCTCGGCTGAGTCTTTATCCGTTAAACTGTTGATCTTCACCATCGGGGTATTCCCGATTATGTCCAGCACAGACTCTGAGGCTTCTTTGTAAAAGAAAGGTTTTTTCATAATATCTTAAAAAAAGAGCAGGCAGTTGCAAACTGTTGCGATTATAATAACATACTGAAAAATGCAAGTAAATATTGCGGTGACTGATTCATGAATCCCTGGGGAAGATGTCATTGAGTCATTAATGTCCGCTGATCTATATTTATCTTATCAAGCATGTTCAGAAAGGTTGCCGCCGCCATAATCAGGGACGGTTGTCAATTCAGCCCCCGGGATTCAGGATAATCCTGTTTTCAAATAAGTTTATAAGTTCAAATTTTTCGACGTCAAAGAGCCCTTTATCGCTGAGTTTTAATTCAGGGACCACCAGGAGAGACATAAAAGAGAGTGTGGTGAAAGGGGCCCTCAGTTTTGATCCAAGTTCCCTGGCGAGTCTGTCCATCTCCGAACTTCGCCCGGCGACCCTGCAGCCATTTTCATCCGACATGAGACCGGCTATAGGCAGCGGCAGAAACTGCCGGTCGCCGTTGTACGCGACCGCCAGACCGCCTCTGTTCTCTATTATCAGATTTACGGCGGCGTGAATATCATCGTCGGAGACCCCGACAGCCACGATATTATGAGAGTCATGGGATATAGATGATGCGATCGCCCCTTTTTCAAGGCCGAAGTTTTTTACGAAACCGACGGCAGGAGGGGCGTCCTGATAACGATTAACGACAACCAGTTTCAGTATGTCCCGGTTAATGTCCGGGACCACCAGGCCGTTGCTGATTTTGGGTGTTTCCACGGTCTTCCCCGTAATTATCTGGCCGTCGACAGCCACAATTACGTTTATCCGGTCGCCTTCTACCTTCACCTCGAAGTCCGAAGGTCCTTTTTCCCGCGCGCTGAAATTGTTCACGATATCGACGGCGGTCTCAGGCATCAATGCCCTGCCGTTTTCCGCAACAATTTCTCCGTTTATATAAGTTTTAAGGATATTGAACTCCCTGAAATTATCGATGACCACGAAATCGGCATGATCACCTGCCTGCAGGAGCCCGACATCCAGTCCATAATGTTTTACCGGATTAAGGCAGGCGCACCTGAGGACCGACATCCTGTCGATGCCAAGGTCCATTGCCCGCCTGACAAGGTCATTGATATGCCCGTTAAGCAGATCTTCCGGGTATTTGTCATCGCTGCAGAACATGCAGTCGTCCGGATAGTCTTTAACCAGGCCGATCAGCGCGTCGAAATTCTTTGCCGCCGAACCCTCCCTGATCTGAAGTTTCATGCCTGAGCGCAGTTTTTCCAGCCCCGCTTCATAATCGAGTGTCTCATGGTCCGTGGTTATGCCTGTTCCCGTATATTTTCTCAGGTCTTCACCCGTGAGCCCCAGGGCATGCCCGTCTATCCTCTTGCCGTATTTTTTTGCCAGCTCTATCCTGGCCATGACTGTTGGTTCCCCTGACAAAACCCCCTGGATGTTCATCATCTCGCCCAGGAATTTAAAGTCTTCTCTCTTCATCAGTTCTTCAATCTTCCCGGAATCCAGTCTTGCCCCGGATGTCTCAAAATCGGTTGCCGGCACGCAGGAAGGTATTCCGAAATAGAACTTAAATGGGACGGTCTTCCCGTTCTCTACCATGAAGTTTATACCGTCAATCCCAAGTACATTGGCGATTTCGTGGGGATCCGACAGGCATGCAACCGTGCCGTGGACGACCGCCAGTCTGGCAAACTCCGAGGGTACCAGCATAGAGCTTTCGATATGTATATGTGAATCAATCAGTCCGGGGATGATGTACGTATCATATCTCTTATCATCTTTTACTATTTCAGCGATTCTTCCGTCCCTGATCCCGATCGTGCCAGAATAAACGGATGAATTTAGAACGTCTACAATATTGCCTGAAATCCGGTTCATAGTTTGGCCCTTATCTTCCTGTTTTTATGTATTAACGGTTTGTTTATCATAAACAGCCGGTTATGCGGGGCATCTGGCGCAATACTGAAATAATAGATGCTCATCGACCGTCTTTGCAAGTATAACCCTTAACGTTACTTCAGAGGGAGGGTGTTCTTGTCCTTTATTTTATGCGACTGTTATGTGAATCCGGAATCTTCTGGATTACTTGAAAACTTTTAATAACGGGTGCTAAACTCATTACACTTTAATTTTATCCATTCCGGAGGTTTTTTGGAGCTCTTCAGTCTAAGTATTTCAGAACTGCGCAGTATGATTGACAAGGGGGAAGTCTCCGCCAGTGAGGTCACAGCTTCAGTCTTCAGGAGAATCAATGCGGTCGAAGGCAGGATAAAGGCATATGTAACCTTGACCGGGGACAAGGCAGGGGAGATGGCTGAAAAGGCGGGCGGAGAGATAGCGGCAGGCAGGAAAAAACCCCTTTCAGGCATTCCAATGGCCATCAAGGACAACATGTGCACCAAAGGCATTCTTACTACATGCGCGTCAAAGATTTTGAGTAATTTCATACCTCCTTATGAGAGTACTGTTACGACAAAATTAGCGGCAAACGGGTATGTCCTGACAGGCAAAACCAATCTGGACGAGTTTGCAATGGGTTCATCCACCGAAAATTCAGGACTCCATGAGACAAGTAATCCCTGGGACATAGAGAGAATACCCGGGGGTTCGAGCGGCGGCTCTGCCGCGGCTGTTGCCGCTGACGAGTGTATCGCCGCGCTCGGATCAGACACGGGCGGCTCGATAAGACAGCCGGCCGCGTTATGCGGTGTCGTCGGCCTTAAACCGACCTATGGCCGGGTTTCGAGATACGGTCTTGTTGCCTTTGCGTCTTCACTGGACCAGATAGGTCCGATAACAAAGAATGTGTCGGATTCCGCCCTTCTGTTGAATATAATTTCGGGCAGGGACAGATTCGACTCGACCTCAGCGCCTGTTGAGGCGCCTGACTTTACATCATTCATAGGCAAAGATATAAAAGGCCTGAAGATAGGTATACCAAAGGAGTATTTTATCGAGGGTATGGATCCTGAAGTCGATAAATCGGTTAAAAATGCCGTAAGGAAACTGGAATCACTCGGGGCGATACCTGTTGAGGTCTCACTCCCTCACACCGGCTATGCCGTTGCGACATACTATGTGCTTGCAACATCCGAGGCCAGCTCGAACCTTGCCAGATACGACGGCGTCAAATACGGATTCCGGGCTGAAGCCGGGGAACTGATGGAAATGTATATGAAGACAAGGGCCCAGGGCTTTGGTGCAGAGGTGAAGCGCAGGATAATGCTCGGTACCTTCACGCTGTCATCGGGATATTATGACGCCTATTACAGAAAAGCACAGCAGGTGAGGACGCTTATAAAAAAGGATTTTGACGATGTATTCGGGCTTGTTGACCTTGTGGTGACCCCGACTACACCGACGCCCGCGTTCAAGTTCGGTGAAAAGACCGCTGACCCGATGCAGATGTATCTTGCGGACATCTTCACTATCTCCGTGAACCTTGCTGGTGTGCCGGCGATTTCTATCCCGTGCGGCTTTACATCCGGAAATCTGCCGGTAGGATTACAGATGATCGGAAAACATTTTGACGAGGGGACAATTTTAAAGGCGGCATACGCCTATGAACAGTCCACTGAATGGCATATGAGGAAACCGGACTTATGAAATACGAAGTCGTGATCGGCCTGGAAGTCCATGCCCAGATGCTGACCGATACAAAGATATTCTGCGGCTGCTCCACAAAGTTCGGCTCCGGGCCCAACACCCAGACATGCCCTGTATGCATAGGGATGCCCGGTGTCCTTCCCGTGTTTAATAAAAAGGCGCTGGAGTTTGTGATAAGGACAGGGCTCGCGATGAACTGCGATATATCGGCATACAGCCGGTTCGCGCGGAAAAACTATTTCTATCCCGATCTCCCGAAAGGCTATCAGATAAGCCAGTATGAACACCCGATATGCGAGCATGGGCATATCGAAATCGTTCTGGACGATAAAATCAGGAGAATAGGCATAACGAGAATCCATATGGAAGAAGACGCCGGAAAGAATATCCATGAGGGCGCGGGGAATTACAGCTTTGTTGATCTGAACAGGACAGGAGTCCCATTGATGGAGATAGTCTCCGAACCCGATATCAGGAGCCCGGAAGAGGCATCCGAATATATGAAGAAAATCAGGGCCATACTCAGGTATCTGGGAGTCTGTGACGGAAACATGGAGGAGGGTTCTCTGAGGTGTGATGCCAATGTGTCCGTAAGGCCGGAAGGGCAGAACGAATTCGGGACGAGGGCTGAAGTAAAGAACATCAACTCATTCAGGTTTGTCGAAAAGGCGCTTGAATATGAAATAAAGAGGCAGATTAAGAGAGTCGAAAATGGAGACACGATCATACAGGAGACGAGGCTCTGGAATTCGGCAAAAGGCGTAACGGAATCGATGCGCTCCAAGGAAGAGGCGCATGATTACAGATATTTCCCTGAACCAGATCTCGCGCCGATAATACCAGACCGGGCATGGATAGATGAGATAAAATCATCGCTTCCCGAGCTTCCCGATGCAAAGAGGGCGCGCTTTGTGTCCGGGTTCGGTCTTCCTGAATATGACGCAGACCTTCTCACATCCGAAAGATCGCTTGCCGGGTGGTTTGAAGAGGCTGTCGGTGCAGGCGGCCAGCCAAAGGCTGTATCGAACTGGATAAACGGCGAACTATCGAGGCTTCTCAACGATACTAACCAGACAATAGATGCCTGCCCGTTGAGACCGGAGCATCTGGCGGATATGCTCAAACTCATAGACAACGGTACAATAAGCGGCAAGATCGCAAAGACCGTCTTTAAAGAGATGTACGTCTCGGGAAAAGACGCGGAGACAATAGTGAAAGAAAAAGGCCTTCTGCAGATAAGTGATGAATCGGCAATAGAGAAGGCCGTTGATGATATTATCGCGAATCACCCCAATGAGGTCGAGAGGTTCAGAGCCGGTGAGGAGAAACTCCTGGGATTCTTTGTGGGCCAGGTGATGAAGGCGACAAAGGGCAAAGCCAACCCTAAGATATTGAATGAATTGTTAAAAAAGAAGCTCACCTGACGCAAGTTGATTCAATCCATTTTTATTAGTTAATATTTTCAGGTTCATCAGGCTTATCTGTGGGTATATATTCAGCATTTATCACCTGATTTGTCGCAGTCATTCTCTTAGCCTTTCCCGTAATCCACCAAACAGTCAATCCCTAATGACAAAGACTTGCAAATATGTCTGTAAAGTATTGTGACACAGGCTGTGTTCGCCGGCATGACAAACGTGGCAAGCTATGGGCTAATCTCCGCGCGAAGATAAAACAAATTGACAATTAAAGCTTTCTGTGGTAATACTTAATTATTAGTTAAACAAATAATTTAGTTAAACAAATACGCTGGAGGTGGTGATATGCCGATGGCAACGGTTCTTGCAAAGGGACAGATTGTAATCCCGAAGGAAATAAGAGAAAAGGCGAATATACATACCGGTGACAAGGTCGATGTGCAAATAACCCCGAAAGGCATCGTAGTTACACCAATCAGGAAAACCTATACTGAGAAGTTCAAAGGGATAATCAAGGGCAAATTATCAATGAAGGAACTGGAAGACCTTTATGCTGAAAAATCTTAGAGACTACAGTGGCAGCAGCACTGTTTTTGTAGATGCGACTATTTTTCTTCACCATGCCTTTGATTCAAACCCTGTATCAGTAGAATTCCTCAGCCGGATAGAAACATCAAAAATTAAAGCATATACGTCTGCCCTGGTGCTGGAAGAGGTCTCATATAAGATAATGATGCAGTCCGCCTCCAATTTTATCGAAAGAGTGACTGTCAGGCATGTCAAAAACTTTCTCGAAAACCGGAAACACAGAGCAAAGGTATTGTCTCCTCTTATCGAATATATGGATTATATTGATAAGCTGCGGGAAGCAGGCATGGTTGTTATCGATCTCAAAGGCAGCGACATTAGAGATGCCGCCCGGCTCGCAAAAGATAATGGGCTTATAACGGCGGATGCGGCCCATCTTGCGGTCATGGTGAGAAGATCGATCCATCATATTGTCACGGAAGACTCTGATTTTGCTACAGTGCCGGACATTACAGTCTGGTCACCATCCGCTATTAAATGAACAGATCAAACCTGAAAAAATATACCACTGGGGCAAGGTGCGATTCAATTACTATCCATATAAACTTATGTTCATTCTATTTCAATTATGTTCTTGCCGAATAACCTGTTTTTCGTTAAAATGAAACATCCTGAATAGGTGGGCTAATTAAAATATCAGGAAATTACCCTCTTAGCTTATTTAATGTTATGAATAATGATTCTCTTGAAAACTTAAAGATACGTCTGCAAAAGTTTGCAAGCGAGCGTGACTGGGACCGCTTCCATTCTCCCAAGAACCTTTCAATGGCTTTAATCGCTGAGGCGGCGGAATTGATTGAGCATTTCCAGTGGATTACGCAGGAAGAAAGCGGCAATCTGCCCGCGGACAAGCTCGAAGAAGTTGAGCAGGAACTTGCGGATATTCTGATTTATTTGGTCAGGATTGCTGATAAGCTGGGGGTTGATCTTGTGCGGGCGGCGAATGAGAAGATGGATTTAAATAAAATTAAATATCCTTCAGAAGTTGTTAAAGGGGATGCGAGGAAGTATAGCGAGTATTGAATTTTTGTAACCGTTCACAGTTACTGGTTTAAACTATAAAGCGTTACGAATTAATAACCCCCTCAATCCCCCTTAACCTAAGGGGGAGGCAATTCTCCCCTCTTAGGTTAAGAGGGGCCGGGGGAGTTATTGGAAGAGGAATAAAATATGGTAACTCTTTACAGTTACTGGTTTTTAATGTAAACCGTAAACTGACAACTGTGAACGGTTACTGTTTCTTTTAGCTGTTGCTGTTGTGGTTTTTTTGCCTGTGAACGGTTACGAATTTTTTTAAGGGATAACCTCTTAATTTTATGTTCAAAATAGAATCGAACACAACTGTACCTGCGTACTATGGAAATAATTGATAACATAAATCATTTGCTCGGCGACAACCTGAAGCAGACCGTTACCTCCGGAGCGAAGCTGAAGATTGCAGCATCATGTTTCTCGATCTACGCCTTTGAAGCCCTCAAGGAGGAGCTGGAGGGCATCGAGTCTCTTGAATTTATTTTTACCTCGCCGACCTTTGTGCCGGATGAAGTCACCGATCAAATAAAAAAAGAACGCCGTGAGTTTCATATTCCCCAGAAAGATCGTGAGCGGAGTTTCTATGGTAGCGAATTTGAAATACAGCTCAAAAACAAACTCACCCAGCGCGCCATTGCCAAAGAATGTGCAGATTGGATGCGCCGCAAGGCCACATTTCGCTCCAACCACGGCAAGGCTCCCATGCAGCAGTTCGCATGCGTTAAAACTGCCGATTCCGTAGCCGTTTACCTTCCACTTCACGGTTTCACTGCAGTTGACCTTGGCTACCAGCAGGGAGATGCCGTATCGAATATCGTCAATAAAATGGACGAACCATCAACGACAGGGGTATGGTTGAACCTCTTCGATCAAATCTGGAACGATCCGGACAAGATCGAAGACGTCACATCACGCTTGTGTGATCACATCGCCTCGGTTTATCAGGAAAACTCCCCTGAGCGCATCTATTTTCTGATGCTTTACAATATCTTTAACGAGTTTTTAGCGGATATTAGTGAAGATGTACTGCCAAATGATCTTACTGGCTATGAAAACAGTCTCATCTGGCAAAAGCTCTTCAACTTTCAGCGAGACGCCGCCACCGGCATTATCAATAAACTGGAAACCTACAGCGGCTGTATTCTTGCCGATAGCGTAGGGCTCGGAAAGACCTTTACCGCCCTTGCAGTCATTAAATATTATGAATTGCGTAACCGCTCTGTCCTTGTTCTTTGTCCCAAAAAACTCGCTGACAACTGGCTGAACTATAATCGAAATCTGAAAACGAACATCTTTGCCAAAGACCGGTTTAATTATGATGTCCTGTGTCACACCGACCTTCAAAGAACCAGAGGTGAATCATTCGGCACACCGCTCAATCGTATAAATTGGGGTAATTACGACCTCGTAGTGATCGACGAATCACACAACTTTCGCAATAACGATGTATTTAAAGACAGGGAAACACGTTATCAGAAGCTGATGCGCGCCGTAATAAAAGAAGGCGTCAAGACCAAAGTCCTGATGCTCTCAGCCACGCCGGTCAATAATCGTTTTAATGACCTGCGCAACCAGCTCGCACTCGCTTACGAAGGGGAGTCCGAAAATCTCAGCGAGAAGCTTCGCACCGGGAAAAATATTGAAGAAATATTCCGTAAAGCACAGGCCACCTTTAATAAATGGACTACGTTGCCTCCGGAAGAGCGCACAGCAGCTACCATTCTTAATGCGCTGGATTTTGATTTTTTCGAGTTGCTTGACAGCGTAACAATCGCCCGATCGCGCAGGCATATTGAGACTTTTTACGATACGAATGAAATAGGCCATTTCCCTGAACGACTTAAGCCGCAATCATTCCATTGTCAGCTGACGCATCGGACGGACGTCATCGGATTTAATGACATTTTCGCTCAGCTGTCATTATTGAAGATGGCCGTTTATGCACCGGTCAACTACATCCTTCCGAGCCGTCTTGCTAAATATGAAGAACTCTACGACACCGAGGTCGGAGGCGGCAGGGGCAGGCTTAAGCAGGTTGACAGGGAAAGAAGTCTCCAGGCCCTCATGACGGTGAACCTGCTCAAACGCCTTGAGAGTTCTGTTGAAGCTTTCCGGCTAACTTTGCAACGCCTTAAAAACAATCATCAGAACACACTCTCAAAGATCGAGGCGTTCAAACGGACTGGAAGTGATGCAAGTTTTTCTGACCTAGCCGCTGCGTATGAAAATGCCGAGCCTGACGAAGACGAATTTCCCGAGCCCGATGATGACAGGATTGGCGGTAAGGTACAGATCAGCTTATCAGATATGGACTTAACCTCCTGGGGGCATGATTTAAAGGCTGACCTTGCTGTGATAGACACGCTTCTTTCTGAAATGCTTAAGATCACTACTAAAGACGACGCCAAACTCCAGCACCTGAAAATCCAGATCGGCAGCAAGCTTGCATCTCCCATAAATCCGGGGAACAAGAAAGTCCTGATTTTTACTGCCTTTGCGGACACGGCCAATTATCTTTACAAGAACCTCGCTGATAGTCTGCTGGATACCCGCCAGCTTCACACCGGCATGGTCATCGGCTCTGGGAGTCCGAAGTCCACACTCAGGAAACGCTACGACTTTCACTCCTTGCTAACTCTCTTCTCCCCGCGTTCTAAGGAAAAAGCCGCTATCCTTCCTGATGAACCCGGAGAAATTGACATTCTCATAGGCACCGACTGTATTTCAGAAGGCCAGAATCTTCAGGACTGTGATTACGTCATTAATTACGACATTCACTGGAACCCTGTTCGCATTATCCAGCGCTTTGGCCGAATCGACCGTATCGGCTCACATAATACATGCATTCAGCTTGTCAACTACTGGCCGGATATAACATTGGACGAATATATCAATCTCAAGGAACGGGTTGAAAACCGCATGGTTATTGCCGATGTTACTGCTACCGGCGATGATAATGTGTTAAATGCAAAATCCAACGATATGTCATACCGCAAAGAACAACTGCGCCGCCTGCAGGAAGAGGTTATTGAAATGGAAGACCTCAAAACCGGCGTCTCTATTACCGACCTTGGTCTCAATGATTTCCGCATGGATCTGCTCAACTATGTAAAGGCCAATGGAAACCTGGCCGGTGTGCCGAGTGGAATGCATGCCGTTGTTCCCGCTGATCCAGATCGTGGCCTTCCATCTGGGGTTATCTTCACCTTGCGTAACCGTAATCAAGGGGTTAATATCAACCAACAAAACCGCCTCCATCCATACTACCTTATCTATATCGGGCAGGATGGCAGTGTAGTCAGCAATCACACAGAGGTAAAGCACCTGCTTGATCTGGTTCGCTCGGCCTGCAAGGATCGCAGTCTACCGCTCCCGGATGTCTGTCATATTTTCAACCAGACAACGGATGATGGACGGAAAATGGAGGTTTATTCTAATCTGCTTGACCAGGCCATCCGCTCAATGATCAATCTAAAGGAAGATAAAGATATAGAGAGCCTCTTTACTGGCGGCGGCCGTACAACGGCGCTCGCTAATACGATCAAAGGCCTCGATGACTTTGAGCTCATTACCTTCCTTGTAGTTCAAGAGGTTGAATGATCCAGGCTATGTTCAAATATCCCAAACAAGCGGCTTACAATAAAGTGCTTCCAAAAAGTAAAATCTATGAACAGGCCCGGCCCCGCCGAGCTGTACGTGACTGCTTTGTAAAGCAGATTGATCAGATCGTATGGAAATATGTCCTGGCAACACGAACAATTAATCTGCCGATCAGAAAGCCTGTTGAAGAGATTGCGATTATTGAAATAAGTCTCAGGACAAAGGACGTGAATGAAGAAGTTTTGCGGAGCATTGACAAAGCCGTTCCGGTACCGATTTTTTATGTACTAAGATTTAAAGATCAGATTAAGAGTATTGCCGCTTACAAGCGCCCGAGCGAAGCAGATCATGATAAATGGGTAGTTAGCGCATACTTCGACACCCCATGGCAATCAGTCGACATTGAACGCCCGGAACTCCCTGTTGCGCTCGATATGAACAAACTCTACGAACAGATGCTGCGCAAGCATATTTCAATGCCCCCGCGCCCGAAGGAGTTACTTAAAGACCAGGTCGAACGAATGATGCAGATTCGGAGTAGAGAAATAGAATGCCGCAAGCTTGAAAGCCGGATAAATAAGGAAAAACAGTTTAACCGCATGGTGGAAATGAATGGTCAGTTAAATGCGATTAAGCGGAAGATTGAGGAACTAAGTATGAAGGATGAATTATGAAGTATGATACTGATTTACGGCAGCGGACTAAAGAGTTTGCTTTGAGGGTTGTTCGGATGTATGGGAGTTTGCCTGAAACTGTTATTGCGCAGGTTATGGGTAAGCAGGTACTGAGATCAGGAACATCTGTCGGAGCGAACTACCGGGAGGCGTATAGAAGCCGGAGCAAAGCTGAATTTATCGCCAAACTTGGCGATTGCCTTAAGGAACTTGATGAAACCGGTTACTGGCTGGAGCTGCTGGTGGAGAGTGAAACCGCAGGCAAAGACAAGCTTGCAAATCTACAGGATGAAGTAAATCAGCTTCTTGCAATTTTCACCACAATTTCAAAAAAATCAAAGCTGAAAAGTAAGATTAACTAATGATACAGTATAATTGATGACGGATGAAGCTCCTTATTTTCATATTTCATAATTCATCCTTCATAATTTTGAATAGAGGTCATTATGGATAAATTAAAAATGCACACCCCTGACTTTACTGATGAGAATATCAGAAAGCTCGCCGAGCTTTTCCCCAACTGCGTAACTGAATCACGAGATGATGAAGGAAAGCTTAAGAAGGCCATAGACTTTGACCAGCTCCGTCAGGAACTCTCCACCTCAGTTATTGACGGCCCTCGTGAGCGATACCAGCTTAACTGGCCGGGTAAGCGCGAAGCCCTACTTGCTGCCAATGCGCCTATTGCAAAGACACTCCGGCCCTGCCGGGAGGAGAGTGTGGATTTTGATACGACACAGAATTTGTTTATTGAAGGGGATAATCTTGATGCCCTCAAGCTGCTTCAGGAGACTTATCTTAATAAGGTGAAGATGATTTATATTGATCCGCCATATAACACGGGGAATGATTTTGTTTATGATGATGATTTTAAAGAGGATACCGAGGCCTATTTTCAGCGGTCTAACCAGAAGGATGAGGAGGGGAACAGGATGGTGGCTAATACTGAATCTAATGGGAGGTTTCATTCGGATTGGCTGACGATGATGTATCCGAGGTTGAAGCTGGCAAGGAATTTACTCAAAGATGATGGGGTGATTTTTATTTCGATTGATGATAATGAAGTTGAAAATCTCAAAAAAGTATGTGACGAAGTGTTTGGTGAAGGGAACTTTATTGGTCAAATAACAGTACTATGCAATCCGAAGGGACGTTCGCAAGATAAATACATTGCTAACTGTCACGAATACCTACTAGCTTATGCAAGGAATCCCATAGATAAAGGTCTATTAAATGTTCCAAAGCCCAAAGATGAGATTTCAAAGAACTATAGACTTAAAGATTTGAAGGGTCTATATCGTGAGATAGAACTTAGAAACACGCATAGAGAGTTTCGACGACATAATAGAAAAAATCTATACTATCCATTTTATATAAACGATAAAGGAGGAATTTCGATTATTCCTACATCTGGATCTTCAGCGGTATATCCAAATTGGGACGATGGCTTTGAAGGGTGTTGGACATGGGGGGAAGATAAAGCGACTAAACAACTTGATGAACTTGTAGCACGTAGAGTAAAGGGGCACTGGAAAATATACAGAAAGAATTATGCTCTGAGTGATAATGGTGAGGTTACTAAGCAGGTTAAATCAATATGGTCAGATAAGCGATTTCATACGGAAAAAGGTCAGGCCTCTTTTAATGAGCTTTTCAATGTGAAAGGAAAAATATTCCAATCACCAAAATCGGTTGATACTTTAATTGAAATCCTGCTTATGTCAACTAAGCATAAAGACATAATCCTCGACTTCTTTTCTGGCTCTGCGACCACAGCCCACGCAGTTATAGCCCTCAACGCCGAGGACGGTGGTAACCGCAAATTTATCATGGTGCAACTCCCCGAGAACTGCGATGAAAAGAGTGAAGCCTTTAGGGCTGGCTACAAGACTATAGCGGATATTGGTAAAGAGCGTATTCGTCGGGCGGGGAAGAAGATAAAGGATGAATTAGGAAGTATGAAGTATGAAAAAAAGACAAAAGATGAAAAACCTCATCCTTCATCCCTCATCCTTCATAATTTAGACATCGGTTTCCGCGTCCTAAAAGTCGATAGCTCTAACATGAAGGATGTTTATTACGCTCCTGATGCTGTTAAACAGGATGACCTTTTTGACTATGCCGACAATATCCGCGAGGACCGCATATCTGAAGATTTGCTATTTCAGGTACTGCTCGACTGGGGCGTTGACCTTACTCTTCCGATTTCTAAAGAAATCATCAGAGTAAAGTATGAATTAGGAAGTATGAAGTATGAAGGAAAAGCAAAGGATAAAAAGACTGATGGTTCATACTTCATCCCTCATACTTCATCCTTTAGAGAATACGAAGTATTCTTCGTAGACAACAACGCCTTGGCCGCATGCTTTGAGCCGGACATAAGTGAAGAAATGGTCAAAGAACTCGCCGCACGAAAACCGCTGCGTGTGGTATTTCGCGACTCCGGCTTTGCAAGCGACAGTGTGAAGATAAACGTTGAGCAGATATTCAAGCTCATATCACCGGGGACTGAGGTGAAGGTCATATGAGCAACAGCGAGGCACACAAAAAGAACGAAAACAAAAACAGGAAAAGGCGTGATAATAGCAGAGATGAGGCGGTGATTATGCCCATACCCGCAACCTCAATTGAATTGCCTGAAGATTACGCCGGCTTTCTTTTGCAGGTTAAAAAGCGGATTCAGACAGAACGGCTGAAAACTATCCTGTCTGCTAATGCGGCTCAAATTCTTCTGTATTGGGATACAGGCAAGGATATTCTGGAAAAACAGGAAAAGGCTGGTTGGGGTGCTAAGGTGATTGACCGGCTTTCAGCAGACCTGAAAGAAGCCTTTCCTGAAATGAACGGTTTCTCCGCCAGGAACCTCAAATATATGAGGAAGTTTGCTGAGGCCTGGCCGGACAGGGAAATCGTGCAACGTACCGTTGCACAAATCCCGTGGCGCAGCAACTTGACCCTGCTGGAAAAACTTAAAGAGCCTGAACTGCGTCTCTGGTATGCTCAACAAACCATTGAAAATGGATGGAGCAAAGACATCCTGGCAATACAGATAGACACTAACCTCCATAATCGACTCGGAAAAACAGCCAATAATTTTGAGCTTACGCTGCCTCCGGCTGAGTCCGACATGACAAACCAGATTTTTAAGGACCCTTATCTGTTCGATTTTCTGGGCACGGCAGAAGTTCGTAAAGAAGCGGAACTTGAAAATAAACTCATCGAGCATCTGGAAAAGTTTCTTCTTGAACTTGGTCAGGGCTTTGCATTTGTTGGGCGACAGGTTCACATTGAAGTTGGTGGTGATGACTTTTATATAGACCTTTTGTTCTACCACCTGAAATTGCGCTGTTATGTAGTAGTAGAACTAAAGTCAGGCAAGTTCCAACCCGGCCATGTAAGCCAGCTTACCATGTATATGAATATTGTGGATGAGATGCTTAGGCATCACGATGACAAGTCAACAATCGGGCTTTTGCTCGTTAAAGAAAAGAATCACACTGTTGTCAAATATGCTCTTGCGGGCTACACCAAACCTATCGGTGTAGCCGAATGGGAACAGCAGATAACAGATTCTCTGCCGGAGGACCTGATGCCAAGTCTGCCTTCTATTGAAGAGATAGAGCATGAACTCGACAAGGAGACAGAGGGTGACGAGTAGAATTTCGTATATTTCGTGCCTTTCGTGGGCAAATAAATATTCTATGCCTTCAATACATTCCATGGTCAATAATGGAGGCCTCCGGTGAAACTTAAATTCAAAAAACAGCAATATCAGACAAATGCCGTGGAGTCCGTTACAGACTGCTTTACTGGACAACCCAAAAGCAGCGGCGCCAAATACCGCATTGACCCCGGACGGGTTGAAGCTGACCTACAGCAGAAAATGCTTGATGACTCCGGCTTTAAAAATGGTGATATCGCCATACCTCACTCACAAGTGCTTGAGAATATTCAAACAGTTCAGCGCCGCCAGAACCTGCCGATCTCCAATGTACTGGTCAGTAACAAGGTCTGCCCGGTCAACCTTGATATTGAGATGGAGACCGGCACCGGTAAAACCTATTGTTACATCAAAACAATGTTTGAGCTTTATCAGCGCTACGGCTGGAGCAAGTTTATTGTGGTAGTACCGAGCATTGCTATCCGCGAAGGCGTTTACAAAGCCCTTGAAATCACTGCCGAGCATTTTCTTGAACAATACGGCAAGCGGACCCGATTTTTCATCTATAACTCGAAGCAACTGCACAATCTGGAGAGTTTTTCCTCTGACGCAGGTCTCAATGTGATGATCATCAATGTTCAGGCCTTCAATGCCCGGGGCAAGGATGCCCGGCGCATCTATGAAGAGCTGGATGATTTTCAGTCACGACGTCCTATTGATGTAATCAAGAGTAATCACCCGGTTCTTATCCTCGACGAGCCACAGAAGATGGAGGGTGGAAAGACGCTGGACTCTTTGAAAGAGTTTAATCCCCTAATGATACTGCGCTACTCCGCTACACATAAGACCGAATATAACAAGGTCCACCGGCTTGACGCGCTGGATGCTTACAATCAGAAGCTGGTCAAGAAAATCGCGGTACGTGGAGTATCCGTGAAGGGACTCAGCGGCACAAACGCATACTTATACCTGGAATCTATCGGGGTGTCAGCCAGCAAGCCGCCGGTCGCCCGCATGGAGATGGAGATTAAACAGGTAAACGGGATAAAACGTGTGATACGCAAGCTGGGTAAAAATGACAATCTCTTCGATAAATCAGATGGGCTCAACCAGTACAAAGGGTTTGTCGTCGCCGACATTGACGCCTACAGAGACACTGTTAGTTTTACCAATGGGGAGGAACTGAAAGCAGGAGAGGTCACGGGTGATGTGAATGAATCAACCCTCCGGCGCATTCAGATCCGTGAAGCCATCAAGGCCCACTTTGAGAAAGAACAGGTATTGTTTAATCAAGGCATCAAAGTTCTCTCCCTCTTTTTCATTGACGAAGTTGCCAAGTATCGCCGGTATGATGACAATGTTGCGATACCCGGTGAATATGCACAAATTTTTGAAGAAGAATACAACCAGTATCTTAATGAAATCCCGCTATTGGAAGATACACCCTACAATCGCTATCTCAAAAGCATAGAAACTGCGAAACCTCACAACGGCTATTTCTCAATTGACAAGAAAAGTAAACACTTTGTTGATCCTAAGACCGGCGCAAGATCCACTGAAACGGATGACGTTGACGCATATGACTTGATCCTCAAAGACAAGGAGCGTCTGTTATCTCTAAATGAGCCGGTCAGGTTTATATTCTCCCACTCCGCTCTTCGCGAAGGATGGGACAATCCGAATGTCTTTGTAATCTGCACCCTGAAGCACAGCGACAATACAATCTCCCGCCGTCAGGAGGTCGGGCGTGGAATGCGTATATCAGTCAACCAGACAGGGGATCGCATGGATAATCCGGCTACCGTGCATCAGGTTAATGTCCTTACGGTTGTTGCAAGTGAAAGTTACAGGGATTTTGTTACTGCACTGCAGCGTGATATCAGCGAATCTCTCTCCTCCCGCCCGCGTGTTGCTGATGAGGCGTATTTTGCCGGTAAAGTGCTCAAGACAGCAGAAGGTGATATAGAGGTGGATGCAAAGATGGCAAAGCAAATTTATAAGTATCTTCTGAAAAACGACTACACAGACGATGACGATAAAATTACCAAGGAGTATCACGATGCAAAGAAAGAAGGCCAGCTTGCGGAACTTCCCCCGGAGCTGCTACCACATGCTGAACAGGTATTTCAACTTATTGACAGTGTCTTCAGTGATGCCCAGATGCCCGAGATCGGAGACGACCGGAAAGCTAAAACAAACCCTCTGAGTGCAAACTTTGAAAAGAAAGAATTTAAAGAACTCTGGAACCGCATCAACCGCAAGGCTGCCTATACTGTACATTTTGAGACAGAGGAGCTGATAAATAAATGTGTCACGGCAATTGATAAGGAGCTAAAAGTCAGTCCGCTTCAATACACGATTCAGAGAGGCGAACAATCCGACCAGACTACTTATGAATCATTGAAAAAGGGAGAATCTTTTGAGGTCAGGGAAAACGAGACTGCCTACCACTCGAACTCGATCCATTCCGCGGTTCCGTACGATCTCATCGGAGAAGTGGCCAAGGAGACTCAACTGACCAGGAGCACAATCGCGCATATTCTCGGGGAGATCAATCTGGCTGTTTTCAACCAGTATAAAAGCAATCCCGAAGACTTCATCCAGAAGGCCGCACGAATCATCAACGAGCAAAAGGCCACAGTGATCGTCCAGCACCTCGCTTATGACCCTGTGGATGAGATACATCATATCGACATCTTCACCCAGGAGAAGCAAAAGGAAGACTTCAACAAAGCCTTCAAGGCCGACCGGCATATTTACGACTACGTCTTCACAGATTCCCAAAATGAGCGCACCTTTGTCAAAGAACTCGATAAAAGCACTGAAGTCGTTGTCTACGCCAAGCTGCCTCGGAGCTTCTTCATTCCGACACCCGTCGGCAACTATAATCCCGACTGGGCCATTGCCTTTAAAGAAGGCAAGGTAAAGCATATTTACTTTGTCGCGGAGACAAAAGGCTCTATGTCAACGATGGACCTCCGTGAAATCGAAAAATCAAAAATAGACTGCGCCAGAAAATTCTTTGCCAAGATCACATCTGACCAGGTCAAATACGATGTCGTCGACAGCTATGGGAAGCTGATGGAGCTGGTGCGGTAGGTGTGTGTCCGTGAGCGACAGGAGCATCGGATACCCAGCCACATTGGAGTGGATGAGAAGTTGATAGCCAAAGGCCACAAATATGAGTCTTTGGTGTACGACATTGATGCAGGGACGGTTGAATTTGTATGGGATTATCGTGGACAGAAGAGTCTTGAGTACTATTACCGGTTAGAAACCAGGATGCGCCTGACTTTATTGTCCTGATCGACGACGGACATGAAGATCCGCTGCACCTGATCGTTGAGATCAAGGGGTATCGACGAGAGGACGCGAAGGACAAAAAGGCAACTATGGAAACCTATTGGGTACCCGGAGTTAACGACCTTGGCAAGTATGGCCGATGGGCCTTTGCTGAATTCACAGAAGTCTACCAGATAGAGGCTGACTTTGAGAAAAAAGTAGAAGCTGAATTTAATAACATGATCGAAAAAAGTTTAAAGAGTGGAGGATGAAAATTAGGATATTCATAAGCAGCGTGCAAAAGGAGATGGCCGAAGAGCGCCATGCTGTTGCAGATTTTATCCGCAATGACCCCTTATTAAGCCGCTTTTTCGATCTCTTTCTGTTCGAGGAACTACCGGCAAGCGATAGGCATGCAGATGCTGTTTATCTCACCGAGGTTGAGCACGCTGCTGTTTACATTGGTCTATTCGGAAATGAATACGGTTTTGAAGATGCCGAGGGTATCTCGCCAACAGAGCGCGAGTTTGACCTTGCCACAGCTACAGGTAAACCCCGGCTTATCTTTGTAAAGGGTAATGATGATAAAGTCCGCCAGTCAAAGATGCAGTCACTAATCCGAAGGGCCGGCCAACAGCTGATTCGGAAACGTTTTGTCAGCATTCCCGAATTGACGACCGTTCTTTATTCAAGCCTTGTGGATTATCTCGAAGTGTGCGGCATTATTCAAAATCGCCCCTTTGAGGAGAGACCCTGTCCTGAAGCAACTCTGGACGATATAGATGCTCAGGCTGTATCGGACTTTGTACGTCTGGCCAGGAGTGAGCGTCAGTTCCCGCTTTCACTCAAGACTCCCACCGCTGATGTTCTTGCTCACCTGCACCTGCTCTATGATAATCATCCCACGAATGCGGCAATACTCCTTTTTGGACGCGATCCTCAGCGCTTTCTTCCTGCAACCGAAGTGCGTTGTATGCACTTTCACGGCACTGAGATCCAGCGCCCCGTACCGTTCTACCGCATCTTCAAGGGTATGCTCTTCGAACAGGTTGACATGGCTGTAGACTTTGTTATGTCAAAAATCAATCGCAGTGTCGGAACCCGTGCCGAAAGCATGCAGGCCCCCGTCCGTTATGAGATTCCACCTGATGTAATACGAGAAGCTGTTGTCAATGCCATCGCCCACCGTGACTATTCATCGGCTGGGGTTGTGCAGGTTTCCGTCTTTGCCGACCGTGTGGAAGTATGGAATCCGGGCAGACTAACTCCACCACTTACCCCGGAAAGTCTGCGCCATCCCCATGGCTCAATTGCCCGTAACCCCCGTATCTGCGAGGCGCTCTTTCTTGCTCGTTACATTGAAAAATATGGCACCGGCACACTCATGATGATCCGGGAGAGCCTTGCCCATGCCTTGCCTGAGCCTGATTTTGTACAGCGAGGTGGAGAGTTTACGAGCATGGTCTGGCGCGACTGGCTGACGGATAAGGTTATTGAATCTCTTGCGCTCAATGACAGGCAACGACAAGCGGTGCTGATTGCCAAGACAAGCGAACGCCTGAGCAACCGGGATTACCAGAAGGCTTTTAGCGTCTCAAAACCGACCGCATCGAGGGAGTTGGAGGAGATGGTCAGAAAAGGCGTTTTAGAGAAGATAGGAACAACAGGCAAGGGGACATACTATGTCTTTGATCGCAAAGGGCTCATAAAGGGCTCAAAGGGCTCATGAAGAAGTAAGAAGGGTGAAAAGTGAAGTGTGAAATGGAACAGCCAAGACGGGATTTGCCGGAGCGGACTTTTGAGTTTGCATGCCGGGTGGTTTTGCTATGTCAGGCACTTGATAAAGGCAATGGTGTGAGTAGGACTCTGGCAAATCAACTGCTCCGATCCGGTACTTCTATTGGTGCCAATGTTGAAGAAGGTCAGGCAGGGCAAAGTCGGGCGGATTTTGTGTCCAAATATTCAATTGCCTGCAAGGAAGCAAGAGAAACGAACTACTGGTTGCGGCTGCTTGCAGCATCAGATATCGTTAAAGAGCCAAAGCTGAAAGACTTAATCGAAGAATCAAACCAACTCATAGCAATCCTGACAACAATAATAAAAAAAACAAAACAAAAAATATGAGGTGTAACACATGAGCCATAAAGTAAAGTTAAGTGAACTAAAAGTTCATTGTTTTTTACTTCACTCTTCTAACTTCTCACTTCACACTTCTTTTGCGTCGGAGGCATAAAGATAATGGCTAAAAAGAACTCATCTAAAAAAACCATAGCCACCCTCAAGCACGAGGACGCGAGCCGCAAAAACATCCCTACTGCCGAGTTCCAGTCAGTAATGCGGAAGGATGAGCAGAGCCCTATTCGGGTTGCCTACGAGCGCCGCAATCGCGACCTTGATCCGGCATCGGAATTCCTTGATGATATGCGAATGTGAGTTGTCGTATGAGTGGAATAGTACGCATGCTTTGAGCCGGACATTAGCGAGGAGATGGTTAAAGAACTTGCCGCGCGAAAGCTGCTGCGCGTGGTATTCCGCGACTCCGGCTCTGCAAACGACAGTGTGAAGATAAACGTTGAGCAAATACTCAAGCTCATATCACCGGGGACTGAGGTGAAGAGTATCTAATATGCTGAATGGGGAAAGGAGGTGACTCATGAGTACTTACAATATATACTGCGACGAAAGCTGCCATCTGGAAAATGATCACCAGAAAGTTATGGTGCTCGGTGCTGTATGGTGCCTGGCAGATAAAACGCGTTTAATCAATGCAAGAATACGGGAAATTCAGGTTCGTCACGGGTTGAGTCGGAATTTTGAAATTAAATGGACTAAAGTGTCACCCGCAAAAATAGATTTTTACATTGATCTTATAGATTACTTTTTTGATAATGATTTCCTCCATTTTAGAGCATTAATAGTTCCGGATAAATCAAAACTGCAGCACGAATACTATAACCAGGATCATGATACTTGGTATTACAAAATGTATTTCGACATGCTCAAGGTAATACTTAGCCCTGAAGACTGCCAACGTATTTATTTAGATATCAAGGATTCCAAGGGCGCATTGAAAGTAAAAAAGCTGCAAGATGTCTTACGTAATAGCGTATATGACTTTCACAGAAATATTATTGAGAGAGTACAGGTAATCAGGTCGCATGAAGTTGAAATCTCGCAGCTTGCTGATGTGCTTATAGGGGCTGTAGCGTATGTTAATAGAGGGTTATCCGGTAGTGCTGCTAAACAGGGCATAATTGACAGAATAAGAAAACGGTCCGGGTATGATTTAACTAAGACAACACTTCTGATGGAAAGAAAGTTTAATTTGTTTAAGTGGCATGCCAGTGAGGTGGGCATATGAGCGGGCCTCCAGAGTGGTTGCCTGAACTTGAGCCCTTTGACAAGTATGGCGGTGACTGGGATAAATATCTTGAAGCTCTGTATTCCTTCTTTAAGAATGATTTTATTGACAGCAAACCTTATTTTAAAGGCAGTAGATTAGGGCTTAAGAAACATCCGGTTGAGCATGGTAAAGAGGCCACGTTCTGGCATTTGATTTCAGAAGGCAAGGAAGAAGAGGAAAGAATTCCTGATTTAAGGCGCTGTGAACGTATTCGCTGGCCAAGGCCGGTTATTGAAAATGATGGTGATCCTGCCGTTAAAGTATGGGAGAACAAGAGAAAGTTAGAGACCCGAATTCTAATATGGCTTGAACAAGAGGAGTATCTTGTTGTATTAGCTGATCGTAAGGAATATATTCTTCCCTGGACAGCTTATTTGGTCACCAGGGATCATCAGAAAAGGAAATTGGAAAGGGAGTATCAACGGTATAAAAAAGCTAATGTCGCCCTTTAAGGGGACGACATCTTTACTACTTCTACACATGGCAGATGAGCTAATTATATTCTTGCATTTATGGATATTGTTGTCAACTAAAAAATTTAATGAAAAAATTATGTGTGTAATCGAGTTTAAGATTTATAAAAAATGACCTTTTTATGTAATTTAGACTTGATCTCGTATAATATTATCATTTTTCTTCCAGCGGTTGTACTGGCTTGTATGCGGGATATTGAACAACAAGGTGTCCTCATCTTGTACGGACAAATGCATACGCCCCTGTCTCTTTTTTCTTGAATTATAAACAGATGGGCACGGGGCTTATAGTCTATGGCCCCGAAAATCGTTCCTAAAAAAAGTCCTTGTGCCTGTGCAGGAGCGGATGATTGTTTTCATAGACCTCCGCGTCAACGACCTCTCCTATAAATATCGTGTGATCTCCGGCATCGCATGTTTTGACTACTTTGCAGTCGAAATACCCGGCTGTGTCCGGGAGTATGGGGGAGCCTGTCTTGCGTGTTTCATATTCAATGTCTTTGAACTTGTCGGTCTTCCTGCCGGACTTGAACCCGAAATGCTTACCCACGGCTATTTGCTTGTCCGAAAGCACGTTCACGGCAAAGACACCGCTATCTTTGATAAGGTCATGACTGTACCGCGTCTTGCCGATGGAGACGGACAGCAGGGGAGGCTTAAAGGACGCCCGTGATACCCATGCCGCGGTCATCCCGTTGACCTTCTCACCCTTTTTCGTAGTTATAACAAAAACACCATTAAAGATCTTCCTGAATGCCTCTTCAAAACCACTCATTTCAGCCTCCTTAAGTGTTACTTTTATAATATTGTATCACTTAATAGAGAAGAGCGGAAGGGGAATAGCGCAGATGTGCAAAAGAGCAATAGTTCAACAGGCTGTGGGTGAGGGCAACTCATCTACACATTGAAAAGAAAGTGCATCACATCGCCGTTGCAGACGACATATTCCTTGCCTTCTGTGCTTAGTTTGCCTGCGGCGCGTGCTCCGGCTTCTCCGTCATGCTGAATGAAATCGTCATAGGCCATAACCTCTGCCCGAATAAAACCGCGTTCAAAGTCATCATGAATTACAGAGGCGGCCTTCGGCGCCTTCCATCCATGCTGAATTGTCCATGCGCGGACCTCTTTCACCCCGGCGGTAAAATAACTGATCAGACCGAGTGCATGATAACCACGGCGAATTATCAGGTCCAGCCCGCTTTGAGATACCCCAAGGGATTCGAGAAATTCAATGCGCTCTTCATCGCTCATCCCGGACATTTCCTCCTCGATCTTTGCGCAGATCTTTACTGACTCTGAATTCTGCTCTGCTGCAAACTTATGAACAGCCTTCACATGATCGTTGTCTTCAGCAAGACCGTCTTCATCAACATTGGCAGCGTATATCATCGGCTTTAAAGTGATGAGGCGCATATCTTTTGTTAGCTCCATGAACGCATCGGATTCACGTCCGGTAAAACTGATTGCGGGCTTGCCGGTGTTAAGATGGTCCTGCGCCTCCCTGGCAATATCAAGCAGGGGCTGAAGTTTTTTATCTCATCTTGCCTGTTTCTCAAGACGTGATGTTTTTTTTTTGAGTGTCTGAATATCGGCAAGTACCAGCTCCATGTTGATAACTTCAATATCGCGCAGTGGGTCAACGGAGCCGTCAACGTGTATGATCGAGTCGCTTTCAAAACATCGTACGACCTGCACAATTTCCGACGTTTCCCTTATATGCGAAAGGAACTGATTGCCGAGTCCCTCGCCCTTTGAAGCTCCCCGTACAAGCCCGGCAATGTCGGTGAACTCCACAATCGCGCTTTGTACTTTTTGGGGCTTTACAATTTCCGACAGTTGATCAAGACGCTTGTCGGGAACTTCAACGATTGCCTTGTTAGGTTCTATGGTGCAAAACGGGTAATTCGCCGCAGCGGCGTTTTGGGCTTTTGTGAACGCATTAAACAGTGTCGATTTCCCAACATTCGGGAGGCCGACGATACCTATACTTAAACTCATGATAATCTCCTCTGAATAGTCTATGTATTATACGGCGCTCGGGATGAACAGGTGGAGCAGTAATATTTTCTTCTACCTTTTTCAGCCTAACAACGCGTTAATTATAGCATGTATCATCGGCGCGATGAAAATCAGGCGCATAATGCCTTTAATTTTCTCGATTTTTTTAAAAAAACGGGTCGCGACTCCTGCGGCCGGTCTCCCCGTGAATAAAAAAAATTGACAAATAAATTTATCGGCGGCACAATGTAAGTAAATATTCACTTACAGGAGACGCGATGAAGAAAAGAGCTGAAAAGCTTGATGGGGAAACAAGGAGAGCGCAGATTGCTCAGGCTGCCCTCAGGATTATTGGTAGCCGGGGTGTGGGGGCACTTACTACCGCAGCAATAGCCAAAGAGGTTGGGATATCGGAAGCCAACCTTTACAGGCATTTTAAAAACAAGGACGAAATTCTTAACGCCATGACTGAACAGATCGGCGCGGGGCTTGAGGAGAACCTGAGTGGCGTGACGACCGGGCCACCTGTTGCGCGACTAAAGAAGATATATAAGCTGCATCTCGAATATATAGAAAAAAATGACGGGATTCCCCGACTTGTTTTTTCAGAGCAACTCCACATGAGACAGCCCCATATAAGGGAAAAGCTTTTAGGGAAGATCAATGCCTACTCCCTCAAGCTGAGCGGGATAATTAAGGAAGGACAGAAGGGTGGACTGATCAGGAAGGAATTAAACCCCCCTGCTCTTTCTTTGATGTTGATCGGCATGGTGCAGGTAACGACACTTAAATGGTCCCTGAGCGGGTTCTCCTTCTCTCTGGTGGATGAGGGGATGAAGCTCTGGAAGGACTATGAGAAATGTCTGAAATTAAATTAATTTATTTGGCTCTTCCGTGAATTGTATGGATAAGATGAATGCCGTCATTGTTGAGTTTATACACAGAATCTATTTAGCTTTGGGATAAGTGAATATTTACTTAGTGCTTGCTCGAAAATGAGTTTACATTTTCGAGCAAGTTTATAGGAGACTGAAAATGAAGAAAATTATAATGCTTCTTACGTGTGCTGTTTTCGCAGGAAATTTGGCCTCGGGACATCCCGCCCATGGGGAGATGAGGAAGGGGCCATATACTCTTTCGGAGGCCGTTGAATACGCCCTCGAAAACAACCCCGGGCTTGCGGCATTGCGTATCGACATAGAGATTGAAAACTATGACATTGACAAGGCAAAGGGAGGCAGGCTTCCCAGTCTGAACCTGATAGGCAGTACAACGGGGTCCCGCTATGATCTTCCGGTCCTGCCCATAACAGGCTCGCCCTTTGAAGGCGGTTTCCCGGAGTTTGATAACCCGGTTTATGAGATCGGGTTATCCTTCAGCCTTCCGGTATATATGGGCGGAAGACTCATCCGGCGGGTGAAGATTGCTGAGATAAGCAAGTCCATAGCCGAGGATGGCTTAACCTTTGACAGACAGGAGCTTGTCTTTAACGTGACCAGCATTTATTACAGGATTCTCGAACTTGAGAGGGTCCTTGATGCAAGCTGGAAGAGAGTGATTCAGCTCGAGACGCATAAAAAGGATGTGGAACTTTTCCTTAAGGCGGGCAATGTCCCCAGAGTTGATCTCTTAAACACCGAGACCGGGCTTGCCCATGCCAGGTATAGCGCCCTGATTGTGAAACATAACCTCGAAAGCGCCCGTGAATTGCTGAAGAATTTCATGGGTATCGAAGATCCGGATATGGAAATCCCGGTTGTCCCTGAAACTATGAAACGGAGATATCCCGATATCCGGGAAAGCAGGGAAAAAGCCTTTTCCCTCAGGCCTGATTACAGTGTCGTCCTGAAGAAGCAGGAAATGGCTGATGAACGGGTGGGACTGATGTCAGGTGAAAGGCTTCCGTCCGTTAATCTCTATGGTGAATACACCGGGAACTCCGGGAATGATTTTGATTTCAGGGAAGATTGGCTTGTTTCCCTCAGGCTGACGATGCCGATTTTTGACGGAGGGGTAACAAAGACCAGGATAAACAGAGAGAGGAAGAAACTGGAGAAGATAAAAGAAGAGGAACGGGCTGTTCGCCTCAAAATTCTCAGGGAGATAAAAGACGCCCACCTGGGGATTGACAACGCACGGGAGAGGATAGAGGTCCTGACAAAGGCAATTGAGACCGCGGAGGAAACTCTGAGAATAGAACGTCTGAAATACGGAGCAGGGGCGGGTACGAGCACTGATGTCATTGACGCGCAGACTGCTCTGCTCAGGGCCAGGGTTGAGTACTACCAGGGCATTTATGATAAAGACATTGCCATCGCCGCTCTGGATAAAGCTATTGGCAGGGACAGGTATAAGGAGGTTTCGGAATGAAGAAACGACTTTTGATAGCAGGGCTTGTCATCGCCATCACCGCATTGGCTATCTCCCTGGCGATTCAGCTCAGGCATGAACCAGGAGAAAAGGTCATTATCGCATCGGGAAATGTGGAAGTCAGGGAAGTGGACATGGGCTTTAAACATCCGGGTAGAGTTACTGAGCTTTATACCGATGAAGGACTGAGTGTTGAAAAGGGGCAGATACTCGCAATGATTGACAAGTCTGAACTTGAAAACATGGTCCGTGAGCGCATGGCCCGGCTGGATGAGGTCGTGGTGAAACTCGAGGAGCTCAGGGCCGGCTCCAGGCCGCAGGAGATCGGGAAGGCAAAGGCTGATCTCGGTTATGCCGAAGCGGTCTTCAGTAAAGCCAAAAATGATTATGAAAGAGATCAGTTTCTTTTTGAAAATGACGCCATATCCGCCAGGCAGATGGATGCCTCCGAGAAGGCGTACCAGATGGCGCTCTCCAGCTTCAGGAAAGCCGGTGAGGTCTTGAGCCTTGTCAGGGAGGGACCGAGAAAAGAGAAGTTGCAGGCACAGGAAATCAGGGTGCGGCAGGCCGAGGCAGCACTCAGGGCATCTGAAGACAGATTGAAAGAGACCATGATTTATGCGCCGGTATCAGGTGTGATACTAAGGAAATATATTGAAATCGGGGAGACGGTTGCAGGGGGGATGCCTGTATACACCATTGGCGATCTCAAACATCCCTGGGTAAAGATCTATATAAAGGAAGGCAGGCTGGGGCTTGTGAAACTGGGCCGGAAGGCGGAGGTCAGAACGGATTCCTACCCGGAGAAGATTTACGATGGAACAATCACCCGGATATCATCGAAGGCGGAGTTTACTCCCAAGAATGTCCAGACCAAAGAAGAGAGGGTGAAGCTTGTCTTTGGAGTAGAGGTCAGCGTAAATAATGACGGGGATGAACTGAAACCCGGTATGCCTGCTGATGTGAGGATTCTTCTTGAATAACGAAGCGGTTGCAATAAGAACGGAAAAACTCATGAAATCCTTCGGAGACTACCGGGCGGTTGACAGCCTCGATCTGGAGATTAAGCGAGGTGAGATCTACGGCCTGGTGGGACCGGACGGCTCGGGCAAGACCACCCTGATGAGGCTTCTGACAGCGATTATGGAGCCGGATTCCGGGCAGGCCTGGGTGGCGGGGCATTCCGTGATAACCGAAAGCGAGACAGTCAAGGAAAAGATTGGCTACATGTCGCAAAGGTTCGGTCTCTACGAGGACCTTACTGTGATGGAGAACATCATCTTTTACGCCGACTTATACGATGTACCCCGGAAAGAAAGGCCTGAAAAGATCGAGAGACTTCTTGGCTTCAGCAACCTTACACCTTTTAAATCAAGGCTTGCCGGAAAGCTCTCCGGCGGCATGAAGCAGAAACTCGGCCTTGCCTGCGCCCTCATTCATACCCCGGAAGTCCTCTTCCTTGATGAGCCGACAAACGGTGTTGATCCAGTCTCCCGGAGAGACTTCTGGAAGATACTCTATGACCTGCTGAAAGAGGGCGTCACGATCTTCGTATCCACGGCCTATCTCGATGAGGCGGAACGCTGCACCAGGGTAGGGCTTATACATAAGGGTAAGCTCCTGATAGAGGACGATCCGGCGGCAATGAAGAAGTCCTTCGGTTATCCAATGATCGCCCTCTGGGCTGATGACCCGAGGGGAGCTATGAAAGTATTAAAAATAGTTCCAGGCGTAAAAAATATAAGCATTTATGGCGACAGGCTCCATATCGCCCTTGAAAGCTTGGAATTGACAGAGACGATAGCATCTGAGCTTCAGGCCGCGGCAATAGAGATGAAGAGTTATGGAAAGATTGTCCCCAGCCTTGAAGATATATTCATAACGATGGTGGCCGGTGATGAATGAGCAGAACATAGCCGTAACGGTAGAGGGTCTCACCCGTACATTTGGCGACTTCACGGCAGTGGAGGGTATAAGTTTTTCGGTGAGCAGGGGGGAGATTTACGGCTTCCTCGGGCCGAACGGCGCAGGCAAATCCACCACGATAAAGATGCTCTGCGGCCTCCTGCAGCCTACGGGTGGGGACGGCACAGTAGGGGGCTTTGATATTGTAAGGGAATCGGAAAAAATCAAGAAGACCATCGGCTATATGTCACAGAAATTTTCGCTCTACGATGACCTCTCGGTAGAGGAAAACATCACGTTCTTCAGCGGGATGTACGGTGTCACCGGAAAGACCAGGAAAGAGCGAAAGGAGTGGGTCCTTGAAATGTCCGGACTTAAGGACAGGCGGGCTGTGATCACAAAGACCCTGCCGGGAGGAATCAAGCAGAGACTTGCACTTGGATGCGCCCTGCTCCATGAGCCCCCTGTATTATTCCTCGATGAGCCCACCTCAGGGGTGGACCCTGTCTCAAGGAGGAATTTCTGGAGTCTCATTTATGAGATGGCAAAGGGTGGCACCACGGTCTTTGTCACCACTCACTACATGGATGAGGCAGAGTACTGCGACAGGCTTGCCCTCATCTACAGGGGAAAGATCATTGCCGAGGGGACGCCCACTGAATTGAAGGTGCAGTATATGCGTCGTTCCGTCCTCGAGATAGAGACGGACAGGACGTTTGAGGCACTTGAGGTCCTGGGCCGGAGCGGCATTGAGACCGCGCTCTTCGGGAGCCTGCTCCACGCTGTTGTCGATGATGTAGAGACCGCGACACCTGAGATCGAAAGAGAGCTTGGAAAAGCAGGAATTAAAGTAATCAGGGTCGATAAAATCATGCCGTCACTCGAAGACGTGTTCGTGACGCTGATAGAGAGCGCGTGAGATGAAAATATCGAGAATTAAAGCGATTGCAAAAAAGGAGTTGATACAGATCCGGCGTGACCCGCTGAGTCTTGCCATGGCCTTTCTGATGCCGGTGATGCTCCTGTTTATCTTCGGCTATGCAATAACTCTGGATGTAAATAACCTGGAGACGGTAGTCTGCGACCTCGACAAGAGCACGCTCAGCAGGGAACTCGTGGCGGAATTCGGCGAATCAGAGTATTTCACAATCATAGACCATGTCTACAGCCAGAGAGAGATAGACGGATATCTTGACAGGGGCGAGGCATTGGTGGCTATTACCATTCCACAGGACTTCTCTGAAGACATAAAGAAAGGGAGACCGGCGGAGCTTCAGGTGATAGTCGATGGAAGCGATTCAAATTCAGCTACCATTGCGCTCGGATATATATCCGGTGTGACCGGGCTTTTTTCCAAAAGGATTGCCGTCAGGCAGCGACCCCCTCTTATAGACACACGTATGAGGGTCTGGTTCAATGAGGAGCTTGAATCCAGAAATTACATCATCCCGGGTCTTATTGCGGTGATCATGTCCGTTATCGCGGCACTTCTCACCTCCCTCACTGTTGCGCGCGAGTGGGAGAGGGGGACCATGGAGCAGCTCATATCAACGCCTGTGAAGACCCCGGAGTTCATCCTCGGAAAACTCATACCGTACTTCCTGATCGGCTTTATTGATATGCTGGTATCAGTGCTTCTGGCAGTCTTTTTATTCGATGTGCCGATGAAGGGGAGCCTGTTTCTGCTTGCAGGGCTCTCATCCCTGTTTCTCTTTGGCGGACTCAGCCTCGGGATGCTAATATCTATCGTTGCAAAGTCCCAGCTGGTGGCGAGCCAGATAGCCATGGTGGCGACTTTTCTGCCCGCCTTCCTGCTTTCCGGCTTCATGTATGCCATCCCGAACATGCCCAGGCCCCTCCAGATAATCACCTATGCCATACCGGCACGTTATTTTGTGAGCATGCTGAAGGACATCTTCCTGAAAGGCAATCCATTGCATATGCTGCTTTTCGAGACGGCACTTCTCGGTATCTTCGGCCTGGTGGTCTTTGGCATAGCCAACAAAAAATTTAAAAAGAGGATTGAATAGCCATGTTTCTTCGGATAAAAGAGATGATCGTCAAGGAGTTCATTCAGGTGTTCAGGGACAGGAGGATGCTGGCCATCATTTTTATCACGCCGGTGATCCAGATGCTCGCCTTTGGTTACGCCGCCACCACTGACGTAAACAACATCTCGACAGCCGTATATGACCTTGATAAGTCCCTTGAAAGCCGGGAGTTGGTGCGGCGGCTTGAGTCCTCTGGATATTTTACAGTGAAAGTCCATGTGGAGCAGGCCGACGAGATACAGGACCTTCTTTAAAGGGGTAAGGTCATCGCGACCATCCGGATAAACAGCGGCTTTTCAGGAGACCTGAAGAAGGGAGTTCCCACATCCATACAGGTGATTGTGGACGGCACCGACTCAAACACCGCCACCGTGGCCATGGAGTATATAAACAGGATCATCATGGAATATTCCGGTGATTTAAGCAGGAATATCAGGCCACCGGACCCGATGATCGACCTCCGCGCGCGGGCATGGTATAACCCTGACCTGAGAAGTAAAAACTACAATGTCCCCGGTGTTATAGCGATCGTTATAATGCTCACCTGCCTGCTGCTCACCTCCATGGCCGTGGTGCGAGAGTGGGAGATCGGGACAATGGAGCAGCTGATGGTCACTCCGTTACGGCCCATAGAACTCATGCTCGGCAAGACTATACCCTTTGCCGCCATAGGGTTTTTCGATATGCTTGTCGTCACAACAGTGGCGGTCTTCTGGTTTGAAATTCCGATCCAGGGTTCCCTTCCCTGGCTCGCGCTCAACACGGCAGTCTATCTCCTTTCGGTCCTCGGAATGGGACTTCTCATATCCACCATATCGAGGACACAGCAGCAGGCTATGATGGCGACGTTCCTTTTCTATGTCCCGGCGGTGCTCCTCTCAGGATTCATGTTCCCCATTGAGAACATGCCCCAGGTCATACAGTACGGGACGTACATCAACCCTCTCCGGTATTTTCTTGTGATCATCAGGGGGATATTCCTGAAGGGCAGCGGTATGGACATTCTCTGGCCCCAGACATTATCGCTTCTTGTTCTCAGTATAGTGGTCGTCACCTCAAGCTCTCTGCGGTTTAAAAAAAAGATACTGTAAGAATGGACGTGACAGGAGGAAACCGGACGAAAATACCGCCGGGAAGTCTTTCCTCTTATTGATCTTCCAGTATTTTTGGGAGCGAAGATTTTATCTGGGGAACCGGATGTCTTTGAGCAAGAATTTAGACTCCCTCATACAGAGACAGCCTCCTTTAATATTCTCTCCTTCAACTCGGGTCTTACTGTATCACGGGGAACAACATCAACCTTTCTGCCCAGTCTTTCCTCAAGAAAGATGGAGAGACCAACAAAATTAAAAAGGTCTGCATCTTCATCAAATTCCACAAGAACATCGATATCACTCGTCTCGTTCTCTTCTCCACGAACAAATGAGCCGAATGTTCCCACAACCTCTGCTCTATATTCCGTTCTTATATCTTCTTTCAGGGATCTAATTAAATCTATTATTTCTCTTAATGTTATCTGACTTTTTATTTGCATTTATTATACTGACGTTTGGGAAATGTAAGCTAATTTCTGGTAATCTGGGGGTAGTCCCGCAAAAAAGCATAGAAAAAATGAGCAGTTACAAAAGCGACAAGATAAGCGGAGGCCAAAAGTTGTAGGCACACGATATATAGTTTTAGCC
>JAJRYC010000111.1 GCA_024275975.1 Nitrospirota bacterium | reverse complement strand
AATGGACCATGCCGATCCAGAACTGGAATCTCACCATCTCGCAGTTATCGATATTTTTTGAAGGCCGACTTGATACGGCGCTGAAACTTTGATCTTATGAGTTATGCAACACGACGTTGACACAGAAATCTGAACGCCCTCTCTGCATTCGACGCTCGGCTATACAACACCGATGAATTACGAAAAGGACCTTAACAAAGTGTCCGGAATCAGTTGACCACTACATAACTCATTTCAGGCTATCACGCATCAAGAAGATGCACTCTCCCTGTTTTCTTGTTTTTGTTCTTCTTCTCCGGCCAAGATTCCCTGTATATCTAATAGATGTTTCTCGACAAATCGGATGTTTCCTGTCTCTTTCCCTAGGTCAAGTCCAATTCGGAGTTCGTTTGTACCAGCAACTTGATCACGTAATTTTTTGCGATGTTTGTCGTCCCGCTTTATGAGTTCTTTGAATTTAGCTGCACACAATGGACAGAGAGCCACGTATGCTGCGACATGCTCCTTAGCAAGATCATCAATAATCTGCACCGCCTCAAAATAATAACGGCCATCTCGGCGCCGAAATGGCATTTCATTTTCACACATCTGACAAACAAGTTGGTTTTTATCATTGGTATAGCTTTGCTCAAGATATGTGACTTTATCACCGGCCGGCCCTGACACCCGGACATTCCTATTACGTCCCTCATACTTCTTTTCTGCAGCCTCGCCAGCCCTCCCCTTTGCGCGTTGGGCTCGCCTCTCTGGATCTACTGATGGACGTTCCGGAAACTCTGTAGGGGTTGATATCTCCTCCACTTGCCTTTTTATCTTTTTATACTGCTCAGGTGATTCTTTGAGCATTTTAAGAAAATCGATATCCTGAAGTGTAACGCCTAGTTGTTTTGCAATTTCCTTGCGTTGGCGATATTCCTTTGTTGCCTTCTGCTCCTCCTCAGCGAATCCTATAGCCGTTAGCCATCCATTTCTATCATCATATTCGAAATCATCTCTAAGCCGCTTTTGGGACATTTCCCTAGGTGAATAAAATTTCCCATCTTTCCCGGGAATCCATTTTGCACTCCGCAGTGTCTGTACCAGTACTGAAGGAACAGTTCGTATGTTGTATTGCTGATTTGGTCGGTATCTCGCCTTTAATACACGAGGCTCTACTCCAGTGAGTGTTCGCCACACGAGCCTCGCAATACCAACATTTTTTTGTTTAAGTAGTGTGTCGAGAGACTCTATATAGTAGTCTTCATTGACCCCGGTGTGGGTCGACCTTGACCCGCCAGTCCCGGCATACAACTCGCTTCTTCTCGGATTATTCCATACACCACTCCGCTCGATCTCGAGGACTTTCTGAGCACCACACGCTTCAGCAAACCGAATGAAGTTCTTTACTCTGGCATAGCCCGCCCACAATGCAGACCGTGATTCGTCCTGCCCTGTTCCATCAGAATAGATAGCACCAAGCCCCGTCTCCTCAAACGGTTTATCGATATAACACTGCAGTCCCTGACAAAAGTACTCTTCTGTAGAATCTTTAAAGATATAGTAGTCACGGAAAAGCCCTGCCCCATTTCCCTCTTCACTCCACCTGATAAAACGCCTGATATGTTCTAAGTGTTTCTTTTTCCCAGGTGCTTCTGAATCTTCGGCATAAAAACGATCAAGTATTTGCTGCAGTTCTTCACGCTCACCTATCTGCTTCACACCCGCGGCATCTAAAAACTCCTGCAGTCGTTTTTTTCTCTCTTTTTTTAACCCCTCGAAGATTTCCGCAGAGACCGTAGGCAGTTCAGTTGTAAGAGGATCACCTTCGATAGGGAAGTAAACTTCGCCTCCGATAAAAAGCTCACCATCCTGTGCCTTTATTATTTTCCATTCACGGATATCATCTTCTCTATCCTCCCGCTTTGCAGCCGTTAGTAACAGAAGGTAGAACGACTGCAGCCAGTCATCATTCTTCCCACGCAACCAGTTTGATGCATCATCATCGGGCCACCAGGAACGATACTTTTCTTCAACTGCATCTATAAGCTCTTCATAGCCCCAATAAGGCATACCCAAAGCACCAAGCAATTTATCGGCCCTAGTGTTCTGCATAACACCAGCGGCCCACTGCTTTTTTCCATTATCAAAAAGAACTTCCAATGCATCTTCACCGATGACATCAGTTACCGCTTTCGGACCACGCGCCAACTCCTCAGCCTTGCCATGCCCACTGTTTAGCCTTGGTATTAGCGCTCGATTACTAAGTGCCTCATAGACAGCGTCCCTCATGACTGCATAAAAAGGCGATAATTGATCATCGTCATTCGGCAATACACCCAAGAATTCTGACGTCAGCATGCCGGCCGCCTTCAAATGCTCCATCGCCTCAACAAGGAGTTGCGCTGTCACTTTGAATATCGCCCGATTATCTTCATGATCATGTCGTATACTTGCACGATCTATAGTCGCCGCATACGGCCCATTTACATATATTTTTAACCCTGTTGTTTCCTTTTCGGCCGGGAAGAATACACAAAGTCGGCCATCAGCAGGAACCACCTTCATTTGTTTTGCAAGGGGTTTACCAACATCAAGCTCCTTCTGATTCTCCTTTCTGAACCCCAACATCAGTGCAATCGAGCATTTCAGGTTTCCATGATGTTCCAGCGTTCCTTGAAATCTAAGAAACCAAACATCTTCCTGCAAATCATTATTTGCTGAGTTTGTTATGGAAACCTTAATCAGTCTTTGGTCGACATCGCTAATGTGTTCCCGCACTGCTAGACCATTTTCCTCCCCATTAAGATTCCACTCGATGGATTCAATATTGTTTAGAAAAAGCAAGATGGTATGGTCCAGCGATTCGAATACGGTTTTAATCTCCCGGAAGCATGTGTCTGAAGGCTTAGATGGATTGTTAAATGGAAGCACGAACACTGTCTCCTGAGCCCCTTTATTGACGCAGGGAATCTCAAATGGACATACCAGATCTCGAATCTCGAAATTAAACTCTCCTGAATAGACTTGGGGGGACTTCGAGTATGCGAATACGGCCTTGAAGCCGATACCGAACTTCCCGATCTGGTTGACATCATCTTTCTTTGTGCTCTGGCCTATACTCGTAATTGAGTCGACATCCCCCTTATTAAAAACCCGTCGTCCATTGTGACGCACAATGAGCTTCTCTTTCGTGAGTTCGAACTGCACGTGCGTTGCATTAGCATCCTCAGCGTTCTGCAGCAACTCAAATATAAAGTGCGCCTGGTCCGGATACAGGTCTGACAGAAGCCTTAGAATGCCATCTTCAAAATTATTTTCTCGAGTCGCTTCTAGCCAGCTGCACCTTTTTTTATTAAGCTGCTTCAATACGATAGATGCATTTTTTGTCATGCCGCCTGCCCTCCACCGATGACAACTACCCCATATGCCACAGGCTCCGCAGTCAAATCGGCCTTCTTCACAGCCTCATCCAACTCAGCCAGCCGCCTTT
>JAJRYC010000110.1 GCA_024275975.1 Nitrospirota bacterium | reverse complement strand
GCATAATCATCATCCAGATGAATGGGGTTCACATCGCCGGTTACTTCTGAAAATTTCACCACATCGGTGTCGCTCACCACATTAACGGTGCTATAGGATTGACCCACATCCAGCGTCGCCAGACTGGCTTCTTTCACTTCTGACATATTATCTGTCTTTTTCCATAAATTCTATTCTGCATTCTGTCCCTAATACGCCGGGCGGAATAAAGCAAATAAAAAAAACATATTGTGGCTTTCCCATTAACCTTTTTTTTAAAGGATTGGGGTAATTTGAAATTATCGCCTGCAAGAGGTGGTCAAAAGCAGCTTAAACAAACAGATATTATTAATTCAGGTAAGTAAAATATTATGGCCGTAGATAAAGCAATGTCGATCCTTATTGTGGATGATTATAAAACCATGTTACGGATTATTCGCAATCTGTTAAAACAACTGGGCTTTAACAATGTTGATGAAGCCAGTGACGGGTCCGAAGCCCTGAACAAAATGCGCAGCAAAAGTTATGGCATGGTCATTTCCGACTGGAATATGGAACCCATGACCGGATATGAGCTGCTGAAGGAAGTACGCTCTGACGATATGCTCAAGAAAACGCCTTTCATCATGGTCACCGCAGAATCCAAGACAGATAACGTCATTGCCGCCAAAAAGGCCGGGGTGAACAACTATATCGTCAAGCCATTCAATGCGGCGACCCTCAAACAGAAACTGTCTGCCGTACTCGGAGATTTTTAATGGCCCCGGGTCTTTTGCCAGAACATATCGGTCCCTTGGTGGACCGACTTCGCTCAGGTGACCATAAAACGGTTTCCCTGCCAGAGGTCGCGGCCCTGACTGAAGTCCTGATGCGGTCCCTTGAAAGTTATTTCAAGTCCATCGACATGACCATTTACCGGGAATGCAAGGAGCTTGCGGATTTTATCGATGACGCCCGGCAGGAAATATCCTCCCTGTCCCCGGACCATAGCGACGAAGTGGGTATCCCCCGCGCCGGGCTTGAACTGGAAGCCATCGTTCAACAGACCGAAAAAGCGACCAACACCATTATGGAATCCGCTGAACAGATCATGGAAGCTGATTCGAGCGATATGGAAGCCTATACAGGCACCGTCAATGATGCGGTCATGCAGATTTTTGAAGCCTGTTCCTTTCAGGATATTACCGGGCAGCGTATAAGCAAAGTCGTCAGTACACTGGAACATGTGGAAGACCGGGTATCCCGTCTGGTGAATATCCTTGGCGTTATGGAAGGCGTTGAACCGGCAAACAGCCAGCCCGAAGCAGAAATCGACGAGAATGCTGCCCTGCTCAACGGGCCAGCCCTTGAGGGGGAAGGCATGGAGCAGTCAGAAATTGATGACCTGCTCAATGGCAAAATAGAAGCGGAAGCTGAGCCTCAGGATGATGGTGATGATGACATATTAATTGATGATGACGAAACACCTGACGTTGAGGCTGCGGAACAGGCTGAAGTGGTTGCGGAAACATCCGAAGAAGCCAGCGCGGAAGATATTGACTTTATGTTTGCGGGTAATGAGGGTGCGGAAGAGGTAGCAGCAGATGTGCCAGAAGACGTGGTAGAAGACGTGCCTGAAGACGTCGTAGAAGCGACCCCTGCCAAAGAACCAAACCTTATTGAACAGGCCAAACAACAAAAAGCAAGGGCACAGGCAGAGAAAAAAGAACAGGCCGCACCGCCAAAGCCCGTTGTCTATGAAGAAGACGGCCATGCCGGACTTGACCCAAAGGCCACAGGAAATACAACCCAATCAGATATTGATGCGTTATTTTCCTGATCTATTGATGCTTAGGGTCAAGACCTAAATATCCAAACGGGTATCGCTGCTGAGTAGCGGTTCCCCAAACAGATAACCCTGACCATAGTCCATGCCGTAATCCAGAATTTCAACGATGGTCTGGTCATTTTCAATTTTCTCAACAATCAGATCCAGATCATAACGGCTGAAAGCCTCTTTCAGATCATCAGGATGGATGTCTATTTCCTGATCCAGTATGGCCTCCGCAGACACTTTGACATAGCGGAAATAGCGCGAGGAAAGCTCCGCCAAATCCATATTTAAATCAATGATATGGTCCATGGAAAAGCGGAAACCCCGCCGCCCGAGCGTGGCCAGGCTACGCCCCACAAGCGGTGAATGACGCAATACATCCTTTTGTGAAAATTCAAAAATGAGCCTATCCGCCAAATCATGGTTTTCCATCATAAAATCAATGAACTGCGGGAAAAATTCCTTGTCATTCAGGGAAACCGAGGAGATGTTACAGAAAAACCGCAGGTCAGGCCGCCGGGGGCCAAGCTTGCGAATGACCTGTATACAGCGGAACAGTAAAAGATTGTCCAATGTACCGACAAGCCCGCTATCTTCTGCAAGTTTCAGATATTGCGAGGGGAAAATTACATTATCTTCTTCATCCCGGACCCGGCTGAAAGATTCATAATGCACGATGCGTCGTGACGGCAAAGACACGATGGGCTGAAGATACAGGTCAACCCTGTTGCCTTCCAACGCATGATGCATAATGTTCAGAACTTCGCCGTCACTGCGCTCTTTCTGCGCCTGTTCCTGCATAATTATTTTTCCGGGCTTAAAGCCTTTGCCTGCACTTTTGTCTTCCAAAGACTTACCGGATTTCTCGATTACCTGATTAAGCAGAGTTTGCAGGACATGCATTTCGGAAATGATTTCCGTATTCTGCTGATGATCAATCTTAAATATCTTTTCGCGCAATTCATCCAGCTCTGCCTTATTTTCCTCAAGCTTGTCAAGACTGACCTGATAATCCTGATGCAGGGCCAGTAGCCGGTCAACCGTATCTTCTTTGCCAAATTTCCAATAATACATAGTGTGGATTTGCAGACCGATCAAAAACAGAACTGCGCCAGAAATTAAAGCCGTGACGTCACCGAAATCAGCAAATACCCCCGGCAAGAAAAAAGCAACAAAGGCGGCGACCAGCGCATAGGTCGCGGTAATCAAGATATGGGCAAGTAATGTCATAAACTATCCCAGTTTGTCCAATTGTAAATTCTCAAAAACAGGGTTCGGTGCCAAATTATAAACCACGATAGAACAGTATAAAAAGACACACAAGTCCAGAAAAGCTTTAAATACATAATTTTACCAATAAAAAAACAGGATGATAGCTCTATCACCCTGTTTTTTATTAAATATATCGCCTTGCAAAACTAGCTTAGATATTCCTTGATCTGATCAAGGCGTTTCTTTTCCTTGGTCAGGTAAGATATCCACTTGCGGGCCTGTTTACGGCTTCGCTTGTCTTTAGCAGCAAGCTCAAAAGACTTCTTGGCCTTGGTTAGCTGGCCAAGGTTGAAATAGCACATGCCCTGATAAACCGCCACAGAATCCGGCCTTTTCAAACCGCCCTTTTTCAAGGCCAGCCCAAAATATTTCGCGGCATTCTTATAGTCATCAAGTTGCATATAGACCTGGCCCAGCTTCTTGTAGGTCTCACCATCTTTGGACTCTTCAGCGGCAAGCCGTAAAGGTTCCAGAGATTGTCTCATGTCCTGTGCATTGATCCTGGCCTGAGCAAGACTTTCATAGTTTTTCTTGTTCTTTTCAATGATCCCGGCTTTCATGCCTTTTTCAAGAACAACAGACGCCCAGTAAGGGGCCTCATGATACATGTAAAGCTGTGACATATTGACCAGTTCACTGCCCTT
>JAJRYC010000109.1 GCA_024275975.1 Nitrospirota bacterium | reverse complement strand
GGGGAAAAACCTGTCGTAAGAATCAAGACCAATATGTCTGGACCTTTCCATGGTACAAGTAAGGATGGCTGAACCAAGTTTTCTGGCTAAGGAAGCCTGAACGGGTGATTCAAAGAATATCCAGACATGTCCACCGTTACCAGAGCGGGACCGCTCAAGACCTGCCGACACACACATATCGTCACAGGTCTTCAGAAAAGCTTCTGCATCTTCCTGCCATACACTCTTGTCAAAGTCTACAGCAAGCAACCAGCACGTTTCATCCGGTAAAAGAGGATATATTCCGATAGTGTGTTTCCCGGATAAATGATCACAAAGTATCTCATCTGTCAGAGACAGGAGTTCACGGTTTTCACAATCCGCACATTTTATTTTTGGCTTCTCACAGAGGGGGCGCTTCCACTCATTGGCACATGCTGGTGAATAGCCTGATCTTCCGTGTCTATTTTCCCAACGTAGGGCAAAAACGTCCTCCCGCCCCCTGAAAAGACTTCTAAAGATAGCTATCCTGTCCCTGGATGAAAAACTTGAGGTATCAGTAAAAATTTTATTTTGCTTTTCTTCCGGAATGCATAGGAGAGCCCGAAGCCTTCTGTTTTCCTCCTTCAGGCGCTCACATTCATCAAGGGCCTTTTTCAGCTGCTTAGCTATCTCACCTGTGGCACCCATTCTTTTTAACTTTAAAGTTCCCGGTTATCTCTTAATGCAGTATTGTAAAGCTCACGAGAAATTATACCCTTTCTGCTAATCCAGGGGACATCTTTGATGAGTTGTGACGGAGGATAGTGAAAACCTTTGACCACTACTTCTTCCCAGACCGCCTCGGGGATTACAATCCTCCCAAACAATACTTGAAGTATTTCAAGCTGACCTATGTTGGAAAAGTTAATGAGTGGCGTGGAGTTGCTTACGACTATTTTTTCATCCATCTCGCAATTTGTCTCTGGTATTTCTCATAGTCCTCTTCATCGTAATGTCTTTCAATTCTCCTCTGTCCCAGTAGAAGATGGAATGCTACCTTGTCCATATTTGCCAGTCGTCTTGCAGGCCCCAGGGAGAGGATTCCTTCTTTATACAGGTAAAGTGCAAGCTCTTTTTTCAACTCTTCCTTGATTCTCTTTTTCGGAAGCTTGACGGATAACAAAATATCCTCGGGAATCTCTATATTTATTGATTTCATAAAAGCCTCCTGTCTGAAGTACCGACTACCTTATAATTATAGCACAACTCATATTAGCTTACCTGGAGACTTGGTGACTTGCATGGGGTATGGGAAAAATGATTTGGTATGTATGAGTGTTTAATCAGAGGAGGATGTAACATGTTGAGAACTCTGTGGTTCTCAATCATCCGCACCCCTGTGCGAAGTCTCCTCTTCATCAACCCAGTCCTCTTCAGTATATGACATGCCTTTTCGTCCCGGCACCATTCGCCTGGGCCCGGCCCGGTAGATGGGACAGCTTTTCGGCCCGTAGCAGAAGGTCTCAAAGCGGTACTTTTTCTGTGACGGATTCCAGTGATCAACTGTAATTTCCACAGGCATCCTGCAGCCCCAGATACAGGTCAGGCATTTGGAGTCATAAGTCCTGGCATCCAGTCTCCGGTGCCCGCGCTGCCGGTACGTCGGCAGATCAGGCGGCACACCAAGAAAGGGCGGACCAGCAGGCAAAGCATCTTCCACGTTCTTCTCTATCCTGATCCTGCTCGTCTTATAGAATCCGGCTGTCTCAAGCCGCGGATCAGGAACCGGTACCGATAAACCGCTCACCTCCATACCAGCACAAAACCGGTGCTTCTCATTTGCAGCCTTTCCAACAGCAATCAGGAACTCACTGGTTTCGTCCCCGCATGTTCCGTCAATGCGGAGCACATACCCCTGGTAGCTGTGGTGCCGCTCGTCAAAAGAGCGCAAGAGGCGAATGCGGGGCTGAACAGCCCTGAGCCGTCCGCGCCAGGCGATTTTTTCTGTGTTGGGCTTTGCTCTTGTCATCACTGTTTATTGTTTGTGAAATGTGTAGACCTGAACTTCCCCTCGTTGTTCTCCATTTGACGCTTACCTTCTTTCATTTTGACAAATTATTTATGCAGCATACACCTCTTCATGAGCTAATCGCTTAGCTGCATACAAAAGGGCTGCTTTAATATCATCTTCTGTAAGAAAAGGATAATCTTTTTTGAGATCTTCTATTGTTTCACCATAAGCAATCTTCTCAAGGATTATCTCTACTGTCAACCTGGTTCCCTTAATAACCGGCTTTCCAAGCATTATTTTAGGATTAGTAACAATCCGATTTAGAAGTTTTTCCTCGGTCATTTTATTTCCTCCATGGATATAATTCTTATTTTTTTCCTTGTAATTACCGTGTAATGATTAAAGAGCTTATCACTATAATTATTCAAAAGCTTCTTGATTAGCTTAACCTTATCCTCTGCTCGCTGTCCTTTGACTCTAAGAAGAATTATTCCTGTAGAGAGACTCTTTTGCAAAAAAACCAACTCACCAAAATCTTTGTCATTGGTTAGCAGAATCCTCTTTTCTGCATTTGCCAGATCTAAAAGGTCTTCATCAAGGATTTCGCAATTATAATCTGGAATCCATTTCACATCATACCCATTTTCTGATAGATAATCTACTATTGATCTTTCTACATTAACGTCTGCAATAAATTTTATAATCTCCATTTTTCAAGTTAAACTAAAGATTTTACGCTGTTACGGTCAATCCTTTATTGAAGCATTTAATCTTCAATTGATATTGTATTCATATCCGTGTCATTATCCCTTCATATATCCACTTCTAATACTCTATTAAAATGAGACGGGGGTTTCTTTTTATTCTATCATATCAAACCTAAACTGAATATTCAATCCTGCGTTTTTATTTTTGTCTGTCGTTACAAAATGTCATCTATCTACACAGTATTGTCCAAAACAGCCCTGAGTTGAAATGGGAAAGTCCATCCTGTTAATCCTGTCTAACCTGCGTAAATCTGTGTAATCTGTGGATAGATATCAGTTGTATCCGGTCTGGAGGAATCCTGAAGTGAAATCGAGGCTGAAAAGAACTCAGCAGTATAGTTAGTCAACGTAGTCAATAGGATGTCCCCTAAATTACTACTTCGAACAGCCCTGAGCCGTCCGCTCCAGGCGATTTTTTCTACATTGGGCTTTTCTCTTGTCATCATTCTTTATTGTTTGTGAAATGTGTAGACCTACCCCCTCTTTGTTTTGTTCCAAGCATCTGCTTTCCTTTGTCTTTATCCTGTTTCATTCAATCCCGCCACAGTTTTGATACCTGTCCCGGGACCAGCGCAGATATTTCATCAACTCCCAGTTGACAGCATCGGCATCAAAACCTTCACTGTCGTAATCACCACCGGACCATTCCATATAGCTTTCATGCTCTTCATGTTTCGGGTCCTTCAGAGCCTTACAGAATTCAAAGTAACCGGGCACACCGCCCACATCCTCAGGCGGGCAGGCTCTTGCGCCGTCAAGGCAGACTATTTCAGTCCTCAGTGCAGGGTTGAAATAGCGGCTTTCTTCAATAATCAGTTCATGTTCCCAGCTGTCTCCGAAGTCATAGAGATATCCAAAAGTCCGGCCTTTTTGTTTGATCAGATCACCGAGGCGATATCTGCCGCACGCCAGCCCGTCATCTTTGTACTCCGGGTACTCTGTGTATCGTTTCTTGCCGATGGTAAACTCGTGGAGATGGCTGTCGGTCCACCCCATGACAATCTGAATGACATCATGGAGCCGATCCAGTGTAATGCCGGCAGGCACCACAAAACGCCGCCAGATCTCCGGCTCGATATCAAGCAGCCTGATTTTCAGCAAATAAGGTCGTTCATTCATTATTTTTCCTCATATGGCCGCTGAGTAGAAAGGTGAAGGCACCGTCGGGTAGGCCCGATATACGTGCCGAAAGACATCCTCGGCCTTCACGCCGACTTCATCTTCGGTGTAGGCACTGATCGGCAAACCGGTCTGGTCGCTCCACAGGAAATCCCGTATGGCGATCCTTACAGCATCTCGAGTAGATTCCTTGTCGCGCCAATGGTCTATTTTGAGCTTCTCTGATTTCAATGTGGCAAGTAACTCCGCAGCCACCTTTTTGATCTTCCGGATATCCGTCACTTTCAGGTCGGGCTTTTTCAGCAGATCGAACAGAGCCAGAGATTCCTCATCAAGACCTTCCCGTATTGCCCGGCGTTCTTCCACATCCAGCGCATCAACGAGCTTGAGTAAAGCCTCGAATGTTTTCTCGATGGTGAGCTGGTCTTTCTCCCGGTTGTATTCGGCGACTATTTCTTCATAGTGTTTCTGGAAATCCGTTCGTAAAGGGTTTTGTGCCAGAAGCCGAAGCAGCTTTTTCTCGATGGCCTGTTTCAGATTCTGAACCGTGGTTCGTTTTGCCGGGTTCCGTTCGAACTCTTTGCGGAGCCGGTCAAAATCAATCCGGCTGATGTCGTAAGGTGCTATCGGCTCTGCGACTCGGTTTGCTTTTGTGTCGATAGCTTCATCCACAATTTGGTGAAGCTGACGAATGATATCGCTGATGTCCGCCTTATCCCGGTCTTGCTGAAGGCTTTTATAAACGATATTGATAGCGTCGTACTCTTTTCGATGGGCATTGACGGCTTTGATATTGATGCACGCCTTGAACTTCCTGAACATCTCCCGGCTCATGACCTCGAACCGTTTCCGGGTCTCATCGTTTTCGTTGGCCGCTTCTTTCGCAGCCACAATAGCCGCGTTGCGCTCAAAACCGGTCTTCTCGATAATCTCGTCCAGGGAAGCGTTACCTTCTTCAATAAAGGAGCGGACAAAGGCAATTGCTTCCTGCAACCCAGACAGAAGCTCGTCTTCCGGTTTTGCCGGGTCGCGCTCACCGTCACCGTCTTCGCCGCCATGTCCGCCGTCGGCTGTGCCGGCAAAGGTGGACAGAGCCTTGCGGAGGTTTTTGAGGATTCCGCAGTAATCCACAATAAGGCCGTTGTTATTGCCTTCATTTACTCTGTTGGCGCGCGCAATTGCCTGCATCAGGGTATGGGCCTTGAGCGGCTTATCCAGATAAAGCGTCGAAAGGCTGGGCACGTCGAACCCGGTCAGCCACATGGCGCACACAATGGCCACCCGGAAGGGGTGTTCTTCCTTTTTGAAGGCCTCTTCAAGGTCAACCCGAGTCCCGTCTTGCAACTCAAAGCCCTGCTTGATGAGCTTGCGGTGCGGGGTAATATCCAAATCCCATCTGCGGAACTTGTCAACCTCGCCCTGTTCCTCGCTCACGACCACCGCCGCCAGGGTCTCTTTCATCCACGCCAGTTG
>JAJRYC010000108.1 GCA_024275975.1 Nitrospirota bacterium | reverse complement strand
CCAGCAAGCGTTTTAAGCATATCGGCACTGCCCAAACCGGCCAAGAAGGAGTAGGCACACGCCATTTTTGCCCTTCGTCCGGAAACCCTTGCCGGAAGCCGCTTTGCGACAAGGTGTGTGTTTACTGCTCCCAAACGTCAGCTTGGCGCACCGGTCCGAACAGTATTTTCAGGTTATGCTAATATTTAAAAAATTCAGCTGCGGATTTCATGAAAGCAACGGGTTGGTGTAAGTCGACTCCCTCACTAGTGCGAGCGCGGCACGGAATATTCCCTCTTCATCAAGGCCGTATTTCGCCAGCAGTCCATCCCGGCTGCCCTGTTCCACAAATCTGTCGTGTATACCAAGGCGTTTTACTTTAATATTGCTTATCTCCGAATCGTTCAGGAATTCTATTACGGCGCCGCCAAATCCGCCCCCAAGGACATTCTCCTCGATAGTGATTAACCTGGTGATACTGGAAGTGACCGATAAAATCATATCGGTATCCAGGGGTTTGGCGAATCTCGCGTTAATAACCATAGCATTAATACCCGCGCTATCAAGCTTCGCCGCCGCCTTTAAGGCCGGAACTACACGGCTCCCAAGAGCTATTAACGCAACGTCCGTCCCTTCTTTCAGGACTTCACTGGTTCCAGTAACTATTTCCTGAACCGGCATTTCAACTTCATCAGGTGTCAGTCCCCTGGGATATCTTATTGCCGAGGGGCCATCATGTTTCAGGGCATAATCAAGCATAAGCCTTAGTTCTTCCCTGTTTTTCGGGGCCATCACCACAAGGTTCGGTATATGTCTCAGGAATGAGATGTCAAAGAGGCCGTTGTGCGTCGGACCGTCTTCTCCTACTATCCCGGCCCTGTCTATCGCAAATATGACCGGCAGTTGCTGCAGGCATACGTCATGAATTACCTCATCGTAAGCCCGCTGAAGAAAAGTTGAGTATACGGCGACAACCGGCCTGAGCCCCCTTGTCGCCAATCCCGCAGCGAACGTGACGGCGTGTGGTTCGGCGATTCCGACATCGTAGAACCTGTCGGGATATTTCTTTGCAAAAGCATCCAGTCCCGTGCCTTCTTTCATTGCCGCCGAAATGGCTATGATCCTTTTGTCCCCGGCTGCCATTTCAGTAAGAAAATCCCCAAACGCGCTGCAGTAGGTTGAGGCTCCGGGAGATGAAATCTGTGAGCCTGTTTCAAGTTCAAACGGGCCGACACCATGAAAAAAACTGGGATTCTTTTCGGAAAATTCATAGCCCTTGCCTTTTCTCGTAATTACATGGATCAGAGTGGGGGATGTCGAAGGTTTTATTCTTTTCAGCGTGTCGATAAGAAGCTCGATATTATGTCCGTCAATGGGGCCGACATAGTCAAAGCCCAGCTCCTCGAATAAAACTCCCGGAAGCAGCAGGCCCTTGATAGTCTCTTCGGTCTTCTGGGCAATCTTTGCAACAGGAGCGCCGACCTTGGGAAGACCCTCCAGGAATGATTTGGTCTCTCTCTTGAATTTCCGGTAAAACTCTCCGGTGAGTATTCTGTTCATGTACGCTGAAAGGGCCCCGACATTTTTCGATATGGACATCTCGTTGTCATTGAGGATCACTATAAGGTCTTTTTTGAGGTGCCCGGCGTTATTGAGGCCTTCAAAGGCAAGCCCCCCCGTAAGGGCTCCGTCTCCTATAACAGCGATCACCTTGAAGTTCTCGCCGTTTTTGTCACGCCCCTCGACTATACCCAGCGCCGAGGAAATTGAAGTTGAACTATGCCCGGTTCCAAAGGCGTCATGAACGCTCTCCGACATTTTAGGGAAACCGGAAATCCCGTTTTCTGTCCTGATAGAGGAAAACCTCTCTCTCCTCCCGGTCAGAAGCTTATGGCTGTAAGCCTGATGACCGACGTCCCAGACTATCTTATCAACCGGAGAATCAAAGTTGTAATGGAGCGCTATTGTAAGTTCCACCACGCCCAGACTCGAGGCAAGGTGTCCTCCGTTGACCGATACGGTCTGGATTATGGTTTCCCTGAGTTCATCCGCGAGGACTTTAAGTTCGTCCATGCCGAGTTTTTTAAGGTCAGAAGGTGAATTTATTTTTTCGAGGATCATCAGTTTCTCCTGTTAAGAAGATACATTGCTATCTCCCTTAAGGTATCTGCTTCCGTGGAAAATACGCCAAGCGACGCCACGGCGTCGGAAACAAGCTGTTCAGCGATTTCCCGGGACTTTTCTATCCCGTACAGACGGGGAAATGTCATCTTGTTTATCTTCTCGTCCGAACCAACTTTTTTACCAAGATGTTCGGTTTCGCCCTTTATATCAAGTATATCATCTGTCACCTGGAAGGCAAGCCCGATATTATTGCCGTACGAGGTGAGCGCCGCATCTTTGTCGTCATCGCCTCCGGACAGTATAAACCCAAGTTTCACGGACGCACGGATAAGCGCGGCGGTTTTGTGCATATGGATGAAATCAAGAGTCTCCCTATCGGCCGGAATATTCTCTGAAAGAATATCCTGCACCTGTCCCGCAACCATTCCATTACATCCGGACGCGTCCGCAATCAGTTGTATCGCCTGCAACAGGCTCGCCGCATCCATTTTACAACCGGGAGCGGTATTTGCGAGTATCCTGAAGGCCTCGGTAAGCAGTGCGTCTCCCGTCAATATGGAGATCGCCTCTCCATAGACCCGGTGGTTTGTCGGCTTTCCCCTCCTCAGGTCATCGTTATCCATGGACGGAAGGTCGTCATGAATAAGGGAGTACGTATGGATAAGCTCAAGGGTTGACGCGTAAGGCACGATCTCCTCCGGATCTCCGCCGCAAGCCTCGCATGAGGCGATGGCAAGTATGGGACGCATCCTTTTGCCGCCGGCGAAGAGTGAATAGGCCATGGCCTCCCGGAGTATGGGCGGCCCCTGCAAATCCTTGAAATATAGATGAAAGAAAGAGTCAACAACCTCTTTTTTTTCATTGAGGTATTTTTTTATATCCATATGCGGTAAGAAAAACGCGGTCTTTTTATTCCCATTCAATTGTGCCGGGTGGCTTTGAACTAATATCATAAACCACCCTGTTCACGCCTTTCACTTCATTAATGATCCTGTTTGATATTTTGCCGAGGAGATCATAAGGTATCTTCGCCCAGTCGGCTGTCATCCCGTCCGTGCTCGTAACCGCCCTGACGGCGACCACATTGTCATACGTCCTCTCGTCACCCATGACGCCGACGCTCTTTACGGGAAGCAGGACAGCAAACGCCTGCCATATTTTCCCGTAAACGCCGGCCATTTTTATCTCTTCGAGTAAAATCGTGTCGGCTTCCCTGATAACCGCTATCCTCTCTTTCGTCACCTCACCGATACATCTTATGGCGAGTCCCGGACCCGGGAACGGATGTCTGTTGATAATCTCATCTGACATTCCGAGCGCCTTGCCCAGCAGGCGGACCTCGTCCTTAAAAAGCTCCCTGAGCGGCTCGATGAGCGAAAGCTTCATCTTTTCCAGAAGGCCACCGACATTGTGATGACTCTTAATTATAGCTGACGGGCCCTTAAAGGAAACGCTTTCTATTACGTCCGGGTATAACGTCCCCTGGGCGAGGAATCCGACATTCTTGATCTTGGCGGCCTCTTTTTCGAAGACTTTTATGAATTCATTACCGATGATCTTCCTCTTCTTCTCGGGGTCCGTGACTCCCTTAAGCTTCCTCAGGAATATCCCGGAAGCGTCAACACACCGGATGTCCATATGAAAATTCTTGCGTAAAGTAGCTTCGACCTTCTCCGCCTCGCCGTACCTTAACAAACCGTTGTCAACAAAGATACATGTCAGTGCGTCGCCGACAGCCTCATGGACAAGGGCTGCCGTAACAGCGGAATCCACACCTCCGCTTATCCCGCATATAACCCGTCGGTCTCCGGCCTTCTCCCTGATCTCCTGCTTTGCCGTCTCAATGAAGGATTTCATGGTCCATGTCGGCCTGCAGCCGCATATCCTGTAAACAAAATTCTTCAGTATCTTCTTCCCCCCGTCCGTATGAACAACCTCTGGATGAAACTGGAGGGCATATAATTTGTTGTCTTCCGACGCCATGGCGGCCACCGGGGAATTTTCGGTATGCGCTATTATTCTGAAACCGCCCGGCAGCTTATCTATCATGTCGCCATGGCTCATCCATACCGACGATTTCTTTGATATATTACTGAGAAGATCCCTGTCATCATCTACATGAAGCTCCGCCCTGCCGTACTCACGCTTCTGCGCCTTCGCCACCTTTCCCCCATAGAAATGAGCGAGATACTGCATGCCGTAACATATGCCGAGTACAGGCACACCAAGCCCGAGTATCCTTTTATCCAGTTTTGGCGCCTTCCTGTCATAAATACTCGACGGCCCGCCTGAAAGTATTATGCCCTTTGGCGAAAACTTTTTTATCTTTGATACAGGGGTATTAAACGGAAATATCTCGGAATACACTCTGCCTTCCCTGACTCTGCGTGCGATGAGCTGGGTGTATTGAGAACCAAAATCGAGAACTAATATTTTGTCTTCATGCATAATTCAAATGATTCTCCCGTGTCGTTGTGCCTCCAACGATATTTTGAAGCGGTCTGTGCGTAAAATGAAAGAGGAAGATTTATCTTGTTATCATTCAGATCTGTAGTTGGGCGCCTCTTTTGTTATTATAACATCGTGAACATTACTTTCTCTTAATCCGGCGTTTGTAATCTGTATAAACTTTGCTTTTCTCCTCAATTCAGAGAGATTTTTTGCACCGCAATATCCCATTCCCGACCGCACGCCCCCCAAAAGCTGGAGTACGCTCTGGGACAGAAGCCCTTTGTAGGGGACCCGTCCTTCAACTCCCTCCGGAACCAGCTTTGGTGATTCAACTCCCTCCTGCTGATACCGGTCTTTCGCGCCCTGCTCCATGGCGCCTATAGAACCCATGCCCCTGTAAACCTTGTAGCTTCTCCCCTGATAAAGGATTATTTCTCCCGGGGACTCGCTTGTGCCCGCGAACAGGCTTCCGATCATAACACAGTGCGCTCCGGCTGCAAGGGCCTTTGTTATATCACCGGAATATTTTATTCCCCCGTCGGCAATAATCGGAATATGGTATTTTTTTGCCACCGAGCAACAATCCGTGATCGCGGTAATCTGGGGCACTCCCGTGCCGGCCACAATTCTGGTTGTGCATATCGACCCGGGACCGATGCCGACTTTAATGGCATCCGCGCCCGCCTTGATAAGATCGAGAGTCCCCGCTGCGGTGGCCACATTACCCGCAATAATGTCTATGTCGAATTTCTTCTTGATGGCCTTCAGAGTCATAATTACCGATGCTGAATGGCCATGAGCGGTATCAATAACCAGCACATCAACTCCGGCATCAACAAGAAGCTTTGTCCTCTCCATTGTGTCTTCACCGGTGCCTACCGCGGCCCCGACCATCAGTCTGCCGTGCCTGTCTTTACAGGAATGCGGATATTTCTTGCGTTTCTCGATATCTTTTATTGTGATGAGGCCTTTCAGCCTGAACCCCTTGTCGACAATAGGGAGTTTCTCTATCTTATACTTATTCAGAAGGCCTTTTGCCTCCTCAAGCGTCGTACCGACACCCGATGTTATAAGGCGGTCCTTTGTCATTACACTGGAAACTTTCTTGGTAAGGTGTGTTTCAAACCTCAGGTCCCTGTTCGTAAGAATACCGATAAGTTCGCCGTCTACGGTAACAGGTACGCCGGAAATTTTATATTTTTCCATCAATGCCATTGCATCCGATATCGGGGCGCCTGGAGAGATGGTTATCGGATCGATTATCATGCCACTTTCTGATTTTTTGGTCTTGTCGACCTCAAAGGCCTGTCTTTCCGGGGGCATCGCCCTGTGAAGAATTCCGATTCCTCCCTCTCGCGCTATCGCTATGGCCAGGGAGGCTTCCGTTACTGTATCCATTGCCGAGCTTAAGATCGGGATGTTGAGTTTTATCCTGCCTGTCAGGCTGGTGCGAAGATCGACATTTTTGGGTAGCACATCGGACTTGGCGGGCAGCAGTAAAACATCATCGAAAGTCAAGCCAATTTTGATATCTTCAGCCATAGAGTTCTCCTGAATTTTTTAAAAAAATATTAACACGATGCAATTCAATAAAGCAATTCGTGACTTATTTTTCTATTGACGGCGGCACCCTTGCTTGTATCATCGTTTGGGAAATATGCAACAGGCTTAATTTTCTTTAATAGTTCAGCCCTATATGGAATCTGTCCATAAATTGCTGTTTTTTATTTTTTTGCCCGATGTCCTTAGTCGGGCATCAAGAACTTAATAAAAAGACTGGATTCTCGATGTAAGTCCTCGCGAGAGTCGCGTCGACCGGCTTAAGGACCGCCGGAATGACAGAAAGAGGGACTGAATTTATGGATAGGGACCATAAAAAAATCATAAACAAATAATTGTTAACTCCGCCTGTTGCGGATACTCTGCATTACCATCTTCCTTAAAGCTGTGATTAATGCGGGTGTGCTGAAACAAAAGAAAAGAAGCTTTGCAGAAGAAATAGTATTATTGCTATACTATATTATATTAGAATAATATCTTTACCTGACCTGGATATCAGGCAGACTAAATCTATGTTAAGGAAAGGGGGTGATTAGATGCGGATTGTGGTTTCACTTATGACGTTTACTATTTCATTGGTATTTTTTATGGGAAGCGCTCTTGCGGTGCCTCCTGGGAAAACAGCGGAATTCACAGGCGGCAAGCTCGGGAAGGTTGTCTTTGACGGTAAAAAACATTTTGATGCAGGACTGAAATGCAATAGCTGCCACACAAAGCTTTTCAAGATGAAAAAGGCTCCACAAAGATGACGATGGCCGATATGAATGCAGGAAAATAGTGCGGCTCATGCCATAATGGAGAGAAGGCCTTCAAGATTGCGGACTGTATAAAGTGCCACAAAAAAGAACAGGAAGCACCCGGTTATGACTAAAACATGATTGAGTTTCGTTCGTAAATCGCAAAAAAGCATCCTCCGCTTTGCTGAGGATGCTTTTTGCTGTGGTTTTTCAGATCCTTGTGAGCCAGGGATCGTATCTGCTGTTCCTGCCTTTAACAATATCGAAGAAGATCGACTGAAGTTTTTCCGTTATTTCGCCACGTCCGCCGTTGCCTATGGTTCTGCTGTCGACCTCTCTGATAGGCGTAATCTCCGCTGCCGTGCCGGTAAAGAACGCCTCATCGGATATATATATTTCGTCTCTCGTGAAGCATTCCTCTTTTACGGTTATTTCGTTGTCTCCGGCGATTTTTATAATTGTGTCCCTTGTTATCCCCTCGAGTATGGATGTCAGCGGCGTTGTTTTAATCTGGTTGTTTCTGATGATGAAGATGTTCTCACCGCTCCCTTCCGACACATACCCTTGTGCATCAAGCAACAGGGCCTCGTCATATCCGCATGACTTCGCCTCGTTTTTGGCCAGCTGTGAATTCACGTAATAACCGCAGACCTTGCCTCTTGTCATCGAGGAATTCACATGGTGCCTTGTGAATGATGATACTTTTATCCGTATGCCGTTTTCGAGACCTTCATCTCCGAGATAAGCGCCCCACGGCCATACCGCTATCGAAACCTTAACGGGATTTTCCGTTGAATATAACCCCATACTGCCATAGCCTATGTATGCAAGCGGCCTGATATAACATTCCCTGAGTCCGTTGATTCTGACCGTCTCGATTATAGCCGACCTTATCTCGTCTTTTGAGAATGGAATTTTCATCATAAAGATATGCGCGGACTGAAAGAACCTCTCAACATGGTCATCAAGACGGAAAATAGCAGACCCTTCCGCTGTTTTATAACAGCGGATACCCTCAAAAACGCCAAGGCCGTAATGAAGCGTATGCGTCAGCACATGGACCTGCGCCTTATCCCAGTCGACAAGTTCGCCGTCCATCCATATCTTATCGGTTTTAGTTATCATCGGTTTATTTAAGCAATATAGACTCTAATATGTCAATATCGTTTCATATCCATAAAATACTCGGGGCAATGCCCGAATACTCAACGATTCATCCGGCAGTGGGGACCTGATTGCGAGCGCTCCGGTCAGCCCCTGGATTACATCTTCTCGGGGGCGGTCACGCCCAGTATCCCGAGCGCATCCCCAAGGACAATCTTTATTGCCCCGCAGAGGGCAAGCCTTGCCCTGCCGGTTCCGGCATCATCCGTAAGGACTTTATATTTGTGATAATAGGAATGGAACATGGCCACCAGTTCCTGGAGATAAAACGTTATCCTGTGAGGTTCATACGCCTTTGCTGCACCTTCAAGAACCATCGGATAGGCAAGCAGTTTTTTGATTAACTCCAGTTCCTCCCTGTTTGAGAGCACCTGGAAACCGACGTCACCCATGTTTTCAGTATCTATTCCCGCTGCTTCCGCGTTTGCAAAAATACTGTTTATCCGCGCATTCGCGTACTGGACATAATAGACAGGGTTCTCGGCCGAGGTCGCGGTAACCAGATCAATATCGAAATCCAGATGACTGTCGGACTTTCTTGTCAGAAATATGAATTTCGCATTGTCCGCCCCGACAAGATCCACAACTTCGCTGAGAGTAACGAAATTGCCCGCCCTCTTTGACATCTGCAAGGGGGACCCATCCTTCAACAGATTGACCATCTGCACAAGAATCACCCTGAACCCGGAGATGTCATAACCGAAGGCCTTCATCACGGATTCTATCCTGGGAATATATCCGTGGTGGTCAGCCCCCCATATATCAATGATAACATCGAAACCCCTTTCGAGCTTGTTCCTGTGGTACGCGATATCAGAGGCAAAATATGTATATTCTCCGTCGCTCTTGATAACAACCCGGTCCTTGTCATCTCCAAAAGCGGTTGACCTGAACCAGACCGCGCCGTCTTTCCCGTAAATAAATCCTTTATCCTCCAGCTCTTTGATTGCCCGGCTGACGTCCCCTTTTTCATAAAGATCTTTCTCGCTTACCCAGTTTGAAAAGTCCTTGACGGCAAAGCAGGCGATGTCCTTTTTAATCAGCTCCATCATCCTGGAATACGCCCAACCGCCAATCTCTTCTTCGCACTCCTGAAACGGAACGCCTTTGTATCTTTCTTTTACCTGTGAATACAGTTCAGCCGCCTCTTCATCGATATACTGCCCGCGGTACCCGTCCTCGGGAAACCCGGCTTCTATTCCGACAAGCTGCTGATATCTCGAATAGACAGACAAGGCAAGCATTTTTATCTGGCGGCCCGCGTCATTGATATAATATTCACGTTCAACCTCAAACCCCGACTCCTCGAGCAGATTGCAGAGCGCGTTGCCGACGGCCGCGCCGCGTGCATGGCCGATATGAAGTGGTCCCGTCGGGTTCGCGCTGACAAACTCGACCAGCACCCTTCTGTTATTGCCGACCTCCTCTCTCAAGAACGATTTGCGGCCTGACAGGAGAGATTTCAGCGATGAATACAGATATTCCCGGGTGAACGTGAAATTTATAAACCCCGGTCCGGCTATATCTATTTTTTCAAAAATATTGCTGTCTTTTATTGAATTCACAATATCTCCGGCTATTTCCCGGTGGGATTTCTTCAGCTGTTTCGCCAACCCCATCGCAACCGGGGGGGAAAGATCACCAAAAGACACGGCCTTCGGTATCTCAATTTCTATATCAGGCATTGGAGACACGCCGATTGAATCAAGTGAGCCTCTCAATATTTTCATCAAATCTTTTTTCATGGAAAATAAGTTTAAACATCGCTGTCGGCTAAAGTCAATCGACAGAAAATAGCCTGGGGAAACGGCCCGGGGAAATCCTGTTCTGTTTCCGTATTTAAATGAGTCTGATATAATATGTGAGTAACCGAATTACACTAATGTTTATAGAACATAGACGTTTAAGCTCACGGAGAAGGCCTTGAAGATAGCTGTTACAGGACTTGCAAACTCGGGAAAGACCACAATATTTAACGCGCTGACAGGACTGGACCTCGAGACCACAATATATCCGACGGTAACGGATGAACCGCATATGGGAGTTGTAAAGGTCCCTGACGCGAGGATTGATAAACTCGCAGAGATTTACAGGCCGAAGAAGATCACTCACGCAACCGTAGAATATATCGACTATATCGGCCTCACAAAGGGGGATACCGAACAGAACAGGAAGGTCTCTGAACTGATAAAAGATGCCGACGCCGTTGTCCATGTTATCAGGGCGTTCGAAGATGCGTCCGTAACACACCCACTGGGAGAAGTAGACCCTGTGCGCGACGCTGGGACAGTCGAGCTTGAGATGATCTTCGGTGATCTAGAACTCGTCGAAAAGAGGATCGGGAAGATGGAGCAGGGATTAAAGAGGGGGAAAAAGCCTGATGAGACGGAAAAGCAGTTGCTGCTCAAATGCCGGGAGATACTCGAAAAAGAGACGCCTCTCCGGGATATTGAGTTTTCCGACGAGGAACAGCAGGCGATGAGACATCTGCAGTTTATGTCTATAAAACCAACGGTGACTGTATTGAATGTCGCCGAAAAAGATATTGATTCAGAAAAGACCGCAGCATTAATTTCAGCTCTCAGGGCGCTTTTAAAAGGCAGGCAGGTGGATATACTATCCATGTGCGGCAAAATCGAGATGGAGATCGCCCAGCTTTCGCCGGAAGAGGCGGTGGCGTTCCTTGATGATCTCGGTATCACTGAGCCTGCCCTGGACAGGCTTATCCGCGTTTCATACGATCTCCTCGGTCTTATATCCTTTCTTACCGTCGGAGAAGACGAGGTGAGGGCGTGGACAATAAAAAAAGGGACGAACGCCCAGAGGGCCGCCGGAAAGATCCATTCCGACATAGAAAGAGGTTTTATCAGGGCGGAGGTTGTTCTATACGATGACTTAATTAAACACGGCGGCATGGCCGCCGCCCGTGAAAAAGGGCTGGTCAGGCTTGAAGGAAAAACATATGAAGTCAGGGATGGAGCTATAATCAATTTCAGGTTTAATGTATAATGATTTAATGCAGTCTGTTTTATCGGGATATATGGTGATATTTGAAATCTGAAGAAATTTTTAAAATCAGCGTAACGGTAATGAAACAGCTTAGGAGTAACAGCGAGATGTCAGATTCCCTTCACCGGGCCAGGGATCGCGGTGACGATGGGAATAAAGACCTCCTTGTTCAGGAACGCGAAAACGTCAACGCGCTGGTAAAAAAAATCGCACGGGAAGACGCTTCAACAGAGACGGTAAAAGGAGCCAGACGGAAATTACTTGACGCCATGGCGCTCCGCTATCTGAGGAACAGGGAGATTTTCATGAAGACATTCCCTGACGGAATAGACAATATCGACCCGGACCCGGTATCCATATGGGCCACGATAATGATATCTCCCAGGGATGAAGACCCGGTTTCAGATTCCTGATAATGCTTATATCCATAACTAACTGAAAAGTTAAATTTTATGGAATCGATTAATGAATTAATAAAACGCTACGGGCTGGAAGAAGACATTGAACATGTGATCATCCCCTTGGCGGACAAAAAAGGCGGCAGAAAAAAGTGCTATCTATTGAAAAGGAGATTCATCAGGATCATATATCCCGGCGGGCATGAAGCGGATTACCCGCTTGAAGAAGCTATAGAGGCGACAATCCGGTATCCGGATCTGCCATTAAGCGATGCCGTCTGTTTATTGTACCGAGAATTGGACATTCAACCTCCGGAGGACTCTAAAGATGAAAATGATTTCCAATGATTAAAAAAATATTAATAAACGCGATATACCCGGAAGAAAAAAGGGTGGCGATAGTCGAAGAAGAAGTTCTGGTTGACTTCTATGTGGAAGTTTCCTCAAAAAAACATCTCAAGGGAAATATATACAAAGGCGTCATTATAAGGGTGGAACCCAGTATTCAGGCGGTATTTGTCGACTTCGGCCAGAAGAAACACGGATTTTTACAGGCAAGAGACATAAAGCCCGAATACCTGAAAAGCGATGAAGGGGGCAAAAGGGCAAGGGTGCAGGATTGCCTGAAGAAGGGCCAGGAACTTATAGTCCAGGTTGAAAGAGATGAAAGGGACACAAAAGGCGCCTCACTGACTACCTACATATCTCTTCCCGGCAGATATCTTGTCATGATGCCTGGAGAAACGCGGGTTGGGATTTCGAGAAAAATACAGGGTAAGGAGACAAGGGCCCGGTTGAAAGAGGTATTCAGCACTCTCAAGCTCCCGAAAAAGACTGGATTTATCCTGAGAACGACCTGCAACGATATGACGGGAAACGAACTGTCCGATGATCTGAAATACCTTACCCGGCTCTGGAACAAGATACAGAGTGAGTCGAAAAAAGTTTCAGCCCCGGCGCTTATTTACAAGGAGCACGACATAGCGGTCAGGACGGTCAGGGATTACCTGACTTCAGACGCCGTTGAAGTCCTGGTGGATGATCAGGAGGCGTACAGAAAAACCAGGGAGTTTCTGAGAAAGACAACGCCCTGGCGAAAAATAAACATCAGATATTACAAGGAAAAGAAACCTATATTCGCAAAATACAAGATCGAGGAACAGATAGCCAAGATTCACGACAGATATATATACCTGCCGTCAAAAGGCTATATCGTAATCGACAAGACCGAAGCACTTACCGCGATAGACGTTAATTCAGGCAGAAGTAAAAAAGAGGTGACGGTTGAGTCAACGGCACTCAGGACAAACCTCGAGGCAGCGGACGAAGCAGCGAGACAGCTCCGGTTGAGGGACATCGGAGGTCTGATTGTGCTGGATTTCATTGACATGACATCTTCCAAAAACAGGAAGGAAGTTGAAAACAGGCTTTTAAACGCTCTGAGTTCCGACAAGGCCCATTCAGAGATAAGCGGCATATCAAAGTTCGGGATTATTGAGATGACCAGGGAGAGGATGAGGCCGGCTTATTTTGATTCGATAAACATAAAATGCGAAAAATGCGGTGGGGCCGGGATTGTCTATTCGGATGAGTTTGTGGCTATTTCAGCCCTCAGGGATATCCACAGTAAGGCGTCAAAGGGAGGTCTGAGCAGTATCACAAGCCGATTGCCCGTAGAGAGTGCGAACTATCTTATAAATAAAAAAAGAACCGATATACTGGAAATAGAGAAAAAATTCGACATAAATATCAACATAGAGGCTGATACAACCATGCTGAAGGGAGAATACAAACTCGAAGTGGAAAAATCAGCGACAGACAAGAAGGAAACACACCGCGCCTGAGGCCGATGATTTTTTACTGCAACGACCGGATCGCTGAATCGAACCATGCAGGACATAAAAAGGCAAAAAACTGATTTGGAGATCTCAATGCTTAATCACGCCAAAAAAGCGCCCCTCTGGTACGCATTCATCTAAAGGTAGTGCCTGGCTAGATTTTTATGACTTTAAGCTTTAAGTGTTTTTCTATCGCATCAAAATCTCTATCATTATGCAATAGTACAAACCCATGATGTATACAAAATGTTCCAATCATTACATCAATAGTCTTCCTGACCCTTATTCCTTTTTGACGCAATATTCTGTAGTTCATAGCACTTTTAATTGCTATCTCTTGTCCGAGCATCTCTATAAAAGGAAATTCGAATAACAATCTTTTTGCAGTTTTAAAGTCTTTATCATCTTGAAAGCCCTGGAGTACTTCAGTAAGAATAATATCCCCCATTATAATTGGTTCGATTCCTAATGCTTCATCAAGCCAATCCGTTTTATTACTTTTCTTGCCGTTAAAATAATCAATCCAGATGGATGAGTCGACTATAATCATTAGTCTGTCCGCATTTCATCAAGATTCCCGGACCACTTCAACTTGCCTCTGTATTTTCTGGTTTTTGACTGACTTTTAAATTTAACCAAAAGCTTTAGGCCTGCCTCAATAACATCCTTTTTTGTCTTAAGTCCAGATACCTTTAAGGCACCATTCATGAGCTTATCGTCAATAACAACATTTGTTCTCATTAATACCTCCAATGTGTATGTTTGATTATATTATACACATTAATGGTTTACACGTACAGTTTATTTTCTTAATGCTACGCATAAGCGGTTGCAATGAAGCACAGCGGAATTGCAATCCGACTTTATTCGATTGGTATATTTTTTAAACTTCATTCTTCAAAAGATTATTTTTAACATCATACTGTTGGTAAAATAATGGCAAACCAAACTCTTGCCTCAGTTTTTTGATATAAACCCTTGCATCATCAGTGGGAGATGGCGGAGCAATAATGACGAGTTTTTTGGCTCTGTTCTTATTTGGCCAAAAAGCATATTCAAGAATTTGCCCGATAGCCTCTCTGATTGCCGCTTTAGCTGTTTGAGATGTTTTGATTTCGTAAAAAACATAATTGTCATTATCTTTAACTACTACGTCAACTTTTGTTTGGTACCCAAGATCATTTTCTGTCCCAACACTTCCTTTTTCATGACTTTTTTCCAAAATGGTAAAGATATTCGTTTGCATCTCGTTGTGGAAAAGTGATTTATCAGTTTTCCCACCTTTTGATTTAGTGACAGTTTCATTTTTTCCTGGGTTATGCCCTGGCCTAAAAATGAATTTACCGGAATTTGCAGAATATAGATTAGGGTCTTTTGTCCTGTTAAGCAGGTTGTAATAAAATGAAGGTATTGCTGGGTCTAATTTTTCAATTTCCATTGGTTCATCTAATAAATTCATATCGAAGACTTTGAACCTGATATTAAAAAATATAGCTTTGCTGGTTTCTCGAAAGGATTTTAAATCAAGGTTTAATTTCCTCAGGTCGGCTTCCATTTCTGCCAACCAGCCATTTTTCTTGTAAATGTCAAAAATTCGTTTAGGTCTCAATGGGGTCTATAATAGAAAAATAGAGTAAGGAAAAGGAAAACAGGAGCAGCCTTTTTTATGTAAAATGATAAACAGAGTGGCAATGGGAGCATCTGTGGCTAATGGGGTCCGTCAAAGTGACTTGATTTGAACTGCCGGAT
>JAJRYC010000020.1 GCA_024275975.1 Nitrospirota bacterium | reverse complement strand
CGATTCCGTGCAGGCATAGAAGGGACTATCTCTGTCTTAAAAAGGGCGTTTAAGCTGAAACGGTGTCTTTTTAAGGGATTTAAGAATTATGCAGCCAGTTTGGGCTGCGCGGTGTTTTGTCACAACCTTGTGTTGCTGGCCAGATTGTAGATAATACTGCTCAAAAAGAGTGAATTTTACTGGTTGCAGGGAGAGGTGTTTTTAAAAACTGGGGAATGTGCCCGGTTTAGCTGAATTTGAAACTGTTTGTTGCAATATAGATTGAACAATTACTACTTGGATTATGGATAGAGCAATTTTGCTCTATCCGCAACAGGAACTAACTAACAGCGGAGAAAATACCATTGATGTGATAGGCATTTCCGATCCTGCGAATCCCGCACTGAATTTCCAGATTGATCTGTCCCCATACGGCGGCGCGCCGAATAGCGTTGCTGTTCATCCCCAAGAAGGTTTTGTTGCGGTAGCTGTTGAGAATGTTGTAAAAACAGACAACGGGTCTGTAGTGTTTTTTGATATCGACGGAACATTTCTAAATCGCCTGACTGTTGGTGCACTTCCTGACATGCTTACCTTTACACCTAATGGTCATTACCTGCTTGTTGCTAATGAAGGTGAGCCCAATGATCTGTACACAATTGATCCTGAAGGTTCGATCAGCATTATTAAAACCGGGTGCCCGAAGTCGGAAATTAAAAACATGACCCAGGAGGACGTGAGGACTGCTGACTTCAGGCAATTCAATAATGCCACTCTGGATCCGCGCATACGTATCTTCGGCCCGGGGGCAACAGTGGCCCAGGACCTTGAACCTGAATATATTGCCGTTTCGGGAGATTCACGAAAAGCATGGGTCGCCTTACAGGAAAACAATGCCTTTGCAGTTGTTGATATACTCAAGGCCGAAGTGAAAAAGCTCATACCTCTTGGAGTGAAGGACCATGACACTAGCCATGGTGCGCTCGACGTGAGTAATAGGGATAACCAGATACATATCGCTCCCTGGCCTGTAAGCGGAATGTATCAGCCTGATGCGATAGCGTTCTATCATACGGGAGGAGAAAACTACATAGTCACGGCAAATGAAGGTGACAGCAGGGACTATGACGGATTCAGCGAGGAAAAGCGTGTCAAGGACCTCCTCCTTGATCCATCCGTGTTTCCTGACGCAGCCGATCTGCAGTTGCAGAAAAACCTTGGAAGGTTGAAGGTGACAAATGTAAACGGTGATGTGGACAATGACGGAGATTATGACCGTCTCTACTCATACGGCACCCGCTCATTTTCGATATGGGATGAAGAGGGAAACCTGATTTTTGACAGTGGATCTGATTTTGAAACTATCACTGCGGACTTTATGCCAGATTATTTTAATTCAAACAATGATGATAACGATTCTTTTGACAACCGCAGTGACGATAAGGGCCCGGAGCCCGAGGCGCTGGCACTGGCCGGATTGTCTGGCCTTACCTACGCTTTTATCGGCCTCGAACGGGTAGGCGGGATAATGGTCTATGACATTACCGATCCATATCATCCTGACTTTATTCAATATATCAATAACAGAGACTTTTCTGTCGATGCAGCGAGCCCGGGTGCCGGTGACCTTGGTCCGGAAGGAATGGCATTTGTTCCCTCCTGGAAAAGCCCGACCTTCAAGCCATTGCTTATTGTTGCAAACGAGGTGAGCGGTACAACGACGATTTATGAAATCAGTATGAAAAAATCTGACGATTGAACGTATAGTATCTCCGCCATTTCCCCCGGAAACCGTGAAGCCTGCCGGATACTTTTCTCTATTCAGGCAGGCTTCGTAATGCGTTGTCGGATCAAAAGCGACATAAATTATAGTTTAACTATAGGAGGAAGTCTGGAATATATAAAGAATGGTGGCGGGGAGAGGATTTGAACCTCTGACCTTCGGGTTATGAGCCCGACGAGCTACCAGACTGCTCCACCCCGCGATAGTCGAATACTATAACCTTTTACCCGGCCTCATGTCAAATAACCAGCGGGGATTCCAGAGAAAATAGCAGGGGAATAATCAAATTTTTCAGGAACAGGCCCTAACTTTTTTCCGCCTGTGTTTAGCACGGCGGCATTGTACGGCCTTTTGGGTTTAATGTTTGCAGTGGTCTGCGGGGCCGGAAAATCCCCGTATGAAATTTCAAATAGCTTCATATATAATAGTATTGTACACTGGGGAAGTTCAAACCGGCATTTCCGAAGGACTATGATCGAAATACTGAGACAACATAGATGGATACTGGATATCCTGGACATTACAGTGATGTCGCTTATCCTCTACCGCCTTCTTCTTATAGTAAAGGGGACGAAGGCGGCCCAGATGCTTATCGGTCTTGGCGTCCTGCTTTTGGCGTCCCTTGTGTCCAGATACCTGCAGCTTTATACCATAGACTGGCTTATCCAGAGTTTCTGGGCGCAGATAGTTATAGCCATAATCGTTCTGTTTCAGCCCGAGATAAGGAGGGCGCTGGCGCATATGGGGGAGGCCCAGTTCCTGTCTACGTTTACTTCCGCTGAAGAGCTGAAATCCCTTGAAGAAATTGTCAAGGCTACTGTGGCGCTTGCTAACAGGAAGATAGGGGCACTTATCGTGATTGAACGGGAGACAAGCCTGAAAGACTTTGTTGAATTCGGAACACCCCTTGACGCCAGGGTTTCCAAGGAGCTTCTGCTTAGCATTTTTCATCCGACTTCGCCGATACATGACGGGGCGGTCATTATTAAGGGTAACAGGATCATGGCCGCCGGATGTTTTCTGCCTATTTCCATGAGTTCGGAGTTAAGCAGATCTCTCGGCACAAGACACAGGGCGGGTATAGGCCTTGCCGAGGAGACTGATGCGATTGCTATTATTATTTCCGAGGAGACAGGATCCATATCAATGGCCCTGGACGGCAGACTGGATACCAGGCTTGATATGGGAACGCTCAGGGATATATTGACTAATATATTTACTTCCAGGAAGGGCGCGAAATGAAAAAATTGTTACTTGAGAATCTTGGCCTGAAAATATCGGCCATATTGATTTCCATATTTTTATGGGTTTTTGTGACGTCTGGAGGCTATTCCGAGATGTCGTTTGACCTGCCAGTTGAAATTATGAGTGTCCCGCCTGAACTGGGGGTCGTAAGCGTCAGGCCCAAGACGGTAAGTGTGACCGTCAGAGGGCAGGAGCGGAGGATGAAGAGTTTGACGCCTGCGGATATAAGGGTATTTGTCGACCTCGGCGATTCAAATCCGGGGGAGGAAAACTATATTATAAACAGGGATGACATAAAGTTGCCGTATTCTATGTCGGTTAGGAGAGTCAATCCATCCTCGGTGACGATCAGGCTCGAGAAGATAGTCACCAGGACGGTCGAGGTAAAGCCTTTTATCACCGGATTCGTTAAAAAGGGGTTTCGTATAAGCTCGATTAAGGTTGAACCGCGAAGTGTTACAATACAGGGGTTGAAGACGGAAGTTGAGCGGATAACGGCTCTCAGGACGGAGGAGATGGATATTTCAGGTCTTAGTGGAACGGCTACGGAAGAGTTGAAAATTGATATTGCTGGATATGATGTAAGATTGTCTGTCAATAATGTCACAGTCGAAATTACAATAACAGAGGAAAAAAGATGAAACTTTTTGGAACAGACGGTGTAAGAGGAAAGATAAACAGGTACCCCATGACGCCTGAAAATGTCCTGAGAGTAGGGATGGCCGCTGCTTGTGTTCTGAGGAAAGAACACGGCAGAAATATGGTGCTGATAGGGAAGGATACGAGGCTTTCAGGTTATATGATAGAAAGCGCTCTCACTTCAGGGATATGTTCCATGGGTATGAATGTCACACTCGTCGGGCCGCTTCCGACGCCTGGAATAGCATTTCTTGCGAGGACGTTGAGACTTGACGCGGGAATTGTAATCTCAGCGTCTCATAACCCTTTTTATGACAACGGCATAAAAATTTTCTCGTGTAATGGCTTCAAGCTGCCTGACGCAACCGAAAAAAGGATCGAATAATTGGTTGCGGATGAATCTCTTTCAAAATACAGGCCGAAGGGCGAGTATGTTGGAAAGGCTTACAGGCTTGACGATGCCACCGGGCGATATATTGAATACATAAAGTCGACGCTTCCAAAGGGTACAACCTTTGAGGGAATGAAGATTGTTGTCGACTGCGCGAACGGGGCCGCTTATAAGACCACTCCATGGCTCTTAAGAGAACTTGGCGCCGAGGTTATCTCGATTTACGATAAGCCTGATGGGGTTAATATCAACCTGGATTGTGGCACACTGCACATGGAGACGCTTCAGAAGACTGTATTGGACAATAAGGCAGATGTCGGAATCGCCCATGACGGCGACGGGGACAGGACCCTGTTGTGTGACGAAAAAGGAAATATGATTGATGGAGATCAGATAATCGGTATGTACGCTGTGGAGCTGGGTATCATGGGCAACCTGAAAAAGGACACGGTAGTGGCAACCGTTATGAGTAATCTCGGCCTCGAGAAATTTCTCGAGAAATATGGCATCAAGATGATAAGGACGAAGGTTGGAGACAGGTATGTCGCCGAGAAGATGCTGGCTGGCGGCTATAACCTCGGAGGTGAGCAGTCCGGCCATATCATATCACTCGATACCAATACAACTGGCGACGGTCCGATTACCGCTGTCCAGGTGCTGAATTTTATAAAGAACAAAAACGTGTCTCTTTCGAAGCTGGCATCGGGAATCAAGCTTTTCCCACAAGTCCTTTTAAACGTGGAAGTCGAGAGAAGACAGGATATGAAATCCATACCCGAGATAGCGGTTGCCATAAAAAAAGCGGAGGACAAACTGAACGGCAGGGGCAGGGTGCTTGTCAGGGCGTCGGGCACCGAGCCCAAGATCAGGGTTATGCTGGAAGGTGAAGACCACAAGATGATAACACAGCTCGGCAGGGATATATCAAAGGTTATTAAAGCCAAGATGACCTGATGCCGTTTTTTATATCCTTCCTCTGCGGAGTAATCCTTTTTTATCTCTTCAATTATTTTCCCTTCTCAAGTCTCCTCCTCTTTGTGGTTTTTTCGGCTTCCGCTATATTCAGAAGAAAAGCCTTTCTTGTAGCGGTGCTTGTAATCGGCATTTTTTACGCGTTTCTCCGGTTTTCGCCTCTGGATTATCCGGCTGACGTATGGAACAGCGGCCTGCGTGTAACAGGAAGATTTCTGACGCAGCCGACTGCGGTAAGGCCAGGAACCGACATACGCACTTTTGCGATAAATAGAGCTTTTGACCCTGAATCGGGCGTGGAGATCATGGAGCTCCGTAACAGGGAGATGGGCGTGTTTTCTGATTATAACATCGGTAATGATGCTGCGTATGAGCTCTTATTGAAGACGGGTGGGAATTCCGCGAGATTGAACACCGGCACAATGAAAAGCGCGAGGTTGTACGGATCGGTTATCGCCGCCATACCAGGGAAGACGAAAGAATCAATTTTCGATACACTTAACCTGTACAGAAATGACCTCAATGATTTTGTGGCCGGCAGGTTCAATACAGATTCGGCTGGTCTTATCGCCGCCATTACGACCGGAACAAAGGGCTATCTCGGCAGAGATGTCAGAAATGCGTTTAATATAACCGGATTGGCCCATATACTGAGTATTTCAGGTACTCACTTCGGTCTGTTTTCTATAATGCTGTTCGGCATATTCAGTTTTCTGATCAGGAGACTGCCATACAATTTGCTGCAAAGGCTGACTCTATATCTGACGCCGTTGCAGGCCGCCGCCGTACTGACTTTGCCGTTTATGTTTATGTATCTGGGTATTTCCGGCTGGAGTGTGCCGGCGCTTCGGTCGTTTCTAATGATAAGCCTTTTCCTGGCGGGGCTTCTTATCGGCAGGAAGGGGTTTTGGCTGAACTCGCTGCTGTTCGCGGCGTTTGTTCTGGTAGTATGGGAGCCTGACGTTATTCTCAGCCTCTCTTTTCAGCTATCTTTTATCGCCGTGCTTTTTATCGGGTTTTCGTTTGAAAAGGGAGACGGGGGAATAAAGGCGGTGGATGAGGAAGAGGAGGAGGAGGAGAAAAAGGAGAGCAGGATAGTCCGGTATATTAAAAACATCATCAGACTTTCAGTCGTGGTATCGATAGGCACCGCGCCTCTTGTCGCCTATCATTTTCATTATCTTTCGATAATTTCTCCACTGTCTAATCTGTTGGTTGCTCCTCTTATAGGCTTTGTCCTGATTCCCCTGTCTTTGATGTCCTCTTTCTCTTTTCTCCTGACGGGATATTATATTTTTGGGCCTTTTGTTGCTGTATCGGCTGATCTGGCGGTAAAATTGGTGATACTTCTGTCAGGGATACCTTTTGCTGCTGTGAGTGTGGCGTCATTTCCACCGGCTCTATTGATATTTTTTTACATCGGTTTTTTTATATATATAGTTGCCGGAAGGAAGAAGAAGTTCCTGTTGCTGCCTTTTATTCCGCTCCTGATATATCTCCTCCTGAATGTTTTCAGGCCAGTGGGCCTTAGCGTTACGTTTCTTGATGTCGGCCAGGGGGATTCGGCCGTGATCGAGCTTCCGGATAAGAAGACGATCGTGGTTGACACGGGCAGGACGGGAAAAGAGGCGGCGGCGTTTTTGAGGTATACGGGCAAGGATGATATTGACGTACTGATACTGTCGCATTTTCATCCGGACCATTCAGGAGGGCTTCAGTATCTCATGGAGAGATTTAATGTCGGTGAGGTATGGGATAACGGCCGAATCATCTATCCGCCGGAGATGAATATGAATGCCCGGCACAGGCGGCTGAAAAGAGGGGATATCATTAAAAACAGGTACTGCAAAATTACAGTGCTGCATCCCTATAAGGAATTTTATACTCTATTGGGCGGTGAAGATGTCGGGGAGAATGACTCTTCTCTGGTTCTGAAGCTGACCGGGGAAAACGGTTCGTTTGTTTTTACTGGAGATATCGGAGAAGAGGCTGAAGCGGATATGTTATATATTAAAAAGTGGCTTCCTGGAGACGTTCTTAAAATTCCGCACCACGGGAGCGGCAGATCGGCTAACAGCGAATTTATTTCCGGGATTTCCCCCTCAATCGCCGTCATATCCGTCGGTAGGGACAATTCATACGGTCACCCGGCCGCCGGGATGCTGAAACAATTAGCCGGGGCAAAGGTATTCAGGACCGACCTGGATGGGGCCGTAAAAGTGACTGAAACGGAAAATGGGTTTATAGTGAAAACGTACAGGGACTTTCAGCTTGAGAAGGCGGACAGCCCGGGGAAGGAGATGGACAATATCAGGCGGCTTTTTTTGTCATGGTAATTATTCTGTGATAGAATAAACGGGCATTATATGGACATACATCAGCTAAGGATATTCACATCAATATACAGAAACAGGAGCTTTACAAAGGCCTCCCTGGAGCTTTGCCTGACGCAGCCGACAGTAAGCGACCATATCAAAACGCTGGAAGAAGAGTTTGAGTGCAGACTGTTTGACAGGCTGGGCAGGACAATTATGCCTACAAAGGCTGCCGAGGTGCTGTATGTCCAGGCAATGGATATCATAGAAAAGGCCGATTCTCTAAAAACCATTCTGGGAGAACTCAAAAAAGATGTAACGGGTGAGCTTATCATCGGCGCGAGTACAATCCCCGGCACGTATTTAATGCCTGCAATAATGGCTGCGTTCCAGGAAAAATATCCGGCGGTCTCATTCAATCTGCCGATTTCAGGATCGGGTGAAATAATTAATAAGGTTTTACGGTATGAATTACTCCTCGGAATTGTAGGATCAAGACTCGACAATGATCAGATACATTATTCTTCATTTATGGATGATGAATTAATTGTTCTGGCCGCCCCGTTTCTGGTTGTTGAAGAGGAGATTACATTGGAGGAATTAGTCAGTCTTCCTATAGTCCTGAGAGAGGAAGGTTCCGGGACGCGCAAGGAGACCGTGAAAATTTTGGAGGGAAAAGGGATCTCGCTCAAAAATATGAAAATTACCGGTATCTTTGGTTCTACAGAGGCGGTAAAACAGGCCGTAAAGGCCGGGATAGGCATCTCTATACTCTCAAGGCTGGCTGTTGCCGATGAACTTGAAAGGAAGACACTCAGGGAGATAAAAATCAGGGGCATTGAGATGAAAAGGAAATTTTATGTTGCAACCCGCAAAAGAAGGACCCTCCCTACGGCGTATAATGTTTTTTTAGAGCATTTCATGGCTGGAACAAAGATTATCTGAATCGGCTGAAGTTTTCAGTAACTTCCCAGGCCTATGACCCAGGCTTCTTTCATAGAATTATCCTATTTGATTTATTGACCGTATCTATTCTAAATTATTATGGAGGGGTAAGGGGGCTGGTGCCCCTCCTGGTCTGCAAAATCAGTGTTGCGGAACTTTAATTAAGCCGCAGTGGGTTCGATTCCCACTTCCCCTCTCCATAGCCTGTTGACATATAAATTATAATTAGCATATACTGGTAATTAATATCATTAGAGATCTACTTTTCAGGGATGATACTATTTAAGATTAAAATGGTCGAGATAATTGCGTTGATCCTGAATACAATAATGTTATATATATCTATATTGTTTCTTCTTAATATTACCCCACCGGATAAAATTAGATTTTTTATTATAAGTCATTTAGTTATTGTATCAATGCGACACCTTTCTTTTCCCATAAACAGCCTTGGTCTTTATGGATTATCATTTAGAGCATCTATTGCTGGAATAGCAAGATCAATTGATAGTTTTAATTTTATTTCAATTGTGGGCGGCTTTCCGGAAAATCATTTGTTAATTTCGTTTGCTAACTCAACTGTTGTTTATCCTTTTCGATATTTCAGATCAGTGCGATGTCCGGGGTGAAGTTTTTTAATAACTTGTGAGTTTCTTGAAAAGCTAAGGAGGTGATACAAACTTAAATAATTCAGACAACGGACTGGAATATCGTTTGGATATGCGACCGGCTGTAAGCCTGTCGTTCTACAGTGAAATTTCGAGGAAATCGGAGGATTTATGGTAGAGAAATTAACAGAAAAAATTAGTGATGAAGAAAAGAAAATCTCAAGAAGAGGACTTTTGGTAGGTGCGGGTAAGGTAGCAGCAGGAGCTGCCATTGTAACGGCTGGAATGGGTTTGGTATCAACGGCTGAAGCTTCTAAAGCTAAGTTTCCATGGCCATACAAAAAACTGGACATTGATAAAGTAGCCAAGATAGCCTATGAAAACTGGTTTAAAAATTTCTGTTGTTACGCGGTCACAAGCTCCATACTTATCCCTCTGCGTGAAAAAGTCGGGGAACCGTATACATCATTTCCGCTAATGTCGACCAAATGGGGACATGGGGGCGCGGTAGGCTGGGGAACCTTATGCGGTTCATTAACGGGAGCCGGTATTGTTACAGGTCTTTGTGCCGGACATGATGGTGAAAATATACTCAATGAAGTGATCTACTGGTATGCTGATACGGCGCTGCCAATGTATAAGCCGGCAAATCCAAAGGCGAGGATCAAAAGTGTGAACAAAAGTGATTCACCTCTGTGCCACATTTCAGTCGGCAAGTGGATGAAGAAGGAAGGTGTTAAATTCTTCTCGCCTCAAAGGAAAGATAGATGCGCCAGACTTTCAGCTGACGTTGCAGTACAAACCGTGAAGTTCCTGAATGCCTGGGCGGACGGCAAATTCAAGCCCACCCATAAATTCCCTCTTTTCGGGTATGGTATAACCGCCCAGGAAAACTGCACGGAATGTCATGGTTCCGACGTACCACAGCCGTTAAGATAGTCGGATTCAGGGCCGTTTGGAGACTGAAACGGCAAGTTAGCAAAGGCGGGATATATTTATCCCGCCTTTTTTTGTATGTGAGGCCTGAATTATCGTGTAAACAGCGTTGTTTTCACCCTTCCCTTAATCCCCTCCCCCTTGACGGGTGAGGGAGGGGGGGGGGGAGGGGGAGGTAAACTTCATAAACATGTAAATGTTAAGATTGTATATGACCGGAAAAACATCTTGCAACATACTCGTCAGGGGCGTTAACTGGATAGGTGATGCTGTAATGACGATGCCTGCTTTAAAAGCTCTCAGAATCGCGAATCCCGGCTCAAGAATAACGCTGCTTGTCAGACCCTGGGTTTCACCGTTATTTGAGAAGAGTCCCGACGTGGACGAGATAATCATATACGAAGATAAACATAAAGGTTTTCTGGGGAAATTCGGGCTGGCAGGTATGCTTAAGAAAAAGGATTTCCGCATGGCGGTTCTTTTCCAGAATGCGATGGACGCAGCTGTAGCGGCATTTTTTGCCGGTATCCCCGAGAGGATCGGATACGCAAGGGATGGAAGGCGGATGTTTCTTACAAAGGCTGTTCCGTTTGATAGTTACGCCGGAGGACTCCATCATATCGAATATTATCTGAATCTGCTCGAAAAAGTAGGGTTTGCAGCGCAATATTCACTGCCGTGGCTTCACCTGTCACTTGATGAAAGACTTTGGGCCAGAGAGAAACTGGAGCATATGAAGCGGCCTGTCATTGCGATAAACCCCGGTGCTGCTTACGGGTCTTCGAAAAGATGGAGACCGGAGCGCTTTGCAGAGATAGCGAAAAGGGTGATTAACGGGATAAACGGCAGTGTAATAATCTTCGGAGGGCCGTCGGAAAGAGAGATTGAGGATGAAATTGCGGGGGAGATAAGAAAAGAGGCCGGCCCGGGTTATCCAGGATCAGGCGCGCAAAGAGCCGAACTTATGTTGATGGCCGGCAAGACCGGACTGAGAGAGCTTGCCGCCCTGATTTCTGAATCCGACCTGCTTGTCACAAACGACTCTGGCCCCATGCATATGGGATATGCGACAGGCGCGCCTGTTGCCGCCATATTCGGATCAACGTCGCCGGCGCTTACCGGTCCTGCGGGAAGAGGCGATATAGTAATAAGTAAGGCAATGGATTGTGCGCCCTGTTTTGAAAGAGAATGTAAAAAAGGAAATCTGGCCTGCATGGATGCAGTCAGCACTGATGAGGTCTTTGACGCCATAGGGAAACTCGTTGGTTCCGTAAAGGCCGTATTTTTTGACAGAGATGGGACCATATGCAGAGATGCCGGCTATCTGAGTAGAATGGCTGATCTGGAAATATTCCCTGAAGTCAAAAGTCTGTCAAAATTAAAAGAGAATGGCTTTCTTCTTATAGGTGTAACGAACCAGTCCGGGATTGACAGGGGAATGGTTAAAGAAGATTTTGTGAAACATGTCAATAATATTTTTATGGCTAAATACGGTTTCGACGGTTTTTATTACTGTCCTCATCATCCAGATAAACATTGTTCATGCAGAAAACCCGAGCCGGGAATGCTTTTAAACGCCAGGGCTGACTACAGGATTAATCTGAAGGGGTCTTTTGTTGTCGGTGATAAGGAGCTGGATATGCTTCTCGCAAAGGCTGTTGGAGCAAAGGGGATTCATGTGCGGACAGGGCAGGAGTGTTCTTCATTACATGCGGATTTTCATGTTAATGGTCTTAATGAAGCAGTAAGTGTGATTTTAGGCAATGTCCGGGGAAAATAATGAAAATGAACGGTTATTACAGGAATATATTGATTGTCAAACCAAGTTCCATGGGGGATGTCGTCCACAGCCTCCCTTTTTTGAATTCGGTTAAATCCTGTTTCCCGGAAGCGGAAATTCACTGGGTCATAGCAAAAGGGTTTGAAGGACTCCTGGAAGGGCATCCCATGATCGATAGACTGATAGTAATCAACAAGGACACGTGGAAGCAGCTATCAAAAGCAGGAGAAACCCTGAAAGAGGTGGGCCGGCTTTTTAAAAAACTCAGGAAAGAGAATTATGACCTTGTTATTGACCTTCAGGGTCTTTTGAGAAGCGGGCTTATCACGATGGCGACCGGGTCTCACGTGAGGGTGGGTTTTGCCGGGGCAAGGGAGGGTGGCAGGCTCTTTTATAACAGAAAAATTGAAACCGGAAAGGATATGCATGCAGTCGACAGATATATGAGAGTTGCGGAAGCGCTCGGATGTGATACGGAAAACATTTTTTTCCCATTCCCTTTGATAAAGCATGATTTGAGAGAGAACAGGAACATAAAAGATTCCGAAGAGTATATCGTCATCGTCCCGGGCGCGAGATGGGAGTCTAAGCGGTGGCCTGCGGAAAATTTCGGCGAGATAGCTTCAAGGCTGTCATTGAAGTCTTTTGTTATTGGTGGAAAATCCGATATATCACTCGCCGGAAAAGTTGTTGATCTCTCGGGAGGGAAGGCCGTCTCACTTGCAGGCGGAACGAGCCTGGTGGAATTAGTTGAGATTATGAGGGGTGCGAGATTTGTGATCTCCAACGATTCCGGTCCGATGCATATCGCGGCCGGGTTTAAAGTGCCTGTGGCCGCTGTATTCGGGCCTACAAGCCCATTAAGGACGGGACCCTACGGTGATAACCATATAATTTTAAGAAGCGACGCCCAATGTTCGCCCTGTTTTAAAAAGCATTGTGGGGGCATGAAATGTATGAATGATGTCACCGTTGATATTGCTTATAAAAAAATCCGGACTGTTTTTGGTGTTTGATCCGCCTGGAGTTTACTGAAAAACAGTCGTTTTCATAGATGGCGGTGAATTTTTAAGCAAAAGTCTATATTTTATTATTTACTTTCAATGTGGTTTATGTTATTAATATAACGTCTGGATTTAAATCACAATTCATAAAAAATAACTTTTAAAATGTGTTAAATCTGAAGGCTGGAATATCGGAAGGCCAATTTTTTTTAATCTAACAAAGGAGGTAGTACAAATGAAGCTCGGAATTCATGTCAACGATGATAAACATCTTGACCATGTAATTGGGATTACGAAGGCAGCGGTTTCAAAAGGTCATGAGGTGATCATATTCACGATGGTAGATGGGATTAAACTGCTCGAGAATCCTGTTTATACGGATCTCTGTAAAGTCCCTAATGTTCAGATTAGTTTCTGCGACCACAATGCATCCGGCATGGGTATTAATAAAGAAGTTATCCCGCATGACGTCATCTGCGGCAGCCAGTATAACAATGCCGTTATGGTGCATGATGTGGACAAGGTTATCGTTCTGTAACTGAAAAAACATTATTATAATTCAAGGAGTGGCTAAATGAAAATTCTCCATATACTTAATGACGGACCAACAAAACTCTCGGACGAAATAATAAGTGTGCAGTCCAAAGACAATGAGATAAAGACCGTGGATCTTTCCCTGAAAGATGTCTCATATGAGAGCCTCGTTGATGACATATTTTCATATGACAGAGTTATTTCCTGGTAATCAGTGGTTTTCGCGAAAGAAACCTGGGGAATAAGGTCTGAATTTCGGACCTGACCAGGTTTCATGAGATAAAGAGAGCGTTGTATGCCCGTGATGTGTAGCCTGCCATAATCTGAACGCTTCGTAATAAACGGGCTTAAACGCTAAAAATGCAAGCTCTGGATGGAATATGTCGTCGGGGAGAGTACCGTATATTTTGTGTGACTATATGCCGGTAATATCCGTACAAAATGGATAAAAAGCAACCCGTCCTAAAAACAACCGACTATATATTCATAATTGCAATTCTTGCGTTTCTGACACCGCTCCTGCTTTTTGTCCTGCGTTCCTTTGATGATAACAGGCTGACCAGCTGGAAATGGATATTCACTAACGCGGAAATAAATATATTTATCTTAATTCTCATCCCCGCTATCGCATTTTCGTACGGATTATCCAGGATTTCTTTTTCCCGCTATAAAGCAACGTTCCTTTTCTTCGCCTCTTTCCTGATTGCAGCCGTTTTCTGGAGAGAAGCCGAGGTCATTGTAGACACATCAAGATATTTTATCCAGGCGAAATACCTGGAACTTTACGGCATCAGGTATTTTATCGAAGAATGGGGCAAGGATATCAATATCTGGACGGACCTGCCGGTTGCGCCCTTTTTTTACGGCCTGATATTCAGATTTTTTGGCGAGACAAGACTTTATATCCAGATATTCACGACCACGCTTTTTTCCCTGACCGTTTTATTGACGTATATGATCGGGAAGTCGCTCTGGGATGAAGATACCGGTTTATATGCGGGAATCCTGCTCCTGGGTATCCCCTATCTCTTCACCCAGGTGCCGCTTATGCTTGTTGATGTGTTGACGATGTTCTTTGTTACACTCTCGATCTTTACGTTTATAAAAGCGATGGAGCGGGGTGGTTACAGTATGATAATTTTTTCATCCATCGCCGTGACGCTCACTTTTTTCAGTAAGTATTCAACCTGGTTGATGCTTTCCGTCCTGGCCGTTATATTTGCAGTTTACATAATACAGGGATTCCAGGACGAATCCCCTGATTCAGGGCCTAAGACGCGGGAATACCTGTTCAGGGGGGGGCTTGTAGCCTTGATATCGGGGTTATTGATAGGCGCGATTTTTATATACAAATATGATATTTTTACAGAACAGCTCGGATTTATAATGATTTACCAGAAACCCGGACTCAAAAGATGGGGGGAGAGTTTTCTCTCGACCTTCTTTTTTCAGATACATCCTTTTATATCGTTAGCGGCATTATATTCAGTATATTCGGCTTTCAGGAGAAAAGACTGTAAATATGTGATTGTAATCTGGCTTATTGTCCTGATTTTTATATTTCAGATAAGGAGAATTCGTTATGTTATTCCCCTGTTTCCGATGGTGACGTTAATGGCTTCATACGGACTCAGAGAGCTAAACAGTAAACAGGTGAAGAAATTCATTGTCTGGTCCGCAGTGACCACCTCTCTTGTCCTGGCTTTCTATGTCCACCTGCCTTTTATGGAGAATATCAGCATGTCGAATCTGAAGCGGGCAGGTGAATACCTGAACAGAACAAATGAGCAGTATATGGAAGTTTTCAGCCTGAAACAGGGGAATTCCGGGGTCAATCCGGCGATTTCCGTCCCTATTCTGGATCTTTTTACCTCGAAAAGAGTTATTTTTAAATATAATGAGAATGCTTTTCAGCAGCCATTTGAAAAGATAGAAAAGTCTTCTCTTAGATTTACCTGGGAATACAAAAATCCGAAATTTTATGAAACGGCCGAATATTCCGTGGAAAATAGCGCTATTGTGGTTATTTCCGGTGATGCGGCGAGTGAATTACCTGTATATATAAAGGATAAGATAAAAGGCCGTCATCTGGACAGGGTATTCAAAACTGATAATAGGGTGTTCCGATTCAGGACGATGGTGCGAATATACCGGACGGGACCCGGTGAAAGCGGTGTGACCATCCGGAAAGGAGAGTTGATTAACGGGAGCGGAAAATAATTTTAGCGGGAGACCTGTATTTTGAGCTTGATTTTTTATCAGCATTTTTGATTATATATACGAACGGAAGATAGTGGAGCATTTTAAGAAACAATCTTTTGATTATAAATTCAGCTTGTAGTTTGAATTAACATTGGAAGGGGGTTGATATAAAGTTTGTTACTGAGAGAGCAGATGTAAGATAGCAGCTGAAACCTTACTTTTTTTTTGAAATTTTCCAGAAGGAGGGAAAGAGCTTGGAAAAAAGAAATCAGATATGGTCTTTTATTATCACGGGCGTACTTATCCTTATCAGCTTTTTGTATTACAGTGTAAACGAGTACTATATGTACTTGGTGGTGTACATCTGGTTTGGTTATGCCTACGGTATGATGCTTCAGTATGGAAGATTTTGCTTTGCGTCGGCTTCAAGGGATCTTTTTGCGGCCGGAGTGCCACGAATGGCGGTGGGTATTCTTATTGCCCTCGTCTTTTTCAGTTTAATCCAGGCTGCTCTCGCGGCAACGGATATGACAACTTTCCATCCAGCTCCATTCGGAATACATATGTTGATATCAGGGGTCATTTTTGGAATCGGCATGGTCCTGGCTGGTGGATGCGCATCCGGTTCGCTATATAAAATTGGTGAAGGCAATGCCACGTCAATCCTCGCGGTTGTCTTCGGATTGTGTCTCGGTCAGGCCATATTTGTTAATATTGGCGGTCCATTCCTGAAGCTGGTGCCACAATCATGGATTGATTCGGCAAACGCCAAAACATGGATACCCGCTGAAAAAATATCTTCATGGTTTGACTATTATCTTACCGGTTATGTCTGGGACCAGCCACAGTTTACAGTCGCGAAACTGATATTCGGCGGTCGTCCTACAACCATGGATTATTTCATCGGGAATGCCCTGATAAACGCCATAATTCCTTCGTTAATACTGCTTGTTGTGATCTATTTCTTCTTCAGCAGAAAAGGATTTATTAAGAAGAGAGCAAAAGAAAAAGGCAAACTGGGATTGGGTGATGAATTAAAGGGTATATGGGCGATGATTACAGCTTCAAAGAGAACGAGTCTGATGGGTATTCTCGTTGGGGCTGTTGCAGGACTTCATATACTGGTTATAAAGGGAATGCAGTTGAGATTTGCTATGGGTGTGTCTACCCCCGGTACTCGTGACGCCAATAACTTTGGCCAGCTTCTTACGAGGATGGGCCATGCCGCTGATGTCACCGTCAAGGGCACGGTTTTTGATCCCGGTTACTGGTATATAACCAGTCAGGAAGGTCAGGTCGGAGCCTGGTTACTAGAAAGACTTGGGTTTAATATGCACGATAACATGTTCTTTGGATATGTGAACGGTATCCCGGAACTATGGCGCAATCCGGCGTTATGGATGTCCCTTGGAATCATCTTCGGCGCTATGGTCATGGCCCGTTTAAGTAATGAATTCAAGTTTAAATTGCCAAAGGGCGAGCTTATTGTATGGGGTATTTCAGGTGGACTTCTAATGGGCATCGGCTCAAGACCTTCCCTCGGCTGTAACATCGGCGCGTTCTTTATAAGAGCTGCCGGCGGCGATCCGAATGGCTGGGTATATGGCACTGGAATGGTCGTAGGGGCATTTATAGGAGTTAAGTTCTTTAACTGGTGGAGTGAAAGAAAAATGGCCAAGGAAATGGAAGCTTTTTGATCCTGATTTAACCGAAAATATATCATTAAAAACCATCTAAAAGGAGGAGATCAGTCATGGCATTAAAATTCGAAAAATTAGAGGAAGGTAAGTATTTGCTAGACGTATGTGGATATGTATGTCCTCATCCGCAGATTTATTGTAAGAAATCTCTTGAGAAGATGAATGAGGGTGATGTAATAGATGTGATATTCGATAATCCGTCATCAGGAGAGACAATTATCCAGATGTGCGATGGTCAAGGTCATGAAGTTCTGGAGAAAAAAAAGGAAGGCGGCAAATTAATTTATACGATAAAAAAGGGATAGGGTAGACCACTCTTTAATAAATTAGGAGGCTGCATGAACAAATCTAAAGTAATAATAATAGGGATAGTTATCTTAATACTGGGGTTCCTGGTTGTCTACAGCTCGCAGCATGATATGGGCGCCGTAAGTTCCACACACGGGGTAGCAGGCGGATATGGCACTACAGGCGGATATGGCGCGGCAGGCGGATACGGAGCAGAGCCATCTGGCGGATACGGAGCAGAGCCATCTGGCGGATACGGAGCAGAGCCATCTGGTGGATACGTAGCAGAGCCATCTGGTGGATACGGAGCAGCGCCATCAGGTGGGTACGGAGCACCACCATCTGGTGGGTACGGAGCACCACCATCCAGCGGATATGGCAGCTAAAATAACTCATTTACACTAACCTAAAAATTATAGGTGAGGAAATGAAAAAAATATTGATAGCAGTAGATGATACTAAAGGATCAAAGGCGGCATTTTCAGTATCACGAGAGATATGTGGTTGCGTGCGCCCAGAGACTATCGTGCTCGTCTATGTCGAAAAGTTTGAAGGCCGTTCGTTAATCGATGAGATGCTGGGTGATGCTGAAATGGCAACATTAAAGGAAGTTTTAAAAGGAACGGAATACCAGGAGGCATTAGACAAAAAAGCGGAAAGAATCCTGAGTTATTACCGGAAGGCGCTTGAAGATGATGGCATAACCGGCGTAAAAACAGTCGTGAAAGGCGGTCATCCCGCGGAAGAAATACTAAAGACCGCGAAGGAAGAAGGTGTTGACATGATCATCATGGGTTCGAGAGGCAAGAGAGCCGCTACCTTAATCATGGGAAGTGTCAGCAGAGAAGTGCTTAACGGGTCTGAAGTACCCGTGCTGGTTGTAAAGTAACCAGGCCGCGTCTACAGAGCAGCATAACAGAGATCTTTTTTATTGCCGATGCATAAAATAGATATTTCCGTGGTTGTTTGTAGAAACTGCCGACATTAAGTCTGCAATTCCATAAAAGAGAGCATACGCTCTGTCGAATCAGTGAAAGAACTGCCTGGAAGTTACAAGGTAGTTCTTTCCTGTTTTATTGAAGAATAGTTGGCCGAATCCGTCAAATTACAAGAGAGGTGCATGATTTGGGTATTGATCGCAAAAAAAATCCGAAAGAAACAGACAGAGCAATGAAATCCAGCGAAGAGATAATAATCATGGGAGGCGGACTTGCCGGACTATCGGCTGGAGAAGTATTATCCAGAGGTGGCAGGAAGGTAAAGATACTGGAGCAGGACTCGAGGGTGGGGGGATTATCAAAGACAATAGAGCATAACGGCTTTCGTTTTGACATAGGTGGTCACAGGTTCATAACGGGGAGCGAGAAACTTGATTTATACGTAAAGGAGCTGCTCAATGGTGAATACCTGCGAGTACCCAGGACGAGCCAGATATACATGTTCGGCAAATACTTTGACTATCCGTTAAAGCCCGCGAACGCGATGTTTGGTCTTGGGGTATTCACGACATTTCAGATACTGGTGGATTATTGCAAAGAGAGGGTAAAGAACACGATAAGCCCGCCTGAAATAGTCTCATTGGAGGACTGGGTAGTCAGCCGATTCGGTCGGAAGATGTTCGACCTGTACTTCAAGCAGTACAGTGAAAAGGTCTGGGGCATCGACTGCAAGACGATCAGCCAGGAGTGGGTATCGGAGAGGATAAAGGGGCTGTCGTTATGGGAAGCGATAAAGAATGCCTTCAGCAAGGTAAGCGGGAAGGACATAAAGACACTGGCTGACGAATTCATCTATCCGTTATACGGGATAGGGCAGATG
>JAJRYC010000107.1 GCA_024275975.1 Nitrospirota bacterium | reverse complement strand
TCTTGCCGACCTGTCGGGGGCCGCCGATAAAGACCATTCTGTCCGCCAGATCCTCCAGAACCGGATTTTTTATATAGCGTTCTCGGAATACATTCTTCATGGTAAAATATTATTAACACGATTTTACTCATGAGTAAAGTAATATGCCGGTTATTATTTCAGTTCGGGAATGCGGGGTGGAAGGCAAAGTCAAAAAGGGTTGGACCATATTGGCCGGCCACAACGAACTTTGGCAGGCGGTCACAGGGCGCCGCCAGCCGGAGGCTCGGCGCCCTCAGTTTTATTTTTTTGTCATTGGCGTGGCCGCCCGGTTTGCTAGCTTTGCGGCAGTTGCCGCGTAAGGCCGTCACCGGCACCCCATCTTCACGCGGTCACTCCCGCCCGCGCCCGCATAAGGTAAAAAGAGGGTAAAAAGAGTAAAAAGGGGACATCCTATATTCCTGTTTTTCCTGTTTTTCGCACGTAGACGTTCGAGAACGGTGCAGATGCAAGGCAACAAGATTCCACATATTGCATGGAGCATTACCCCAATCCGTCACGGATTCAGGTCAAAGGTATTCATTCCTATAGTTTGATCAAATCGGTATGAGACTCTATACCACTTTGCACGGGTGTGAACTGAGGAGTGGAATTGCTGATATCGCCACCAAGGAGGTAAATCCCCGGAAGCCTCGCTATTATGAAGATGTCGAAGATGGCGGTTTCATCCTGCAGATTCAATGGTTGGGTTGAGTCAAGCACGATTTCCCCGAGTTTTCTTTCATTGGCGGGAAAAAGCTGCGGAGTTGAAATTTCCACTGCCCACACAAACGCTGGCATTTCTTCCTCGAAAATCTGACACAATTCCGGTTTTTCAGTTTTTCCTTCCCAATCGACCAATGCCCGCACATGGGCTGCATATTCGGCCGATGATACAGCCTGAGCGCGGAGAACAACCTGTTGTTTAGCTGTCCATTCGATAAGCCGTAAAATCCATTTGTTCTCAGTTTGGGAAAGGTTAGGAAGGAGGGAATAAAGGATGTTCAAGGCAATGGCTTCGGCCTGCAGACCGCTATAGCAAACACCCGGCCTGAATAATTCCACGACATAATCGACCTTCTCCCTGTCGATATAAAGTCGGGGGATACAGAAATTAGGACCGAAGTTATCGTCATGACCAATGAAACTGCTGGTCCAGCTTTCACTGGGCACATACCCGATCCCTTCTCCTATGTGAAAATAAGAGATATCCGCATTCGGTACCCATGTGTCTTTATTGAAAGTATGCCCATAAAAAGGGATAATATGCATTGCTTCTTTTTGGAGTTCCCTGCCAGCGAGCCTGAAACCGACTAAGGCGCCGCACCCGGTCTCCAACCCCGCATAGGCATACTTCTGATAAGGCAAAGCCTTTCGCGCCTGATTGTCTTCCAAACTATAGTCGACATCCTTAAACATGATACCCAACGCGCTTAACACCCGGCGCAGCTGTGGAACATCCAACCCCTGGCCTGGATTAAAGCCGGGATTAACCGTTTCTGCGATTTGATTGATTCGGCGGTAGGAGATATCCCCTTCCGGAAGAATTCTGGAAAGCAGACTTCGTAACGCCACTTGGGCGCAGGCCTTATTAAGCTCATTCTGCTGACAATATAGCAGTCCTTCTATTTCGAATGATTTATCTCCCATAACAAACCGGTATTGCCGTGGCCGGGGGACACAGTTGTGCTCATGGGGGTACTTGGCGAAAACCGCTTCAAAAATGTGCCAGCGATCGTAGCAGGTCTTGCTGACTACATCGTGTTTAAGGATTGCATACCCGACCAGCGCATCGCTGGTGAGGTCCGGC
>JAJRYC010000106.1 GCA_024275975.1 Nitrospirota bacterium | reverse complement strand
GGTAGACTACCACGTTGATAGGCTGGAGGTGTAAGTGCAGTAATGTATTCAGCTGACCAGTACTAATAGACCGTGAGTCTTGACCCTTATTTATTTCCCTTCTGTTGTCAAAGTTTTTTTTGTTGTTTTTTGTAAGCTGTTAATGTTATACTGAATCACGATAAAGGTTTTCCGGTGGTGATGCAGGAGGGGAAACACCCGTTCCCATTTCGAACACGGAAGTTAAGTCCTCCATGGCCGATGATACTATGACCGCGAGGTCATGGGAAAGTAGGTTGCCGCCGGATTTAAATAGAATGCCCGGTCTTTTGACCGGGCATTTTTATTATTAGCACCTCCATCAGTATTCAGGCCTTTTAAATGGAAGCGGAAAAGTCTACAGACAACCGGCAGTACCTGCCGATTTCCCTTGACGTACGGAAAGCACCGAAGGAAACTTTTGTCAGGTGGCTGTTGCCTCCATGTCGATATTTGAAGATATATCCAATCCATACTGGAAAGAAAAAAAGGAGTTAGCGTTCCGTTACGGATATAATTAACCGGTCCATTCCAGGGTTTTGCCGGAATTATCCCGATTTCCTGCAGCGCCGGCGATATTGTCACGAAGTTATTTCATCTCTTCACTGTGTGCTTCATTCAATCCCTGTCTCTATCTTTCAGTCTGTTATATAACCCGGCGATGAATTTTTGCCCGGGTTTTTTGTTATATTAAGATATGTCTAAAGTTATTGTCGGAATGAGTGGCGGCGTTTATTCCAGCGTAACCGCCTATCTGCTTAAAAAGGCCGGTTTCGAGGTTGAAGGGCTCAGCTTTGTCCTGTGGGAGGCAAGAAAAAGGAGTGATTTTACGGCATGCTGTTCCCTTGAGTCTGTTAACAGTGCGGCAAAGACCGCTGATAGTATCGGGATTAAACATACTTCGGCGGATGTAAGGTGTGAGTTTATAGAGAATGTGATCGAGCCTTTTGTCGATGCGTATACAAGGGGTTTGACGCCCAATCCCTGTATACTCTGCAACAAATATATAAAATTCCCTTTTCTGGTCCGTGAAGCCGAAAGGAGGGGCGCTGAATATATCGCAACCGGCCATTATGCCAGAGTGGAAGAAGGCCGGACGGGAAGCATAAACGGTCGAGGAACTAATGAGAGAAGAGTTTTTCTGAAAAAAGGAATAGACGCTAAAAAAGACCAGTCATATGTCCTATATAGCTTAAGGGAGGAGGAGATTAAAAGGCTGATACTCCCTCTTGGCAATTACCGTAAAGCAGATGTCAGAGAGATCGCAAGGTCATTGAAACTCAATGCCGCAGGCAGGCCGGAGAGTCAGGAGATATGCTTTATCGAGGGGAAAAACTATTCCGGGTTTATAGAAAAACTGTCTCCTGCCGCAGGCGAGCACGGCCCGATAATCGACGGGAGCGGGAAGGCGATAGGTACGCATAAAGGCATTTACTGTTATACAATCGGACAGAGAAAAGGGCTCGGCCTGTCTTCGCCCGAGCCTCATTATGTGACAAAAATAGATATATTAAAAAACACTGTTCATGTCGGCGCGAGGGAGGACGTAAAGGTTAGGAGTTTGCTGGTAGCCGACCTGAACTGGCTGATCACTCCTGAGTCTGAATTGTTCAGTGCAACAGTCAAGGTGCGTTCGATGATGGAGAGTCAGCCCGCATCCATAGAGCTTTCAGGGGATTGCGCAAAGGTTGTTTTTGATATGCCCCAGTGGGCGCCGGCGCCCGGGCAGAGCGCTGTTTTTTACTTTGGGGACATGGTAGCGGGCGGCGGAATTATCATGCGATAAAACAATGCACCGCTAATAAACAATCTTCAGAGCGTCTTTTTCCACTGACAATCTTGCGGGTGTGACACCAAAATAATCACCGTCTATCTGGATATGCGCATGGCCATGGATTTCTATATCCGCCGCTTTCAGGTAGACGATGTCATCTTCCTTCAGGTGAGAGCCCCTTATTATTCCGAAGATATATCTCAGCAGGTCGGAGCGTTTTCTGCCTTTAAATATGCATGCGTAGAGAGACGGTTCGGCAAGATTCGCATCTGGGGTCGCTCTGAAATTACCGCCATATCTGCCGGCCTTGCCTATGATTGCGCAATAGCCGGAATATGCCTTTCCGTCTATATTGAAGAATATCTCGTCCGGTCGGTAGTTCAGGAAATTATTTACCCCGCTGAATATATAAGCGGCCTTGCCCGAAATTTTCTTTAGCGATGTATTAACGTCGTGCACTGTCTCGCCGTCGAATCCAATGCCGGCCATCAGGCAGAAGTAACGTTCGGCCGGAGGCGAATATCCGGCGGAATCTCCCGCCTGAACTTCGGGTATTCCGCCTGGTCCAATCAAGGGTGCCTCGTCGATGACTATCTTGCCGAGTGAAACCGTTTTCGGAGTCTTTGATATCGCTGTCTCTAATGCGCCCCTGATGTCTTCGGGTATCGAGAGTTCTTTGGCAAGGACGTTTGTTGTCCCGAGCGGCAGGATGGCCAGAGGTGTATCAGACCGTGCTATGCCGTTTATCACCTCGTTTATCGTCCCGTCGCCGCCACAGGCGATTATTAAGAAAGGCTTTTTCCTTGCGCCTTCATGCGCAAGCCGTTCTGCATCGCCCCTTTTTTCAGTCAGGCATGTTTCCGTCCCGAATCCTTTGTCCCGGAGGAACGCGGCGGCATGATCGATCTTCCCCGTCGTTGACTTCCTTGCGGCGGGATTACCTATGAGGATGATTAAGGGTTTCATCTAACTGGCCTATTCTCCATGATTTGGTGATATTGTTTATTAATACCGGTGTATTCTCGAGATATCTTACAACAGCCCCGACATCGGCGTCCTCTTCCATAAAAAATACCCTGCCCCCGATGTTAGCGCCTTTCTGTTTTATATCAGGAATTCTGATGTATCCGTACCGCCTGGACGCAATATACCCCGTGGTGTAATCAGGATCGTCCGGGATGCAGAGTTCAGCGATGATGCTCTCCAGTGAAGCGACCTTTGACGCCAGGATTACGGCCTCTTTGACCGTGGAGTTGTTAATTCCATGACCCTCGAGTTCCAGTGAAAGAGCTTTTTCCGCCGCGCGGGTGATGCCGAGACTTGAGGCGCGCACACCCCTGTTCCTGTCAGGCTCGACCCTTTCCCCGGATTCGGCAAGCATTAGAGAAGCTCCGCGCATGGTATTTTTATTGTTTAAGAGATCCAGGGCTGTCCTGATCGCATTTTCTGATATCCCTGCCATTTTAAGGATTTTTTCGATGTATTGCCTTGCCTCTGACAAAGAACCACATCCGAGTGTAGTTACGGGCAGTGACTGAACCGGCCCTGGTTCCTGTTCCAGTTTTTCTATCGTAAGCACTATCCTGTCCGGTATGCCTCTTGGATGTTGAAGCGCCCTTTGTATATAGTTTTTAACTATTTTATTTATATCTATCGACTCATAGAGCCCTTCAGCCCCGGAAATATGCATTTCAGCGGATTCCGGATTCCCGGACACGGAATTTTTATCTCTGACCTGTTGCGACGCCCTCATGCGCAAATTCCACATAGTCTTAGATTATACTATACGGCGCCATTGGATAAACACCCGATGCCGGATTCTGTACACTCGCAGGCTTTTTGTTCTATGATGAATATCATTGGCTGAACCCTTCGACTTCACCAAACAGGGGAAGCCTGTTTTAATGAATTCAGTGCGGTGCTGCCTTAAGGTGGATATGGGAGGTTAAGATGTTTCAGGAGATTCTACAGCAGTCATTATATGGTAACCGGGTCATGGACTACTTTATTGCACTCGGCACGTTCCTGGCCGGTATCATTGCAATCCAGATATTCAAAGGCTTTGTTTTGAACCGCCTCCATGCATGGGCTGAAAAAACTGCCCACACGTTAGATGACCTGCTGGTGGATGTCGCGGGTAAAAAAGCCCTCCCCTTATTCTATGTCGGAGTTTTTTATCTCAGCATTCAGCCTTTAGCCCTTAATCCGGCCCTGTCCGGAATAATCAGGATTTTTGTGGTTATCGTTGTGACGATATACGCCGTCCGTTTTTTAATGTCCCTGCTTGTCTACGTATTTGAGACTTACTGGCTGAAGAAGGAGCAGGAGACGTCCAGGCGACTCGCCCTGAGAGTTATACTGACATCTGGAAAGATAGTCATCTGGACCGTCGCCGTTATCATCCTCATGGATAATCTCGGGATCAAAGTCTCCGCCCTTGTTGCCGGTCTGGGTATCGGAGGCCTGGCGATCGGGTTTGCGGTCCAGGCCATCTTGAAAGACCTGTTTAATTATTTTGTCATATTTTTCGATCGCCCGTTTGAGCTGGGTGATTTTATAATTATAGGCGATTACATGGGAACCGTGGAAAATGTCGGCATTAAAACAACGCGCCTCACCAGTTTAAGCGGTGAACAACTGGTGTTTTCCAATACAGACCTTACTGATTCACGTATCCGCAACTATAAAAAGATGAGCAGACGCCGCGTTGTTTTCCGCCTCGGGGTTATATATCAGACAAGCACGCAGCAGATGAAAGAGATACCGGGGATTATAACCGATATTATAAAAGGTGTTGATGATACGGTCTTTGACCGGGCGCATTTTTCCTCTTATGGTGATTTCAGTCTTATCTTTGAAGTGGTCTATTACGTCCTCGGTAATGATTATAGTAAGTATATGAATATTCAACAGGAGATAAATTTTAAAATAATGGAGGAGTTCGAAAAGCGCGGAATCGAATTCGCTTATCCGACCCAGACTTTATTCATCAGCAAGGTGGACCGGTAAGCGCCTCCCGGACACCGGGATTGGCGCGTATAAAATGACCGGGCTACCTCGCCGGGATCTTTTGGAGCAGGCAGACAGCGTAGGCCGCGATGCCTTCGCCCCGGCCTGTAAAGCCCATCCCTTCATTGGTCTTTACTTTTATGTTAACGGCGGTGGACTTAACCCCCGACCGGGACAGGGTCTTTTTCATCTCTTCTATAAAGGCTGAAAGCCTGGGGCTTTCAGCGATAATGGTTGAATCTATCCAGGAGATGGAGTATCCGTTCATTGCTGCGAGTTCCGTAATATATTCGAGCATCTCGATGCTCACGGCATCTTTCCATTTTGGGTCCGTGTCGGGAAAATGGCTGCCTATATCTCCCAGTCCGAGCGCTCCTATGATGGCGTCAGTGATGGCGTGGCAGAGAACATCGGCGTCGGAATGGCCGGCGAGTCCCTTTTCAAAAGGGATGTCGACCCCTCCCAGGATGAGTCTTCTTCCGGCAACAAGCCTGTGCGAGTCATATCCAAATCCGATTCTCACGTCTGTTCTCCCCTCTCTTTAATGAATAGTTCCGCAATCTTCAGATCCTCCGGTGTTGTGATCTTGATATTCGTATAGGAACCCATTATGACCTTTATGCGCCCGCCGTATCTCTCAACCAGGGCGGAATCATCCGTGGCATGAAAGGAATCATTAAAGGCGTTTTCATATGCGTTATAAAGTGGTTTATAAAAAAATACCTGTGGTGTCTGTATCGACCATAGCTTCTGCCTCTTCAGGGTCTTTGTGATGATATCTCCTTCCGCCTCTTTTATTGTGTCCTTCAGGGGCACTCCGACGACAACACCATCGCAATCCGTCAGGCGAATTAAAGCTTCCCTTATGATGTGTGCCTATATTAACGGCCTGGCCCCGTCATGAACAAGTACCACGCGACTGGCTTTATCTATAAGCCTGAGCCCGTTAAAAACCGACTCCTGCCTCTCTTTCCCCCCCGGTGCAATCCTCTTAATCTTGGAAATCCCGTATTTCTCGAATATTTCGACCCCGTATCCCATGTCCGGTTCTTTCAGTATCGGGATTATTTCCCGGACCTCGGGCATAGCCTCCAGTGTTTCCATCGCCCATACTATCAGCGGCCTGTCTACCAGGTTTATGAACGGCTTGTTTTTCCCGTCGCCAAATCTCTTCCCGATCCCCGCCGCCGGAATTAAGGCCGTGATTCCATCATTTGTTCTTGACTTCATTTGGTCCTCCGCCATTCTTATCTTGCAGCCCTGGCCTCCTCCCGTTCGGCCTCCTCTTTAGCCTTTGAGAAAATCATACGGCCTGCTGTTGTCTGAAGTACGCTCGTTACGATTACCTCGGTGTTTTTTCCGATTAATTTCCGCCCGTTTTCCACGACTACCATTGTGCCGTCATCGAGGTATGCAACTCCCTGGTTATACTCCTTGCCTTCTTTAAGTACAAAGACCCTCATTATCTCCCCTGGAAGCACGACAGGCTTAAGCGCGCTGGCGAGCTCATTGATGTTCAGCACCGAGACCCCCTGAAGTTGAGCGATCTTGTTAAGGTTGCAGTCATTAGTTATTATCTTGGCATTCAGCAGCTTTCCGAGCGCAACGAGCCTGGAGTCGACCTCTTTTATCTTCGGGAAGTCCTGCTCGACAATCCTTACCGTAATGTTCGACATCTTCTGTAGCTTCTGGAGCACGTCCAGGCCCCTTTTCCCCCGCGCCCTTTTAATTGTGTCCTGTGAGTCGGCGATATATTGCAGCTCCCGCAGAATAAACTGGGGGACAATAAATACACCCTCGATAAAGCCGGCCTCGCAGACTTCGGTTATCCGTCCGTCGATGATTACGCTTGTATCCAGAATCTTCAGGTTTTCTTCCATCCCATTGCCCCTGAAAAGGCTGAATATTGAGGCCAGGGTTATTTTCTTTCCTTTTCTTAATCCTACCAGCAGACCGCCGTATCCCAGAAAACCTTTGAGCGCAAACGTGACCGCGGCGATATCCTCCCCCATCAAAAGTTTTATCGGCATAAGAATGAGACCCGCAAAGATGAGGCCCGCCGCGATTCCGATGATTCCCCCGATTATGACTCCAAAATCGATCTTCCTCAGAATTCTGTCAGAGTATGCGGTCGCAATCCCCATGGCCGCGCCGAGGATAGCTCCATAATTTTCGTAACCGTACTGAAGACCAAGTATATATCCTGAAATAGAAAATAATGCCAGAACTGCAAGTTTTAAGATGAATAGCATTACTGCACCTCCCCAGAAATGTTTGTTACACCAGAGTTCATGCGTGCGGGATTAAGCCGACGAAATCAGGAAACCCCGAGAGTAACATAGAAATTTTTTCCTCCCCTGTTAATATAAAGTAGAACTATATCCCCGTGTTGTAAACCCGATACAATTTTGTTGAACCTCTCAAGTCCGTCTATTTTTTTTTCTGTCTATCTCCTGTATTACATCACCTTTCCTTATTCCGACTTAATCCGCCGAGCTTCCGGGCTCCACCCTTAAGACTACTACGCCTTTTTCATTTTTATTAAGGCCTAACTGCCTTGCGCTTTCCTCTGACAGTTCGATCACGATAAACCCGGTCAGCTCTTCGAAGGTTGATTCCCCCGGTTGAGTCTCCTGAACCATCCTGGCAGTTTCAATCGGCAGCTCGCTGATAACAACACTCCGGGAAGATTCCGTTCCATCCCTGAATATAGTTATCGAAACCTTCGATCCTACTTTGCACTCTGACGCCATATTCCTGAGGTTGCCGACATTTTTTACTTTTTTGCCGTTAAATTCGAGAATTATGTCCCCGCTCTTTATCCCGGCCTTTTCAGCCGGTCCTCCCCCGACAACATCTCCGACAAGCGCGCCTTTTGATTTCTTGAGGCCGAATTTCCGCGAAAGCTCCGGCGTGAGTTCCTGAATACTGACACCCAGCCACCCCCGCGTGACTTTTCCGTCCCGTATGAGCTGGTCCATGACAAGGCGCGCCATATTGCTTGGAACGGCGAAGCCTATGCCCTGATAACCACCTGACCTGGAGAAGATAGCTGTATTGATTCCTATCAGTTCCCCTTTGATGTTCACCAGCGGACCGCCTGAATTGCCGGGGTTAATCGCGGCGTCGGTCTGTATGAAATCTTCGTAATCCGCTATCCCGACATTCGCCCTTCCGACAGCGCTTATGATTCCCATGGTCACTGTATGGCTTAATCTGTAAGGGTTGCCGATTGCAAGCACAAATTCCCCGACCCGCAGCTTGTCTGAATCCCCCCATCTGATCGCCTGAAGGTCCTTAGCCCCTATTTTTACGATGGCCACGTCTGACTTGGGGTCCGCGCCGATTATCCTGGCGTCGAAGGCCCTTTTGTCCAGGAGTGTCACCCTGATTTCGTCGGCCTGTTCCACGACATGGTTGTTCGTAATTATATATCCGTCTCCGGAAACAATGACCCCGGAGCCCAGACTCTGCTCCTTCCATTTTTTAGGCGCCCTGAAATCGCGAAACGGATTGAAAAAATCGAAGAAAGGGTCATCAAAGAAAGGAGCGGAGCCTTTTTGTCTGACTTTTGTTGTCGAGATATTAACCACGGAAGGTGATATAGCGTTTGCTATCCCGGCAAAAGACCTGCTTGTCTCTATGATCTGTGTTGCCGCGAGCGGTTCTTTATATGGAATATATTGTTTCTGCCGGTCTGTGAATTTTTCCAGAAAAAAGTAGGAGATACCACCCAGAAGAAATCCTAAAAGCAGAACGGCGACCCCGGCGATTATTTTATTTTTCATTATCTTTAATTATAATAGGCTGGATAATACGTTGTAAACCCGGCTTGTTAAAAAAGCCTTGCCGGATGCAGGGATTTTTGTGTGTTGCACCCTGCTTCGCGCGGGCTTTTTTACGATGGGTGGGCGCTGTTCTTGACAAATGGCTGGCTCTAATGCTATTTTTTAAGGTTCATTCAATGTAAATCTTCGGGATTCAGGGGTTAGGGGTTAAATCCACCTTCAGTTATGACAACCGGTCCCGGAAAATTAATCTCTAATGTATTGAAAGATTTTAAGGAGGTATGTAATGTTAAAACGTTATTTGTTGGCGCCCGGACCGACCCCGGTCCCCCCGGAGGCGCTGTTGGCGATGGCAATGCCGATAATACATCATAGGTCCCCTGATTTCCTCCCAGTGCTTGAGTCAGCCAAAAAAGGGCTTCAATGGCTCTACCAGACAGAGAATGACGTCCTGATCATCTGTTCGACGGGGACTGGAGGCATGGTAGGGGCTGTGAATAATTTTTTCAGCCCGGGAGATAAGGCGCTTGTTGTTAATGCCGGAAATTTTGGAGAGAGATGGACCAAAATATGTGCTGGTTATAATCTCGATGTCAAGGAGATAAAAATCGACTGGGGATATACTGTCAAGCCTGAAGAGGTCGAAAAGGCCCTCAGGGACGACCCTTCAATAAAGGGAGTTTTTGTGCAGGCTTCAGAGACATCAACGGGTGTATACCATGATATCAGGGCACTTGCTTCCATCGTGAAGAAGTATGAAGATACCATACTCGTGGTTGACGCAATTTCCGCCCTTGTCGCGCACGACCTAAAAATGGACGATTGGGGCATTGACGTTATGATAGGCGGTTCTCAGAAGGGGCTTATGCTTCCCCCCGGGCTTGCTTTTATCGGCGTCAGCGAAAAGGCATGGGCATTCGCCGGGAAGGCCACATCCCCGAAATTCTATTTTAACTTCCAAAAAGAGCGTGAATCACTCGCAAAAAATCAGACGAGCTTTACCTCTCCGGTTTCCCTTATAATAGGACTAAACGAAAGCCTGAAGATCCTCCGGGCCGAAGGACTCGAAAATGCCTTCCGCAGGCATGAAGAGCTTGCCAATGCAACCAGGGAGGCAGCAAAGGCTCTCGGCCTCGAAATGTTCACCAGGGAGTCCCCGAGCAATGCGGTCACCGCGCTTGAAGCGCCCACCGGAATGGACGGGCAGGAGATTTATAAGAACCTCAGGGTAAAGTACGGGATTACCGCTGCGGGCGGACAGGGCCAGGCCAAGGGTAAAATCTTTAGGATCGCGCACCTTGGTTACGCCGGCACATTTGACGTAATAACAGCTATAGCCGGGGTGGAGATGGTGCTGAAAGGCATGGGACATCCACTGGAACTCGGTACCGGGGTCGCGGTTGCCCAGAAATTATTAATGGTATAGGAGGATTATTATTTTGAAGGTTCTCGTTAGTGACAATATTTCACCCAAGGGTGTTAAAATATTACAGAAGGCTGGCATTGAGGTCGACGTGAAAACCGGCTTGAAACCTGAAGAGCTTAAGGCCTGTATCGGCGATTACAGTGGGCTGATTATTCGGTCCGCGACAAAAGTTACCGCTGAAATTATTGATGCGGCGGTGAATCTCAAGGTGATTGGGCGGGCGGGTTCCGGCCTTGATAATGTTGACAGCAATGCGGCGTCGAAGAAGGGCGTTGTTGTAATGAATACCCCTGGTGGTAACACGATAACAACGGCGGAGCATACTATCGCCATGCTGTTTTCGGTCGCCCGGCTGATTCCTCAGGCAACCGCCTCGATGAAGGCAGGGAAATGGGAGAAGAAGAAGTTCATGGGGGTGGAGCTTTTCAACAAGACCCTCGGCATTATCGGCCTCGGCAATATCGGCGGAGAGGTTTCAAAAAGGGCCAGGGCGCTGGAGATGAATGTTATCGCCTATGATCCGTTCCTGAGCGAGGAACAGGCTAATGCCTCGGGGATCAAAAAAGTGTCCCTCGACGAAATATTCGAAGGATCCGACTTTATAACCATTCATGCTCCACTGACCCCGGAAACAAAAGGTATTATAAACGCCGGGACCATAGGCAGGATGAAAGAAGGGGTGAGAATAATAAACTGCGCTCGCGGCGGGATTATAAACGAGCAGGACCTTTATGATGCGATGAAAAACGGTAAGGTGGCGGGAGCGGCACTTGATGTCTTCGAAAAAGAACCTCCTGTGGACAACCCGTTGCTTGAAGTCGAGAATTTTATATGCACGCCTCACCTTGGCGCTTCGACCGGTGAGGCGCAGGAGAATGTCGCCACTGCCGTTGCCGAGCAGCTTGTCGACTATCTTGTGAGGGGGACTATCAGAAACGCCGTTAATTTCCCGTCAATCCCGAGCGACCAGGTTCACCGCCTGCAGCCGTATATAAATCTTGCGGAAAAACTTGGCGGATTTTCCTCGCAGGTGTTTGAGGGTGGTGCCACGGAGATAACAGTTGAGTTCCGGGGAGAAGCATCAGAGATCAATACCGCACCCGTGACAATAGCCGCCGTCAAGGGATTTCTTACGCCGATTCTTCTCGAAACAGTCAATTTCGTTAACGCCCCCTATATCGCAAAAGAGAGGGGAATAGAGGTGAAAGAGACCAGGAGCGCCGATGCTGGTGATTACCAGAGCATGATAGCGTTACGGATAAAGGCCGGGGACAAAGAAATATATCTTGCCGGTACACTCTTCAGCAAGAAGGACCCCCGCATTGTCCTGATAAATGATTTCAAGGTCGAGATAATACCGGAAGGAGAACTCCTGCTGATGTACAATAATGACAAGCCCGGGGTTATCGGAAATATCGGGGCGCTTTTGGGTGAAAACAACATAAATATTGCTCGGATGCATTTTGGAAGGGAGATGGCGGGGGGCAAGGCCATTTCCGTTGTCAGCATTGATGTAACGCCGGATGCTGAAATAATCCGCCGGATCAGGGAATTACCCAATATACTGTCGGTAAAACAGATAAGCCTGTAATGTGAAACCGTGGCTGTGTATTCGGGGCGCGGGCCAGAGGCGTCAGGAGTTATGTGTAATTTACACGCAATGCAGTAAATTAATAGCTAAAGAGAGGTTGCAGAAATGTCTGTTGTAATTGTCGTAGGTGCCCAGTGGGGAGATGAAGGTAAAGGGAAGATCGTCGATTTTCTCACACAGAAGGCCGGTCTTGTTGCTCGTTACCAGGGTGGACACAATGCGGGACACACGGTCGTAATCAGGAGCGAGACTTACGTATTGCATTTACTCCCTTAGGGAATTCTCCATGAAAATACTGTCTGTGTCATAGGCAACGGCGTTGTGGTGGAACCCGCCGCATTATTGCAGGAAATAACCGATCTGAAAAAACGGGGGATCAGCGTGTCGGATAACCTGTTGATCAGTAAAAACGCCCACCTTATCATGCCTTATCATATAGCTCTCGATATGGCCGGTGAGAAGTCAAGGGGCAAGAAATGCATCGGGACGACTGGAAGAGGGATCGGCCCCGCATACGTCGATAAAATGGCAAGGACTGGAATCCGGGTCGGAGACCTCCTTGTTCCTGAAACCTTCATGGAGAAACTCCGGGCGAATCTCAAGTATATTAATTTCCTTATGAAGAACATGTATAAAGTTCCAGTTTTTAGTGCCCCCAAAATCTACAATGAGTACATGGAATACGCTAAAAAACTGAAAAAACATATTGCGGATACCGATATTGTGATCGATGACTTAATAACGGCGGGAAAGAATGTATTGCTGGAAGGCGCCCAAGGGACTCTGCTTGACATAGACCATGGCACATACCCCTATGTCACTTCGTCAAATTCGATTGCCGGCGGCGCCTGCACGGGCCTTGGCATCGGACCGACCAGGATATCCAGGGTTTTGGGTGTTGCGAAGGCATACACCACGAGAGGCGGGAGCGGGCCTTTTCCTACCGAGCTGTTCGATGCAACAGGGGAAGAACTCAGGGAAAAAGGCGGTGAATTCGGAGCAACGACCGGCAGGCCCAGAAGGTGCGGGTGGCTCGATACAGTAATTTTAAGACACGCTGCAAGGACAAACGGGTTTTCGGGGATCGCCATCACAAAGCTGGACATCCTGGACGGGCTGGATAAGATAAAAATATGTACCGCATATAAATACAGGGGTAAAACTTACAGAGACTACCCCAAGGAGCTGGATGTTTTCGAAAAATGCACGCCGGTATATGAAGAGTTTGAAGGATGGAAAGGCAGCACACTCGGGATAACTTCATTTAAAAAATTACCGGTCCAGGCACAGGCGTATATCAGGAAAATTGAAGAACTCGTGGGAGTAAAGACGGACATAATCTCGACAGGAAAGAAAAGGGACGAGTTAATAAAATCAGAAAGCAGTTCTGACGTTTAATGAGGTCTGAGACGGCGACGCCTGTTTCAGGAGCATTCTATTGTTCCGAATGTTGATAAGATCGAAACCTGGTAAGCCCGGCCTGATTTCCGGAATTCTCAATTATATTTATCCCTCGGACTGTCCTTTGTGCGGTAATAATACCGACAACGTTAAATATGCCCCCTTGTGTATCCAGTGCTGGAGCGGTATCAAAAGATATTCCGGTCCCTCATGCAGGGTATGCGGTACTCCATTTTCATCGGAATATTCAGATCTTTGCGCCGGATGCAGGAAGAAGCCGCCTTTTTTTTCGAGGGCGATGAGCTTCGGAATCTATGATAACGCGCTGGCGACAGCAATAAACCTCTACAAGTTCCACGGCGCAAGAAGACTCCACCGGCAGCTTGGAAAGTTTCTGCTCCAGCTTGAAATACCCCGGTCTGACGGGCTGGTCCAGGTCCCTTTAAGCATCAAGGGCCTCAGAGCGCGTGGATTCAACCAGTCCCTGCTGCTGGCGAAAGTAGTCTCGGATAATGCAAAGATCCCTTTGTTTATGGATGGACTGGTAAAAAAGAAGGAGACACTCCCGCAGGTCGGCCTTTCTGGAAAAGAACGCGTATCGAATCTTAAGGGAGCATTTATGGCGGGAAGAGATTTTACCGGCATGAGACTGATGCTGATAGATGATGTTATGACAACCGGCGCCACGGCGAATGAATGCTCCAAACAGCTCTTAAAGGCAGGGGCTGAAGATGTTACCGTTCTGACATTGGCCCGAGCCGGTTGTGTGTGAGCGTGCGCCGCGGCTTGTTTTCGGGGGGATTAATACTTGCTGACGATGTCAAACAGTTTTGATTTTTCCTGCATCTGCTCGGTGAGGACTTCGCGCATTAATATGCATGCCTGTATAACTTTTGGGTTAGCCACGCTATAGTAGATATGCACGCCATCTCTCCGTGATTCGAGAATTCCCTTGTTTTTCATTACGGCAAGATGCTGGGACACATTGGCCTTGGGCACCCCAAGGATTTCGACGAGGCTGCCGACCGTTTTCTCACCGTCTTTCAGAGCGTTCAGGATTTCCAGCCTTTTTGCGCTGGCAAGGGTTTTACATACCTCGGATTGCAGTTCAAACAATGTTTTATCTTTTTTCATTTATTCTATTCTATTTTTTTGGACCATTAAACGTCAAGTTTTTGTTTTTATTAAGATTTGAGATCGGTAGTAATGTTTTTTGATCGTCGTTTAGACTATAATAAACATCTGAAACCGATATGATGAAAAGATATGCCATAGGAATTGACATTGGGGGTACTAATCTCAGGGCGGGCCTTGTATCTGAAGAAGGGGAGATCGTCAGAAAGATAAAGAAACCCACCACAGAGAAAGTTTTTGAATCCATAACCGAAGCTATCGAGGAGATCAGGCATGATGAGATCGTCGGAATAGGATTAGGAGTTGCCGGCCTTATAGACAGGGAAACCGGGCGCGTTCTCGTCTCCTCCAGTCTGCATGCTATTGAAGGGATGAATCTTGTTGATGAAATAAAGAAGATATTCAATGTCCCTGTTTTTATCGAAAATGATGCGAATATCGCGGCGCTGGGAGAAAAAATAGGCGGCGCCGGCAGGGGTTTCCGGAATTTTGTGCTGCTTACTCTCGGCACGGGGATAGGGGGAGGCATTATATACCAGGATAAACTGCTTAATGTCCCTGCTGAAATAGGCCATATGAGCATAAAATCGGATACTGAAAAATGTCAGTGCGGAAACATTGGTTGTCTCGAAAATTATGCTTCGGCACGGGCGATGGTGACTAATGCCGTGGCTATGCTGGAAAAGGGGAAGGAAAGTCTTTTAACAGAGTGCTGCAAGGGGAGCTTTTACAAGTTGACGCCCGAGGATATTTACAGCGCCGCGCTTGACGGAGATAACCTTTCGAGAGATATTTTAAGGGATGCCGGGAAGAACCTCGGCGTCGGCTTGGCGAATATTATTAATATGCTGAGTCCCGAAGCTATAATACTGACGGGCGGTCTGATAGGCGCCTGGAATATATATGTTCAGGAGGCTATAAAAGAGGCCTCAAGAAGGGCGTTCAAGCATCTGTTTAATTCGGTCAAGATTATCCGCTCCTCCCTGGTGGACGATGCAGGCATAGTAGGGGCCGCATATCTTGTCTTTAATGAGCTATCGAGAGATACCTGCTAAAAGTTTTTCATGTCAAAGAATATCCGTAATTTTTCCATTATAGCCCATATCGATCACGGCAAATCTACGCTTGCCGACAGGCTCCTTGAATATACGGGCGCTCTGAGTGCAAGGGAGATGACGGCGCAGGTGCTGGATTCGATGGACCTTGAAAAAGAGAGGGGCATCACAATAAAAGCGCACGCGGTAAGGCTTCTATATAAAGCGGACGACGGCAGGGAGTATATTCTTAATCTGATAGATACGCCCGGACATGTTGATTTTTCCTACGAGGTTTCCAGAAGTCTCGCTTCCTGCGAGGGATCGCTTCTGATAGTCGATGCGACACAGGGAGTTGAGGCGCAGACTCTGGCGAATGCCTACCTTGCCGTAGAGTATGACCATGAGATAATACCTGTGATAAACAAAATAGACCTGCCGAGTGCGGAGCCCGAAAAGACGGAGGAACAGATCGAGGACGCGATTGGGATAGACTGTGCCGATGCCATACGAGCAAGCGCCAAGGAAGGGAAAGGCGTCAAGGAGATACTCGAGGCCGTGGTGAAAAAGATTCCGCCTCCAAAAGGAGATGATAACAGGCCGTTAAAGGCGTTGATTTTTGATTCCTGGTTTGATAATTACCAGGGGGTTGTTGTCCTTATAAGGGTGTTTGACGGAAAGATAAAGGCGGGCGAAAAGATTATGATGATGGCGACGGGGAATGTGTTTGAGGTCGCACAGGTCGGAGTTTTCACTCCCAGGATCGAGCCCGTGGAAGAACTCGCCGCTGGAGAAGTCGGCTATATGGTGGCGGGTATAAAGGAAGTTACCGAGACAAAAATAGGCGATACGATAACCGACGCGGCGCATCCCGGGACAGAGACCTGCCCAGGATATAAGGATATACATCCGATGGTCTACTGCGGTCTTTACCCGACTGCGTCACATCAATATGAGAACCTCAGGGATGCCCTTGACAAGCTGAGGCTCAATGACGCTTCTTTTAATTATGAGCCGGAGACGTCCATGGCGCTTGGTTTTGGTTTCAGGTGCGGATTCCTGGGCCTGCTTCACATGGAGATCATACATGAGAGGCTTGAGCGTGAATTCGGCCTGTCTCTATTAAGTACCGCGCCTACCGTTGTTTACAAGGTGACAAAAACGGAAGAAGAAGTGTTATATATAGAGAACCCCGCAATGTTGCCCGAGAGATATGAGATGATTGAGGAGCCTTTTGTGATTGCAACTATCTTTGTGCCCCGGGATTTCATCGGGCCCGTGCTGGACCTCTGCCAGGAAAAAAGGGGTGTTCAGAAGGACTTTGTCTATATCGGCAAGGACAGGATAAAGGTCGAGTATGACCTTCCGCTGAATGAAATTCTGTGGGATTTCTATGACCGGCTGAAGTCTGTGTCAAAAGGGTATGCGTCTATGGACTACGAGTTCACGGGGTATAAAAACGCAAGCCTTGTGAAGCTTAATATACTTTTGAACGGAGAGCTTGTTGATGCTTTGTCCTTGATAGTTCATGGTGACAAAGCGTATTATAAGGGGAGGCAGCTTACCGAAAAACTGAGAGGGATCATTCCGCGGCAGATGTTTGATGTAGCGATTCAGGCTTCGATCGGTAATAAGATCATAGCCAGGGAGACAGTAAAAGCGCTTAAAAAAGACGTAACAGCCAAGTGTTACGGCGGCGATATATCCCGCAAGAGAAAACTGCTCGAAAAACAGAAGGAAGGGAAAAAAAGGATGAAGCAGGTGGGAAGAGTCGAGATCCCGCAAGAGGCTTTTCTCGCCGTCCTGAAATTGAAATGAAAAGATACAACAGAAAATCCGCTGTCAGGGAGACGATAGAAGCAGTTGTCATCGCCTTGCTGATAGCGATTGTAATAAGGACCTTTGTCATACAGGCGTTTAAGATCCCGTCGGGGTCAATGATCCCCACGCTTCAGATAGGAGACCATCTCCTTGTGAATAAATTTCTGCTGGGCACGCCGGTTGACATACCCTTTACCGACATACATCTTTTTAATATGCCCGGCCTGAGAAAGCCCCGGAGAAGTGATGTCATCGTCTTTAAATATCCTGAAGACCCGGGGAAAGACTTTATAAAGAGAGTAATAGGCATTGAAGGAGATAAAATCGAGTCAAGGAACAAGGCAATCTTTGTCAACGGGCGCAAACTGGTTGAACCTTACGTGCGTTATGTTGACAGCTATATAAACCCCGGCTGCCAGGCTACGGCGGGAATGGAAAGCCCCAATTGCCGGAGGGACAATTTCGGGCCCTTGACAGTACCTGAAGGAAAAGTCTTTGTTATGGGGGACAACAGGGACAGCAGTTATGACAGCAGGTACTGGGGATTCGTGGACCTTGATATAATAAAGGGGAAGGCGATTATTATTTACTGGTCCTGGGACGGTGATGAAACCTGGGTCCGCTTTAACAGGATAGGACGAATAATAAGATGAAATACGGAATTGGCAGAGATGGGTTTATAAAAGGTTTTGCATGGTTGCTTATTTTTTGTTTGTTCCTTTACGTGGGGCTATCGTTCGCCCGGCCTTATCTCCATTATTATAAGCTCAGTTCCAATACGCAGAATCTGCTGGAGATAGGGGTTACGGGTGATGCGGCTATAAAGACCGGGATTATGGAATTGGCGGAAGACCTGAACATCCAAATCCCGAAAGAAAACATCGAAGTGACAAAACGTGGAAGAAATATCGTGGTCAGTGCCTTCTGGTCGGAGACCGTGAAGTTTGGGGACGTTTACCAGAAGAGGCTGGATTTTGAGATGGTGGAGAAATACTGATTGTTTACCGGCTTGATCATGGAGATGGGAGAGGTGGCTTCCCTGACAAAAAAAGAGCTTGGCGGGCGTCTTTCTCTGAATGCAAAGGCACTTGCCCCGGATGCCGGCCTGGGCGACAGCATCTCGATCAACGGGGCCTGCCTGACTGTTACCGGGATAAAAGGCGATCTGCTGGAGTTTGATATTTCGGATGAGACGTTGAAGTCAACGAATCTCGGGTGGCTTAAAAAGGGCGACAGTGTGAATATCGAGCCTTCCCTGAGAGCTGATTCGAAGCTCGGAGGACATTTTGTGACAGGACATATAGACGGTGTGGGAAGGATAAAATCCAAGACCCTTACCGGGGATGTTTATAAGATTGTGATCGGCGTTGAAGAGCGGATTGCCCGCTTCCTGGTGGAAAAGGGATCAGTTGCCATAGACGGCATAAGCCTGACGGTTGTGGATGTATTCAGGGAAGGGTTCTCCATAGTTATAATCCCCCATACGGCGCGCGTTACGACGATCGGTTTCAAGGGGCAGGGAGATTCGGTTAATATCGAGACGGATATTCTGGGCAAGTATGTAGCGAAGTCGCTCAACAGGGACAAGGATGAAAGTTTAATGCGGACACTTGCAGAAGAAGGGTTTGCGTAAGAATATATTTTTAAGGAGTAGAACGGAAGATGCAAGAGAGCAGATGCAGCACCATAGACGAGGCGATTGAAGATATAGCCAGGGGCAGAATGGTCATACTGGTCGATGATGAAGACAGGGAAAATGAAGGCGATTTATGCCTGGCGGCGGACAGGGTTACTCCCGAGGCGATTAACTTTATGGCTAAATACGGGAGAGGTCTTATCTGTCTGTCTCTAACAGCCGAAAGGGTTGGAGACCTGAGGCTTCCCATGATGACCGATGAAAACACCTCCGCTTTCGGGACCGCCTTTACTGTATCGATCGAAGCGAAAAAAGGCGTTACAACCGGTATTTCGGCCGCGGACAGGGCGACCACGATTCTTGCCGCCATAAATCCCGACGCAAAACCGGATGATCTGGCGAGACCTGGACATGTCTTTCCTCTTAAGGCGAAGCCCGGGGGCGTATTACAGAGGGCGGGCCAGACGGAAGGTTCCGTTGATATTGCGAAACTGGCAGGTTGTTATCCCGCGGGCGTGATATGCGAAATCATGAGTGATGACGGTACAATGGCGAGAATGCCCGAGCTCCTTGAGTTTTCGAAGCGACATAACATAAAGATTGTAACGATTAAAGACCTTATCAGATGCAGAATGAGGACAGAGTTGTTTGTCCACCGCGTTACCACGACAAAAATACCGACGGAATACGGCGGAGAGTTTACAGCCGTTACATATTCCAATACTGCTGACGGCAACGTCCATATAGCCCTTGTAAAGGGTGATATTAAACATGATGACGATGTGCTGGTCAGGGTGCATTCAGAATGCCTTACGGGTGATGTCTTCAGTTCAAAAAGGTGTGACTGCGGGGAACAGCTGCATAAGGCGATGCAGATTATAAATCAGGAGGGAAAGGGCATAATATTGTATATGAGACAGGAAGGCCGGGGTATTGGTCTTGTAAATAAATTAAAGGCTTACGAACTCCAGGACAAGGGGCTTGATACTGTCGAGGCGAACCTTAAGCTGGGATTCAAGCCTGATCTCAGGGATTACGGCATAGGGGCCCAGATTCTTGTTGACCTTGGGGTGAGAAAGATGCGCCTGATGACGAATAATCCGAAAAAAATCGTCGGGCTTGAAGGTTACGGACTGAAAGTGATTGAAAGGGTACCGATAGAGAGCCGTCCTCATGAAAAGAACCTGCGTTACCTGAAGACCAAGAAGAAGAAGCTCGGACATATTCTGAATAATGTATAAATTAAGATTCGGAGGGCTATTATGAAAGTCATAGAGGGAGAATTACAGGCTGATGGACTTAAGTTTGCGATTGTTGTGAGCAGGTTTAACGACTTTATTACCGGCAAGCTTCTTGACGGAGCTATTGACGCGCTTTTGAGACATGGGGCGGCGGAAGAAGTGATCGAAGTGGTCAAGGTGCCGGGTGCTTTCGAGATACCTCTGGCTGCAAAGAAGATGGCTGTCAGGGGTGCATTCGATGCGGTAATATGTCTCGGGACGGTAATCAGGGGCTCGACGCCACATTTCGACTATGTCGCCTCGGAGGTTTCAAAGGGTGTTGCAACCGTTTCCCTGGAGACCGGCGTGCCTATAGCCTTTGGCGTAATAACATCCGACACGATTGAACAGGCCGTTGAAAGGGCAGGTACGAAGAGCGGCAACAAGGGATTTGACGCCGCAATGACGGCGATAGAGATGGCGCGGGTAATAAAGAAACTGTGAGGAGGGAGATCCGGCAAAGACCGTTGGATTTCCATCTCCTGTTGTCCGCCGTTACTTTATGAAACGCCGTAATGCCAGGGAGTATGCGCTCCAGATGTTGTTCCAGCATGATTTTACCGGGGGCGGGCGTGAACCTGGATGTCCGGGTGATCTAATGTCCGAGAAAGTGGAGAGCGCGGATGACAGGCAATTCGCCGAAGAACTTGTGAAGGGCGCGATAGACAAAATCGAAGAGCTTGACGGTGCAATAGAGACGGCGGCCGAACACTGGAAACTGGAACGTATGGCGGTTGTAGACAGGAATATACTGAGAGTTGCTGTTTATGAAATACTCTATAGAAATGATATACCTTCCGCGGTAACAATAAACGAGGCGCTTGAGATCGCAAAAAAATATTCATCTTCGGCATCGGCGCCGTTCATAAACGGCCTGCTGGATAAGATTGCCCGTAATATCGGGAAGGCATAGCGCCGGCAATATTGTCTCAGGCGTGAATGCCGGATCCGAAGACATGAATGTCGTGGGCTGGAATTCACATGGTGGATATTATTCGGCCCTGTGGCGAATTAATCGGGCGGCGATGGATGATATGAAGTATATCCTGAAAAAACATTAAATAAAGAGGAGACTATGATAAGACGTTACACTCGCGAAGCTATGGGGAAACTCTGGGAGCCGGAGAACAGGTTTCAGAAATGGCTGGATGTGGAGATCGCCGTATGCGAGGCATGGGCGGAACTCGGTGCGATTCCACTGGACGCTCTCAAGGTGATAAAAAGCAGGGCGAGTTTTGACCTTCAGCGGATAGATGAGATAGAAGAGGTCGTCAAGCATGATGTGATCGCCTTCCTTTCATCCGTGGCTGAAAAGACCGGCCCTGAATCAAGGTTCATTCATAAGGGGCTTACCTCGTCGGATATAGTGGATACGGCGCAGTCCATGCTCATGAAAGAGGCGGCGGGGATAATCATAAAAGATATTAAAAATCTTATGGCGGTATTGAAAGAACAGGCATTTAAATATAAGGATACTGTCTGCATCGGCAGGAGTCACGGTGTTCATGCCGAGCCCATGACATTCGGGCTTAAATACACCCTCTGGTATGAAGAGGCGAAGAGAAACCTGAAGAGAATGGAGAACGCGAGAAAGACAATAAGCGTCGGCAAATTGTCCGGCGCCGTAGGGACATTTTCTAATATACCAGTTGAGATTGAAGAGAAGGTATGCGGAAAGCTCGGACTCAAACCGGAACCGGTAGCAACACAGGTCGTCCAGAGGGACAGGCACGCAGAGTACCTGACAGTGCTTGCAATAATCGGGGCCTCGGTCGAGAAGATCGCGGTCGAGATAAGGCACCTTCAGCGGACAGAGGTGCTTGAAGTTGAAGAGCCTTTTGCCGAGGGGCAGAAAGGGTCTTCGGCAATGCCACACAAGCGCAACCCCATCGGATGCGAGAATCTTTCGGGCTTGGCCAGACTGTTGAGAGCGAACGCGATGGCGGCCCTCGAAAATGTTGCATTATGGCACGAAAGGGACATTTCGCATTCCTCCGTGGAGCGCGTTATAATTCCGGACAGCACGATGCTCCTGGATTATATGCTGAACAGACTGACAGGGATACTCTCGGGGCTGCATGTTTATCCGGAAAAGATGAAGGAGAATATGGGGAGAAGCTTCGGCCTGTATAATTCACAGAAAGTCCTGATCAGGCTCACCGAGAAGGGGATGACCAGAGAAGACGCATACGCGATTGTTCAGGACAACGCCATGAAGAGCTGGGCGGAGAAAAAAGAGTTCAGGGGGCTGCTGCTGAAAGACAGGGCCGCGAAAAAATATCTGACATCAGGTGATATAGACGATATATTCGACCTGAAGCATTATTTTAGTAATATTGACTATATATATCAAAGGGTTTTCGGAAGAGACAGGTAGTTGCCGGGTTGTGTTTTTTGGATTAAAACCCAAATACATTTTTTGTTAAATTTCATGCTGTTTTTTTGATAAGGGATTCAGGGACCTGAGAAATTGTCGTTAATATACAGATATAAAAGGCCTGCGGTTACAGATGCCGGAAAAGATAATCTCCTGTCGTTGGCAAGAGAGAAGATCAGCAATGATATCATGGACATACAGACGGAGTTCTGTTTTTATATCGAGGCTGAAGGGCCGCTTCTCCCTGAAGAAGCCGATGTGTTGAGTTGGCTGCTCAGCGAGACATTCGAGCCGGAGAACTTTTCGTCCGATAGTTTTTTAACCCATGGCGTTTATATTGAAGCCGGCCCCCGCCTGAATTTTACGACTGCGTGGTCTACCAATGCTGTTGCCGTATGCCATGCATGCGGTCTGAAGAAGATAAAGAGGATAGAGCGTTCAAGACGGTACGGCATAGAATCATCATCCGGACTTGACAGGGAACGGCTAGAGGAATTCGCAGGCGGTCTTCATGACCGGATGACCGAATGTATATACCCGGAACAGTTAAAAACCTTTGAGGCCGGAATAAAGCCCCAACCCGTATTCCATGTGCCGCTGATCGAAGAGGGCAGGGCCGCGCTCGAAAAACTGAACGCCGGGATGGGACTGGGTCTCGATGACTGGGACATTGATTACTATTACAATCTCTTCGTAAAAGAGCTGGGCAGAAACCCCACCAATGTCGAATGCTTTGACCTCAGTCAGTCGAACAGCGAACATTCACGCCACTGGTTTTTCAGGGGAAGACTGTTTATCGACGGCCGGGAGATGCCGGAGAACCTTATGGCGGTCATAAGGCATACACTTGAGAGGAACCCAAACAACAGCATTATTGCGTTCAGGGACAACTCGAGTGCGATATGTGGTTATGATGTCCGGACAATAATGCCGGAGAAGCCGGGCCGCTCCTCCCGCTTTGGAGAGGCGTCAGTTAAACTGAATATCACCTTTACGGCTGAAACACATAATTTCCCGAGCGGAGTGGCGCCTTTCCCCGGCGCGGAGACAGGTACGGGAGGAAGGATCCGTGATGTCCAGGCAGTCGGAAAGGGAGGCCTGGTTATAGCCGGGACCTCGGCATACTGTGTCGGAAATCTCTGGATACCGGGATATCCGCTTCCATGGGAAGACAGGTCCTTCACTTATCCTCCGAACCTCGCCGCTCCTCTTGCCATAGAGATAGAGGCGAGCAACGGCGCATCGGATTACGGGAATAAATTCGGAGAGCCCGTTATCCAGGGATTTACAAGGTCTTTCGGCCTCAGACTGCCTGACGGCGAACGGAGAGAGTGGATTAAACCGATAATGTTCACGGGCGGGATAGGGCAGATGGATCCCAGGCATACAGAGAAGGAGAGCCCCGGGAAGGGAATGCTTGTCACCAAGGTCGGCGGCCCGGCATATCGCATAGGCATGGGCGGCGGCGCCGCGTCGAGCATGATACAGGGAACGAATGTTGCCGAGCTTGATTTCAATGCGGTGCAGCGCGGAGACGCGGAGATGGAACAGAAGATGAACAGGGTCATCCGCGCGTGTGTTGAGATGGGCGCCGATAATCCGATCATAAGCATACATGACCAGGGCGCGGGCGGGAACTGTAATGTTGTTAAGGAGATAATCTACCCGGCAGGCGCTCGTATCGAGATCAGAAAGATACAGACGGGGGACAGTACGCTCTCGGTGCTTGAGATATGGGGAGCCGAATATCAGGAGCAGAATGCACTTCTCATACACCCTGACAGGGCCGACGAATTTCTTGGCCTCTGTAACAGGGAAAAAGTCCCCTGCGCATTCATCGGCAGGATTACGGGAGACGGATTTATAGTGCTCCATGACGAGACCGACGGGAGTACCCCGGTCAACCTGCATCTCGAAAAGGTGCTTGGCGATATGCCGGGTAAGACATTCATGCTCGACAGGGTCAAACGCGGGCGTGAACCACTGCACCTGCCGGAAGGACTTACCGTGGGAGAGGCGCTTGACAGAGTTCTGCGGCTTGTTTCCGTCGGGTCAAAGAGATTTCTCACCAACAAGGTCGACAGGAGCGTTACGGGTCTTGTTGCGCGGCAGCAGTGTGCCGGGCCCCTTCAGCTTGCGGTATCGGATGTCGCTGTGATCGCCCAGAGCCATTTTGGATTGACCGGCGGCGCGATTTCCATGGGAGAGCAGCCGGTAAAGGGATTAATAAGCCCCGCGGCCATGGCGAGGATGACCGTTGGAGAGGCTGTCACAAATATTGTCTGGGCAAAGGTGAGCGCGTTTGAAGACATTAAATGTTCCGGAAACTGGATGTGGGCGCCTAAACTGCCGGGGGAAGGGGCGGATTTATATGATGCGGCCGTTGCCATGAGGGACATCATGACGGAACTTGGCATTGCTGTTGATGGTGGAAAAGACAGCCTGTCGATGGCCGCCCGGGTCACAGACCCGTCCGGACGCACCGAGACCGTAAAATCCCCGGGGACCCTTGTTCTTTCGGCATATGCAACATGCCCTGATATTACAAAAGTCATAACGCCTGACATTAAAAGGCCTGGACACAGCAGGCTGTTGTTCATCGACCTTGGGAACGGCGCAAACCGCATGGGCGGCTCTGCTTTGGCACAGTGCTTCGGCCAGGTAGGGGATGAATCCCCGGATGTCGATGATCCTGAATTATTAAAGAGGAGTTTCGAAGTTATACAGGCGCTTATCCCGGAAGATATGATACTGGCCGGCCATGACAGGAGCGACGGCGGACTGGTTACAACACTGCTTGAAATGGCGTTTTCAGGAAACTGCGGATTTGCCGTGGATATGGAATCAACGGATGATGCCGTCAACGCACTCTTCTCGGAAGAACTGGGACTTGTTATCGAATGTCTCCCCGGAGACTCTGAAAAGATAATGGGGATATTGAAGGCGGAAGCCATACCTCACCGGATATTGGGAGATACGTCCTAAGAGAAAGAGATAACCATATCCATAAACGGCCTGGTTGTGCTGCAGAACGATATGAGGGTGCTGAGGGGTGTCTGGGAAGAGACGGGCAGCCGGCTGGAGAGGCTCCAGAGAAACCCTGTCTGCGCCGAAGAAGAGAAGAAGAATATCTATGACAGGCAGGGGCCGTCATTCAGCTTGTCATATACGCCCGAGCCGACGCCGGACGAAATAATAAACCGCGGCGACAAGCCGAAGGTTGCGATAATTCGGGAAGAGGGGAGCAACGGCGACAGGGAGATGACCTCCGCGTTTTATCTGGCGGGATTTGAACCGTGGGACGTAACTCTGACGGATTTTCTCGAGGAGAAGGCGAATATGGAAGAGTTTGCCGGCGCTGTCTTTGTCGGGGGCTTCAGCTACGCCGATGTCCTCGATTCCGCAAAAGGGTGGGCGGGCGTCATAAGGTACAACAAAAATATCTGGCGGCAGTTTCAGTCATTCTATCACCGCACCGATACTTTCAGCCTGGGGGTATGCAACGGGTGCCAGCTTATGGCGCTGCTGGGCTGGGTGCCGTGGCAGGGGATAGACGATAACAGGCAGCCGAGGTTTATCCATAATATCTCGGGCAGGTTTGAATCGCGTTTTGCATCGGCAAGGATTCTGCGGAGCCCTTCAATTATGCTTAAAGGCATGGAAGACGCCGTGCTTGGCGTCTGGGTGGCCCACGGAGAGGGGAGGGCATATTTCCCTGATGACATTATAAGGAGAAATATTTTAGAACAGGGACTTGCGCCGGTCAGGTATGCCGATGACAAGGGAGATCCTACAGATCGATATCCTTTTAATCCTAACGGCAGCCCTGAAGGTATCGCCGCCTTATGTTCTCCGGATGGACGGCACCTCGCCTTAATGCCGCATCCAGAGCGCGCGTTCCTGAAATGGCAGTGGGCCTGGATGCCTGAAGACTGGAAGAGAGAACTCAGGGCGTCGCCCTGGCTTAAGATGTTCCAGAATGCAAGAGAGTGGTGTGAAGAAAAATAGACTGACAATATCCACGCATTGTTTTTTATAGAAACGTAGCCCGCCTGACCAATAGACAATTTTAAGAATGAACGCATGACAGGACCTGTTGAACTGAGAAATTTACAGGTAACCTAAAATTATGACTTGACATATCAACTCCCGGCATGGTATTAAATAATGGTTTTTATTTGGTCTTCCATTTTCCAAGGAGGAAATCTGATATGGGTCTTGCAACGTTTAAGGGTGGCATTCATCCGCCCGACAAGAAAATATTAGCTGCAAATTGTGCTATTGCCGAGGCTAAACCGCCCAAAACACTGGTGATTCCGTTAAGCCAGCATATCGGCGCCCCCTGCAAGCCGCTTGTAACCATAGGGCAGGAAGTGAAAAAAGGCGAATTAATAGGGGAACCCGGTGGTTTTGTTTCATCCCCGGTCCACTCTTCCGTATCAGGGAAGGTCGTTGCGATAGGAGATTTTCCGAGTGCAACCGGAAAGATGGTGAGTTCCGTTGTGATCGAAAATAACTTCAGGGATGAATGGACCACGCTTAAGGATTCTCCGGATTACATGGGCCTGTCGGCCGATGAACTCAGGGGAAAGATAAAAGATGCCGGAATAGTTGGAATGGGTGGCGCTGCTTTTCCGACAAACGTAAAGCTCTCTCCTACAAAAGAGAAAACGATAGATGTTGTGCTGATAAACGGCGCTGAATGCGAGCCGTATCTGACTGCTGATTACAGGCTTATGCTCGAAAAGCCGACGGAGATAGTCGAAGGACTTAAGGTCCTCATGAAGGTCCTCGGCGTGCGGAAGGGTTATATCGGGATCGAAAGCAACAAGCCGGACGCGGTAGCCAGTATGCAGGAGGCTGTTACAGGGGAAACAGGGATAGAAGTGTACGCTCTTGAAGTCAAATATCCCCAGGGCGCGGAGAAAATGCTTATAAAGGCGCTACTGGACAGGGAAGTCCCTGCCAGGGGCCTGCCGATGGATGTAGGCGTTGTTGTCCAGAATGTCGGCACTTCACTTGCGGTGTACGAGGCCGCCAGATATGGTAAGCCGCTGATTGAGAGGGTGGTCACTGTTACAGGTGAAGGGATAAACACACCTGGGAATCTCATGGTCAGGATAGGCGTTCAGATATCCTCGTTGATAGAGGAATGCGGTGGTTTTAAAAACGGCGTCGGCAAGGTGATATCAGGGGGACCCATGATGGGGTTTGCCTTATATTCTCTTGATGTCCCCGTGACCAAGGGCACTTCAGGCATACTCGTCATTCCCGAGAAGGATATTGTTCATACCGATGATTTCGGCCCCTGTATCAGGTGCGGCCGCTGCATTGATGTATGTCCAATGAACCTTATACCTTCGATGCTCAGTATCTTTTCAGAAAAAGGTTTTTTTGAGGATGCCAGGGAATATAATCTATTTGACTGCTTTGAGTGCGGAACCTGCGCGTATGTCTGTCCTTCAAAGAGACCGATCGTCCAGCTTGTAAGATTAACTAAATCTATGGTTAAGCCGTAAGGAGAATTTGATGGATGCAACGGAAAAAGAGCATTCTTTTATAGTATCTTCCAGCCCTCATGTGAGAAGCGGGGAGACTACAAGCCGTATTATGTGGACTGTAAGCCTGTCACTGCTGCCAGCCCTGCTTATGGGTTTCTATTTCTTTGGGCCGAAGGCGATACTCGTAACTGCCCTCAGTATCATATCTGCGGTGGCTTCGGAATATATCTTCGAGAAAATTTCCGGTAAAAAGGCGGCCATCAGCGATGGCAGCTCTTTCCTGACAGGACTCCTTCTGGGAATGAACCTGCCGCCTTCCGTGCCGTTTTACATACCGGTCATAGGTTCTATCGTGGCCGTTGTTATCACAAAACAACTCTTCGGCGGTCTTGGATTTAATATATTTAACCCGGCTCTTATCGGGAGGGCGTTTGTTCTGATATCATGGCCGAGGGCCATGACAACCTGGATGGCGCCGACAGCGGCGTTTGTGGCGCTTGACGCCAAGACAACGGCGACCCCACTTGGCATATTGAAAGAAGAAGGCATGGGGCATCTGATGGAGGTCTTCGGCAGCAAGATAAACCTCTATACCGAGCTGCTGCTGGGCCACAGTGCCGGTTCTCTCGGAGAGGTTTCCGCGATAGCCCTGATAGTAGGAGGAGTCTTCCTGCTTGTGAGGGGTTACATTACCTGGCATATACCGTTTTCATTTCTGGGCACTGTTGCGCTGCTTGCCTGGGTCTTTGGCGGAAAGGCGGGCCTGTTTACCGGTGATCCCATAATACATCTCCTGAGCGGCGGCCTTATGCTGGGCGCTTTTTTTATGGCAACGGACTATGTTACATCTCCCTCCGTCAGAAAGGGACAGATAATCTTTGGTATTGGATGCGGAGCGATCACGATGCTGATAAGACTTAAGGGCGGTTTTCCAGAGGGCGTTATGTTTGCGATACTTCTTATGAACTGTTTTTCCCCTCTGATCGACAGAAGTGTAACCAGGAAACCGTTTGGCGCAATAAAAGTCAATAAGGAGCAGAAGAAATGACTGCAAAAGATATGATAAGCATAATGTTTAATCTTACGGTGCTTTATCTGGTCGGCGGCCTTATACTTGCCGGTGTATACGCAAAGACATCGCCTATCATGTATCAGAATGAACTGAGAGAGAAACAGGAGGCGCTGAAAGAGGTGATGCCCCAAGCAGATGATATGGTAAAGCTCGGGGAGTGGGCACCCCACCACAAACACGCCGAATATTTCGAAGGCATGAGAGGCGAGGAGAAATTAGGCTACGTCGTCCAGGGGTTCGGCAAGGGTTATTCAAGTTACATAAATCTTTTTGTGGCGGTGGACAAGGACTTTGTGGTCAGAAACGTCAAGATATTACATCATGCCGAGACCCCGGGTCTGGGTGATGAGATCATGAATGAATCATTCACCGACCAGTTCAAGGGGAAGACCCTTGATCACCTTGTGGTCGTTAAACGTGAAACAGACAAAGATATTCAGGCAATAACCGGAGCGACAATCTCAAGCCGGGCGGTAACCGAAGGTGTAAGAGAAGGTGTCAGGATGATAGTGGAGAAAATGTCCGGAGAGGTGAAAGAATGATCAAACAGCGTTCGAACTGGGAACTCATTAAAAACGGTATATTCGGAGAGAACACCATCTTCAGGATGGCGATAAGTCTCTGCCCTTCAATCGCTGTTACGACCGGCATAAGAAACGCTTTTTATATGGGAATCGCAGTTATTTTTGTTCAGGTTATGGTCAATGTTTCTGTCTCGGCCATAAGAAAAATTATCCATCCGAGGATCAGGATACCGATATTCATGCTTATTATCGCCGGATGGGTCAGTGTTATAGATATGACCATGGCCGCCTTCGCGAGACCCGCATATAAAGAGATAGGTCTGTATATACAGCTGATAGTGGCCTTTGCTTCCATCTTCGCCAGGGCCGAGGTTTTCGCGAGCAAGAACAAGATGACATCATCGGCGATGGACGGCCTCGGGATGGGCATAGGATTCCTTGTCGCCCTGGTGTTGATAGGCTTTTTCAGGGAACTGCTCGGCAAGGGGGCCTTATGGGGCATGCCAATTATACACTCCAAGCCGATGCTTATAATGATCATGCCGACAGGTGGCTTCTTTGCCGTTGGCTTTTTGATGGCTTTCTTTAACTGGATTGATATAAAATTTTTTGGCGGCAAGGGCGCATCCGGCGTATGACATATTTTCAGGAGGTAAAAGATGGACTTCGGTAAGCTGTTTGAGTTGATAATCGCGGCATCAGTGATAAACAATTTTGTTTTTACAAGATTTCTGGGACTCTGTATCTTCTTCGGGGTTACGAAGAAGATGGATACGGCTGTCGGTATGAGCATAACGTTTACGGCTGTTATGATGATAAGCGCCGCATTAAGCTGGGTTGTGTTCAAATATATAATGATACCCCTTGATATAACCTTTCTTAAGATAATTATCTTCATCGGGGTTGTTGCTGCGTTCGTCCAGTCAGCGGATACGATAATGAGGAAAGTGAGTCCGGGGATGTATTTCAAGCTTGGAGTCTATCTTGCCCTTATTACGACAAACTGTATAATCATCGCCGTGCCCCTGATAAACGCGGGAGAAGGCTATAATTTCATCGAGAGTCTTGCCTTCGGACTGGGCTCCGGCCTTGGCTTCGCCCTGGCACTTGTTATAATGGCGAGCATTCGTGAAAAACTCGAACTGGCTGACGTGCCGAGGCCGTTCAGGGGACTGCCGATATCATTTATAACCGCAGCGCTCATAGCACTGGCGTTCACGGGATTCTCAGGACTTATAACATTATAATAAATAAAAAGTGCAAGCTTAACATTGAGGTGACCTGATGTTCGATTCAGTGATACAGATACTAGCAGGGATTTTCGACCTGATACAGATGATGGCCAATCATCTCCCATTGCCGCTCGTCGGCGTGGGCGGAGGAGTTGAGGCGAAAGAGCATGTGGATTTGATCCCTCTTCTGAAATTCACGGCAATATTTCTGACTGGTATAGGTGTTGTTTTCGGTCTTGGATTGGCTTACGCAGCCAAGAGGTTCTCTGTAAAGGTGGACCCGCGTGTTGACCAGGTCCTGGACTTTGTTGCGCACGCGCACTGCGGCGCATGCGGATACGCCGGTTGCAGGCAGTATGCGGAAGCCGTTGTGTCTGACCCTGCTGTTTCGCCGAGTCTCTGTTCCCCGGGCGGAGCGGCGTCGGCGGAGGCCATCGCCAAAATTACGGGAAAAGAGGCTGGGGAGATGGAGCCTCAGTTTGCAAGGGTGCTCTGTAATGGAGGTGAAAACAACTCCAGGAGAAGATTTGAGTACGAGGGTGTAAAAGACTGCCGGGCGGCTGTGCTTGTCGGCGGCGGGGACAAGGCATGCGTATACGGATGCCTTGGATACGGGACATGTGTGGCGTCATGTGTGTTCGGAGCGCTCTCCATGGGGGAGAACGGACTTCCTGTAGTGGATATTACAAAATGCACGGGCTGCAAAAAGTGTGAGCAGGCCTGTCCTAAAAGAGTGATAGAGGTCGTGCCTGCTTCCAAAACAGTGCTGGTCACCTGCCGTTCAAATGACAAGGGTGGCGATACAAAGAAGAACTGTGACGCCGGATGCATAGGCTGCGGCATATGCGTAAAAATATGTCCGTTCGATGCTCCTTCAGTTCAGAAGAGCTTATCAGTGATCGATCTAAGCAGATGCCGGGTATGCGGCCTTTGCGTAGCGAAATGTCCCACAAAAGCCATTACGGAATTCCTGCCTCTCAGACCGAAGGCGTCTGTCCTCGAAAGCTGTATCGGATGCCAGATATGCGTGAAGGTCTGTCCCGTTGACGCGCCATCGGGTGAACTAAAGAAAATGCACCTGATCGACAAGGACAAATGTATCGGCTGTGGTATCTGCACTGCAAAATGCCATGTTCAGGCGATTGACGGCACCTTTAACGCACGTGAGGTCTTTGCCGCAGCCGCTGAGAAAAAGAAGAAAAAGGCTGATGAAGCCGCATAGCTGATATCTTATAGTTCATGCCGGATTATCCGGCATGATAAAAGGTTTTTTTTAGTATATATTCCCGCCTCAACCGAATTCCGGAACAGACCCGGATAAACCTGTTATCAAGCAAAGGGCTGACCGTCCGTATCTTTCTGATTGTCAAAATATTGTAATTCATTACACAATTTGTAGAGTGAACTGCATTTTCTTCATCTCCTGAATTGTAATCCCCATGAAAAATAAAGAAACTTTTCCGGGCACTAATCTTGCATTATTAGTCTTGGATAAATAGAAAACCGAACAATAAGGAGTCTGAAATGATGACAGAAAAGATGTTTAAGGTGATAATTGCATGTAGCGGGATGGTCCTGATGCTGATTTCGTCCGCAGATCTTTCAGCGGCAAGGGAGATGATGTCCGGTAATGCCCACGCCGAGGAGGCTGCAGACATGGAGGTGGCTTCGGATTCGATAATTAGCGGTGAGATGAATGAATACGCAAGGGATAAAATTGTGGTGGATGATTTCGAATATAAGCTCTGCAGTGGTGTTAAGCTTTTCACCAAGGGAGGCGGGCGGATACCCTTTAAGGACATAGATGTGGCTGAAAGGGTGATCCTGTTTTTTGACAGAGACGCCGGATGTGTCAGGAAGATAAAGGCCATGAGGTTTGCTCAATAGGGAGGGGCGGATAAGATGAAAATGAATTTCAGAGCAGAGATATTTTTGTTGATTGTTACAATACTCTTCCCGGTTTTTGCGTCGCGGGCCGATGCGCAAACCATGAATGACTATTGTGTTGTTCCGCCTTTTATTACCAATCCTGTCGCCCCCAATGTCCTTCTTGTCCTGGATGAATCGGGAAGCATGCAATTCCCCGCATATCTTGGGTGTACTTTTGGAGGGTATTCCAGTAAGCGGGCGAAATGCGGGACCATTGACGGTCAGACCAGCCCCCAGTACAATTATGACGCGGGGAGGGACTATTACGGCTTATTCAAGACCGATAAGTATTATCTGTATTCGGGTGCGAAATTTGAGGAGAATGACTTATGCTCTTACAGTGATAATATCGGAGGTCCCGACTGTATCCCCGGCAATCTGCTGAACTGGAGCACCATGTCCAGGATAGACCTTCTCAGAAAAGCGCTTATCGGGGGCAAATCCCTCGCCCAGCAGGGGACCGTACATACCTTGGGGGGAGAAGGCGGCCTTTGGACGTTCTCCGATCCTGATCTGTATTGTACCTTTAATGTTTCAGGCGGGGTATTTCCGGATCTTGACCACAAACTGACGATAAGCAATTATGAACCCCCGGGCGCCTGTACTCCCGACAGCCTGTACTCGGATAATTTCGATAACGGTACCCTCGACAGTAAATGGACGGCTGAAGACATCGGCACAGGCATCGCCGGCAGCCAGTCAGAGGCCGGCGGCATTCTTTCGGTCCAGGCGGACGGCACCACCATGTGGGGCTCCAGTGACGAATTTCGCTATATCCACCAGACCCTCAGCGGGGACTTCGATGTAAGGCTGCGTATAATCACCCCGCCCACAGAGACTGGTCAGACATATGCGAAAGCGGGCCTGATGGTTCGCGCCGATAACAGCGCAGGCAGCAGGCATGTTAAAGCGATGGCGACAAACCTTTCGGGCCTTCAGTTCTCCAGCAGAACATCAGATGGAGGCAGTACAGATATATTAGGTAGTTACGTAACTATCAGCTATCCAGTATGGGTGCGTCTTGTACGCACCGGGGATACTTTTACTGCGTTCTATTCTTCCGATGGTCAGAGCTGGACGCAACACAGCAGTACAACCGTCAGTATGCCCGCGGCCGTGCTGGTCGGCATGGCGGCATCCTCCTATTCGTCCGTATCACTTGGGACCGCCGAGTATGACGAATTTATATATTGTGTCAGCAATCCATGCAAGCTGGGCACCCTCTCTGCAGCCGAAATAAAGGTGGACCTGCCGGACAAGGAGAGGAGAGGGGTCATACAGAAAATGGCCGATGTGGACTATGACGGGATTTTCGATGAAGGCGCTCCGAGGTTCGGTCTCATGGTATACGCCCAGTACAAAAAAGGTTGCATGAGGGTCGGAATCAAAGGTGGAACCATGGCTAAGCTCGTGGATGCGGTCCAGACCGAAGCACCTTATGCAGGCACGCCTACAGGCCCCGCTCTGGATGAAGCAAGGGATTATTGCAGCCAGTCTAATGATAATAGCAATTGCGGTAACTCCAGCTTTATAGGGTCTTCAAAAGGCTCAATCCTAGACCCCTGGTATGATGACGGAACACCGGTCCCATGCAGAGAGACTTTCGTCCTACTGATCTCCGACGGAGAGTGGAATATCGGCAATGATCCAGATCAGATAGCTCATAAAGGTCATACCGAAGATGTGCGGCCCGATATAGCCGGTGACCAGAAATTGAATTATTACTCGGTCTTTATCTTCGGTTCAGAGGGTAGGGGTAGGAACTCTATGCGGCAGATAGCCCTGTATGGCGGATTCTCGGACTTTGACGTCAACACATGGCCCTACGGCAAAAATGACGTTGATTTAGCGTTAGACAGCAGAAGCGCCGTGCTGCCCGCCTCACCGTGTGATCCAGCGTCCGTATGGGACAAGGAATGCAGGGAATGGGATGAAGACAGGGACGGTCTCCCCGATAATTATTATGAGGCGTCCGAGGGAGATGAACTTGAGACCGCATTGATCTCGGCCATTTCCGATATTGTTAAGCATGCTTCTTCAGGCACAGCTGCTTCCGTTCTTGCATCGGGCGAGGGGAGCGGCGCCAACCTTGTGCAGGCGGTCTTTTATCCAAAAAGGAGGTTTGCCGACCTGGAAATCAGCTGGACGAGCACCTTGTTAAATCTCTGGTACTATTTAGACCCGAGAGTCGCAAACAGTACAATCAGAGAGGATTCGGATTTAGACAGGGAGCTGGAACTTGCGGAAGATTATGTGGTGAGATTTGACTTTGATAAAGCCGAAAACAAGACGGTTGTAAACCTTTATGACTCCGACAGTCTTGGCGAGGTAGGTGATCTGTTGTATCCTAATGTTGAACTTGAAGATATAAACTACCTCTGGGAATCAGGGAGCATGCTGCATGAAAGGGATCTTAGTGCAGACCCCAGGACGATCTATACGAACATAGATGACGACAGCACTCTCGACGTCTTTGATGCGGTCGCGGCAAATGTGTCGGCCCTCCAGCCCTTCCTGAATACTGCGGTGGCGGGTGATGAGGATGAGGCGAAATGGACTATTGATTATATACGCGGCGACGACGGCGGCCGGTGCGCAAACGACTATAGTGTTGAATGCGAAGATGATACGCCCTGTGCTTCGGTCGGCGGCACATGCAAACTGCCAAGAAACAGGACGGTAACATTTAATGGGAAGTCCGGTGTATGGAAACTCGGAGACATAATATACTCTACGCCGAGGATTGTCTCCTGGATCCCATTGAACAATTATGATGGCGCATACGAGGACCAGACCTATAAGGGTTTCACCCGCAGCTCCGACACATATAAGAACAGGGGCAAAGTCATTGAAGGTGAGGCTTATGGCACCGGCATGGTCTTCGCGGGGGGCAACGATGGGATGCTGCATGCCTTTAAACTCGGCGCACTCGGGATTACCCTGGATCTGCTTAATCCGGAGAAAAAGGCCGTACTTAAAGGCTCTGAGCTTGGCAGGGAGGAGTGGGCGTTTATACCTAAGGGCGCCCTGCCGTATCTTAAATACCTCATGGATACCGACTACTGCCACCTGTATTATGTTGACGCCACCCCGACTATTTTTGACGCCAGCATCGGAAAAACCGGCTGCACCAAGGAAAATTACTGGGACTGTGACAAATAATCCACAAACGCGAGCTGGAGGACGGTGCTCATCGGCGGCATGAGACTGGGTGGGGCCTGTCAGGACTCGGCGACCGCCAGCGCCTACGGTGTGCAGACACCCGTTGACGGCGAAGGCTACTCATCATATTTCGCTCTTGATATAACAGACCTCGCGAATCCGGAACTTCTCTGGGAATTTTCCGCCCCCGGCCTGGGCTTTGCGTCAACTGGCCCGGCCATAATCAGGATAAACGCGAGAAGCGAAACAGCCGCCAACTTGCCTGACAAGGACAGGAACGGCAGATGGTTCGCGATCTTCGCGTCCGGTCCTACCGGTCCGATAGATACAGTGGAACACCAGTTCAAAGGCTACTCCGACCAGAACCTGAAACTCTTTGTGGTTGACGTTAAGGACGGCTCGCTGGTGAGGACCATTGACACAGGCATTACCAATGCCTTTGGCGGCTCCCTCTTTACCGCCGCTGCGGACTATGACCTTGACTACCAGGACGACGTGATTTATATAGGTTATACAAAGTCCGAGGATGCCAAGCCCACTGCGACGACGCAATGGACAGAGGGTGGAGTCATCAGGCTGGTCACGGGAGAGGACCGCACCGGGACCGCCTCTGCCTGGGCGAACACCGCGCTTAATCCGGACAAATGGGCCTGGAGCCATGTCATAGAGAATACAGGCTCAACAACCTCTGGCGTCACCCATCTCACCAGCTATAGCACTAAAAAAGGAAAAACCATAACATCCGGCAGGCTCTTTTTCGGCACGGGCAGATACTTCTTCAAGGGTGATGACAGTCTCAGCCAGCGCAGACTGTACGGCATAAAGGAGCCCTGCCTGACGGCGGTGACAGCATCATGCACCAAGGATACATCCCTGAGCAGTTACTTCTGCTCGGTATGCCTGACTGACACCGGATTGACGGTTGACAAAGGCACACTGACGGACCAGACAACAACAGTGGTAGGCGAGGATGACATCAAACACGGCTGGTATATCGATCTTGACGGCACGACCGCCGAGAGGGTCATAACGGATCCCGTGGCTATTCCAAACGGGGCGGTTTTTTTCACAAGTTTTGATCCAAAAATGGATATCTGCAGTTATGGAGGCTCAACATATATCTGGGCTGTTGATTATAAAACCGGAGGCTCGGTTTCATTGAGAGGCAAGGCCCTTCTGCAGGTCTCGACGGGAGCTATAAAAGAGTTGGATTTAAGAGAAACCAAGCCGGGGGAACCGGACTCGAAACCTACATTCAGCGGTAGAGGAAACAGGAGAACAACGGCGATTGAAGGTGTTCCGCCTCCGGACCAGGGTCTTCTCATAATGGTGCCTCCTCCTGCGGTTGATTTACCTATCCATATCCAGAAGAAATAGAGGGCTTTTCGTCCGAAATCTTAGGGGGGGCGACCGTCAGCGCCGTTCCCCTGCTCTTTTTTTATGGTCAGGCAAATGGAACGTTGTGACGGTTGAAACAGCAGGATTTCAATGGGTCATCCGAGTATCTTTAGTATAAAATTCACCCCTCCCCCGGTGAGCAGGGCAAAGGTGGATATAAGGGAGAACATTAACAGGGCTGTTTTTGTCCCTCTTTCCTTGATAATCATGAAGAAATTCGCGAGGCACGGGATGAAGAGCGTGATTGTTATTATGCTTACAATAATCTGGTTGTCATTCAGGAGCCCCTGTTTTGCAAGATCGAATATCCCCGCGGCGCCGTAGTCCCTTCTCAGAAAACCCATAAGCAGCACGCCGGTAGTCTTTTCGGGCAGGCCCAGAAATGTCACGACAACAGGGGATGCGATTGATTCGAGCCATCCCAGTATCTTTAATTTATCCATGAAGAACAGGATCAGGGTCCCGAGCAGAAACAGCGGCACCGCCTCTTTCAGATACCATTCGATTCTGCCGAGAGTTTTCAGCAAAATATTTTTCATCTTTGGTATCCTGATAGGCGGCAGTTCGAGAAAAAAGTCGGCTTTTTCTCCCGGTACCAGCTTTGACGCTATAGATCCGGCAAGTATCAGAACGAACAGAATCGTGCCACCCCACCAAAGCGCCACCCTCGCGGGGTATGAACCAAGCATGCCCAGAATTATGCCGAGCTGAGCCGAGCAGGGAATAGCCAGCGCTATAAGGAATGTCGCTATTATTCTCTCTCTTTTGGTCTCGAGTATCCTCGTTGTCATTGTTGCCATTGTACCGCATCCCAGGCCGAGTATCATCGGCAGGACCGCCTTGCCGTTCAGTCCTATCTTTGCGAACGAACTATTCGTCAGAACCGCGATCCTGGGCAGATACCCGCTGTCCTCGAGAATACCGAAAGCGATAAAGAATGTGGCTGTTATCGGAAGTATTATCGCTACGGAATATGTCAGCGCCATCGTGAAGAGTCCGTATTGTCCGACTAGCATATCCTGAACGAATTCCCATGGAATAATATACCTTGTCAGCTTCCCTATCCCTGGATCGAGGTATTTCCCGAATATAATCTTCTCGAAAAAATTGACCAGTGTGCCGGCGCCGAACCTCCCGACAAACTCATAAAAAAAGAAAAGGACAAAAAACAGAACAAATATACCCCAGAACGGATGCATGGACAGTCGCCCTATCCACCGGGCGGCATGGCCCGTCTCCTGTTCTCCTTTTTTCGAGACTTCATTGAAGATTTTCCCCGCCAGCTCTATCCTTTTGCCGGCGATTATATTCGAGAGGGGCTCTTTATGTCCGGTCTGGGCTTCGTCTCTCAGTTCCTCTATCCTGTCTAATGTCCCGGGATCCAGATTCGCCACGCACCAGTCCTTCAGACTCTCATCACTGGCAAGGATCATGAGCGCTATGGCCCTTTTCGAGATATGAGAATCAGGAAGCAGAGCGGATATTTTTTCTATATAGTCTTCCATCAGCTTGCCATAGTCTGTTTGAATCTTTGGTTTTTCCGGCGAGATCAGCGAATCTTTAAGGCCTGCAATTCCCTTTCGCTGGGGGGCCACCGTGCCTATTACCCTGATACCCAGTAACTCCGCCAATTTCCGGTAGTCGGTCTCGATTCCCCTCGCCATGGCTTCATCTTCCATGTTCATGTCAAGAACGCATGGCAGGCCCATCTCGGCAATCTGTATCAGAAGCATCAGCGCTCTCTTTAGATTTTTGGAATCCGCGACGAGGAGGACGCTTCCAGGTTCTTCTCTCAGCAGGATGTCCCTTGTAACGCGTTCGTCCTCACTCATGGGGATAAGGCTGTTCACCCCCGGGGCGTCTACCAGGAGCACTTTTTTGTCGCCAAGATTGATATTGCCGTGAGATACTTCCACCGTGGTGCCGGGGTAGTTTGAGACCGTGGCGTATTTCCCGGTCAGGAGCCCGAAGATGACGCTTTTTCCGACGTTGGGCGTACCGACAAGCACAATCCTTCTGTAATTCTGTCTGTTTTTATCGCCTTTTTTTATCTTTGCCGTCCGCATTTTCCACAGTATCCCCTTATCTCCAGAGTATGGCTGACTCCTCTGAAATTATTCTTTCTGCATATCTCATCCTGGAGATTTTCGATCTTTTCGGAATAAAATTCGATTATTTCATCGCAGACCTCACAGACCATATGGTCGTGATGTCTATGGCCGTAAGTATGTTCGTACACATTGCCCTTTTCCGTTCTCGTGATTTTTTCGACAAGGCCGCTCTCGACCAGGAGGTTCAATGTCCTGTAAACAGAGGCCCTGGAGGCCCTGGTCCCTGAATCCTTAATCTTCAGATACAGCCTTTCCGGCTCGAAATGCCCGTGGAAGGCGAATATCTCGTTGAAGACAGCGACACGCTGATTTGTCAGCTTCAGGCCTCGCCCGGAAAGAAATTTTCTGAATATTTCGATCTCCATGGCAATTAGTTTAATTGAAATTGAGATTAAATTTCAATTAAACTGGGCGGTCTGATTGAATTTTACATTTATTTTATGCTATGTTTAATATTCGTCAAGAGGGTTTTTTTATTGACGAAAGGCCGTGAATCCGGGAGTAATCCTGGTTTAAGGAGTTTTTCACATTTATGGTTCGAACAGAGATATTATGGAGACATAGATAGATATGGCTAAGAAGGTAGTGCTTGCATATTCCGGTGGACTGGATACATCCGTGGCGATAGAATGGTTGAAGGAGACTTACAACGCTGAAGTGATAGCATTCTGCGCGGAACTCGGACAGGGAGAGGATTTAGAGCAGTTAAAGAGTAAAGCGCTCAAAACCGGCGCCTCAAAAGTATATATTGAAGATCTCCAGGAGGAGTTTGTAAGGGATTACATCTTCCCGATGCTTCGGGGCAATGCGGTGTATGAAGGTTACTACCTCCTGGGTACGTCCATAGCCAGGCCCCTTATAGCAAAAAAACAGATCGAGATAGCAGAGGCGGAAAATGCCGACGCGGTGGCCCACGGCGCCACGGGCAAGGGTAATGACCAGATAAGATTCGAGCTGACATATTACGCCCTCAGCCCCGGCATAAAAGTGATAGCTCCATGGAGGGAATGGGAGTTTGACTCAAGGGAGTCATTAATAGACTATTCCGACAGACACGGGATTCCGGTGACGGCGACAAAAGAGAAACCATTCAGCACCGACAGCAATATATTCCATATAAGTTATGAAGGTGGAATCCTCGAAGATCCATGGAAGGAACCTCCGTCGGATATGTATACGCTTATAACTCCACTGGAAGATACTCCGGACAAACCGGTGTATATCGAAATTACATTCGAAAAAGGCGATCCCGTAAAAATAAACGGAGAGAAGTTGACACCTGCCGGGCTGCTCCGGAAAATGAATGAAACCGGAGGAAGGCACGGCATAGGCCGCGTCGATATTGTTGAGAACAGATATGTAGGGATCAAGTCAAGAGGGGTATATGAGACCCCGGGCGGGACCATATTGCATATTGCGCGGAGGGCGGTCGAATCGCTGACCCTCGACAGGGAAGTCATGCATCTGAGGGATTCATTAGTACCGAAATACGCTGAACTGATATATAACGGCTTCTGGTTTTCTCCTGAACGCCTGGCCCTCCAGGCACTGCTGGACGATACGCAGAAATTTGTCTCTGGAACGGCACGCCTGAAGCTTTACAAAGGGAACTGCCAGGTTGTCGGCAGTAAATCCCCTGAATCGCTTTACAGCGCCGAGCTTGCGACGTTTGAATCAGACGATGTTTATGACCAGAGAGACGCGGAAGGGTTCATCAAGCTGAATGCCCTCCGCCTGAAGGCATACAGATCTCTCGGGAAAAAGGATGTCTGACATCAGGTACTGGATTGGGCTATCGCTTGTCCCCGAAGTCGGCCCGATTATGTCCGGCAAATTACTTGCCATGATGGGAAGTCCCGAGAATATATTCAGGGCTGGAATGAAAGATCTGCTCTCAGTCGAAGGAATGCATAAGGAACGGGCTGAAAATATAAAAAATTTCCGCCTGTGGGACGATATAGATAAACAGGTTGAGAGACTGGATAAAAGAAACATAAAAGTATGCGGGTTGAATGATCCAGGTTATCCTGAACTACTGAAAGAGATTCCGGCCCCCCCCGTGGTTTTATATATGAAGGGCGATTATCATCCTGATGACAGGTTCGGCATAGCCGTGGTAGGGTCGCGGAAACTCTCGCATTACGGAGAGTCCGTTACGCAGAAAATTTCGAATGAACTCTCTTCCGCCGGCTTCACGGTTATCAGCGGCATGGCGAGGGGTGTGGATACACTGTCTCACAGAGGCGCGCTCTCTGCGGGCGGAAGAACTATAGCGGTGCTTGGTTCAGGTCTGGACATATGCTATCCTGTTGAGAATAAGGGTCTTATGGAAAAGATCTCATCTTCAGGATGCGTGATCAGCGAGTTCCCGTTAGGCACCAGTCCGAACAGGGAAAACTTTCCGCGAAGGAACAGGCTCATAAGCGGTCTTTCCCTCGGGGTCCTTGTTGTCGAGGCGACGGTCGGCAGCGGGTCACTCATCACGGCGAGTTACGCGCTTGAGCAGAACAGGGAGATATTCGCCGTGCCCGGCAATATAACTTCTCCCGGTTCGGAAGGTACTAACCTGCTGATAAAGCAGGGGGCGAAGATGGTGCTCGATACCGAAGATATAATCGAAGAACTCGCGCCGGTGCTGAGGGGCTTTATTGCCGGAAATAAAAAACAGACAGTAGAGATGACGGAGGATGAAACAAGACTCTGTGGTTTTCTGACAAGAGAGCCAAAGCATATAGATATTCTGTCGAGAGAGACAGGCACGCCGGTGCATAAACTTCTTGATCTGACGCTTTCACTGGAGTTAAAGGGCATCGCCAGACAATCCAATGGGAAGAGATTTTACCTCTCTTGAGAGAAATTCTCCGATGAGAATTCCAGGAATCCTGAAAAGACGATTTCAGCTCAGGGTTAATTTTCCTGAAACACCGCCCGGGCCGGCTTGACATTATGTCACCGTCCCCAGTTTTGTATACTTAAGAGATATGCGCTTTAATATTTAGAGGTGAAGAAAGATATGATGGAACCAGGCTGTAAAGAGACAATGAAACCGGAGGTTACAGATGAAATCGCTAGTAATTGTTGAATCTCCCGCCAAATCAAGGACGATCAGCAAAATCCTCGGCAAGGATTTTACCGTTAAGGCTTCAGTCGGCCATATAAGGGACCTCCCCGGGAAGGAGATGGGCATTGATATAGAAAATAATTTCACGCCTAAATATATAGTTATTCCGGGGAAGGAAAAGATCATAAAAGAACTTAAAAAGGCGTCAAAAGATGCTGATACGATTTATATAGCCCCCGACCCTGACAGGGAAGGGGAGGCCATCGCCTGGCATATAGCGGAGGAAATCAAGGGCAAATCAAAGAAGATATACAGGATTAAATTCAATGAAATAACAAAGACGGCGGTGCTCGGCTCGCTAAAAAATCCCGATATCATAGATATGAACAAGGTCGACGCGCAACAGGCGCGCAGGGTGCTTGACAGGCTGGCCGGATACGGATTGAGCCCTCTGTTGTGGAAAAAAGTCAGGAGAGGGTTGAGCGCGGGCAGGGTGCAGTCTGTCGCCGTAAGGCTGGTTGTAGAAAGAGAACGGGAGATCGAGGCGTTTGAACAGGAAGAATACTGGTCTATCAATACGGAGTTTGAGGGTTCGAATAAACCCGCTTTCTGGGCGAAATTAGCTAAATATAAAGGCGAAAAGGCTGATATTCGGAATGCTGAAGCCGCGAATGCCGTTGTTGATTATATAAAAGACGGCGCTTTTGTTCTTAAAAAGATTGAACGTAAAAAGAGAAGAAGGATGCCCTCACCGCCGTTTATCACGAGCACGCTGCAGCAGGAGGCTTCGAGGAAATTGCGCTTTATGGCCAAAAAGACCATGGCTGTCGCGCAGCAGTTGTATGAGGGGATAGAACTGGGCAAGGAAGGTTCGGTCGGTCTTATCACCTACATGAGGACCGATTCTCTCAGGATAGCGGATGAGGCCCGGAGTTCGGTCAGAGAATTTATCGGTAAGACTTACGGCAGGGAATATTTACCTGATAAACCCCCTGTATATAAAAGTAAGGCGTCGGCGCAGGAAGCCCATGAGGCTGTGAGGCCTACATATCTTGTGCATAGCCCCGATCAGATAAAACAATACCTGAGCAAGGACCAGCACGGCCTCTACAAACTGATATGGAACCGCTTTGTCTCCAGCCAGATGTCGCCTGCCCAGATCGAGCAGACCACATTCGAAATATTGTATAATAAGGATAACGGCGGGGGCGAAACCACACTTAAGGCCTCTGGAAGCGTTGTGAAATTTCAGGGATTTATGGCCCTGTATACCGAAGGCACCGATGACCTCTCGGATGAAAACGGCGCTCTCCTGCCCCTTTTAAACGAGGGTGAAACGCTCAAGCTGCTGAATCTTCAGCCCAAGCAGCATTTTACACAGCCGCCTCCCCGCTATACGGAGGCCACACTTGTAAAGGTTCTGGAGGAGAAGGGAATCGGTAGGCCGAGCACATATGCCGCCATCCTCTCAACCATACAGGACAGGAAATATGTCACCAAGACAGAACGGAAGTTCGTGCCGACCGAACTCGGAGTTGTGGTCAATGACCTGCTTGTGGACCGTTTTGCCGACCTGATGAATATCGGATTTACAGCCAAAATGGAGAAGGAACTGGACCAGATAGAAGAAGGCAGGCTGAAGTGGGTGGACGTTGTCAAGGATTTCTATACGCCTTTTCAGGAAAAGCTGGAGGAGGCGTTAAAGATACCGGAAAAGGTGAAGCCAAAGGACATTCCGACCGAGGAAGTATGTGACAATTGCGGGCTTCCGATGGTGATCAGGTGGGGTAGGCACGGCAGGTTCATGGCCTGCTCGGGATTCCCGAAATGTAAAAACACGAGGCCCCTTGATGGCGAACAGCCCGAGGAGGTCGTTAGTGTGGACGAAAAATGTCCTAAGTGCGACGCCCCGATGAACCTGAAATCCGGAAGATTCGGAAAGTTCCTCGCATGCTCGAAATACCCTGACTGCAAGACAACAAAACCGATCGCAACCGGAGTCAAATGTCCTGAAGATGGAGTAGACATAGTTGAGAGAAGGTCCAAAAGGGGCAAGCCGTTCTGGAGTTGCGGCAATTACCCCAAGTGTAAATACGCCACCTGGTATAAGCCGGTTCCGCAACAGTGCCCGAAATGCAACGCCACGTTCCTAGCGGAAAAACGCAGCAAAGCAGGGGATGTTGTCTTTTTATGCCTGAATAAAGAATGCGATTATGAACTCCAGGCTGACAAAGAATAGTTGCAGTAGGCTTTGACCAGGAATGTGACCGCAAAAGTCGGGTGAAAACTTAATTCAGACGCAATACCTGTCCGTAAATTCCTTCAGGGTCCCGATAGTGTTTCGTTTGATGTTGTTTCTGACGAAATGACTGAAAACTTCGAAGTTCGAGCATTGAGTCGCTATCGTCCAGATAAAACTTATTGCACCGAAATATGGTATCAGTCCGATCTCCAGTTCTTTCAGTTTCCGCATCTCCTGGTATCCTTCCACAAAGGCCCCGGTTATTTTCTCCGCATCGCTATAAAACCGCATGACCGAATAATTAAAGGAAGCTATATCATAGATAAAATAACTGCAGCAGGATGAATCAAAATCGAATATGGTAATTTCATTTTTATCTGAAAGATGATAGTTTGAAGGATAAAAATCACCATGACATATCCCGAAATCCAGTTCATCCAACGGGATGGAATTAATCTTCCGCTTTAACTTCTCGACGACTTCACCCAGATTTCTTAAATCTTCCAGGCTCTCATCTATAAATGGTTCGATCACGAAGAATGAATCATCCAGCAGAGAAATAAAATCAAGCCGGCATCGTCTGTTTTTCGGCCGCTTGTACTCGGTCAGATTGTGAATCCTGGCCAGCTCCCTGCCTGCGATATTACTCTGGAATGGCGTCATACCGGCAAGGGGGGGATTGCCCACGGCGTAAGAGAACATAACGGCATATCTGAGGCCTTCGGGTGCATATATCTTCTGGATGAAAACACCTTCCTTGTCAGGAATGGGAAATGATACGGAAATGCCGTCTGATTTCAGACTTTGGAGGAGTTCCACTTCGCTTTCGATGTCTTCCAGATTTCTCCAGTTATACCGGTAAACCTTGAAGATATATTTTGAGCTTGAATCCTTGATTAAATAATTATCATTCATACCCCTGTAAAGATATTCGCATAGCACCATGCCGTCGAGGGGATATTTTGTTAATATTCTTTCCTGCAGGGCGCAGGATGACAGTGTGGAGTATTGCACTGGAAACGACCCGAAATATCTCATATGATTGTATCAGCTTTTCGCCTTGCAGTCTGTTCTGTTTTTTTGTTTATGTCCGGTCCACGCTGATTATAATATATTATTTTTTAATTATAATCCAACCTTTATTTTGACACTACCTAAAAAAAAGCCTTGACAGTTCACTTCCCTCTGAGCTAGGCTTTTTTATTTAGTGTGCGCGGCATACCTGGGGGAGGTGAACTTAAATGGATAAATCCTGTAGTATTCCTTTCATTAATATCAGGCCGTTATCAGACAGATTGAGTTCTCTGGGGATTATCTTCATCATAACAGTCGTTTTTCTATCAATATCCGGCATGCAGGCGTTTGCCGTGACTGATACATGGAGCGGGCTGGGCACGGACAACCTTGCCTCAACCCCTGCCAACTGGTTAAACAATGCGGCGCCCCGGTATGGAGACGATGTATTTTTCGACGGTACGGCAACAGAGGACTGTATATGGGACATAAGTGTGACCCTGGCTTCATTAACACTTAATACAGGATATACCGGTACAGTCACATTAAATACAGACCTTGCCGCCGATGGTAATTTAATTGTCCTGGACGGAGTGCTGAACCAGAACAATAAAAATCTTAAAATTGGTTTTCCCCAAAGCGTTCCTCAGCCGACAGCCATAACAGACCCGGCAACAGACATTACAACAGATTCCGCCACCATATACAGTACGGTAAATCCCAATGACACGGAAACAACGGTCTACTTTGAGTGGGGGGCAAGTACTTCCTATGGAAACATCACAGGCTCGGCATCAATAAACGGGACGGCTGACATCAATGTATATGCTAATTTAGCGGGACTTTCGCCGAATGCAACCTATCACTACAGAGTAGTTGCAAGCAATACCGAGGGGACAGCCTACGGCGCTGATGTCAGCTTTACAACCGCACCCGGCGCGGGCACCCCGCCGACGGCCATAACAGACGCTGCAACAGACATTACAACAGACTCCGCCACCATAAACGGCACAGTCAATCCCAATGGTCTGGAAACAACAGTCTACTTTGAGTGGGGGACAAGTACTTCCTATGGAAACACCTCAACTTCTCAAAACATTGGAAGCGGCATAGACGATGTCGGTGTATCAGCCGGACTAACAGGACTTCCGACGGATACAACCTATTACTACAGGATAGTTGCAAGCAATACCGCAGGGACAAGCTACGACGATGGCATAAGTTTTACTACAACTACATTGTCCCCTCCGACTGTAACAATAGACCCTGCGACCAATGTAAACGGCAATTCCGCCACCATAAACGGCACGGTCAATCCCAATGGTCTGGAAACAACAGTCTACTTTGAGTGGGGGGCAAGTACTTCCTATGGAAACACCTCAACTTCTCAAAACATTGGAAGCGGCATAGACGATGTCAGTGTATCAGCCGGACTAACAGGACTTTCAACAAATACAACCTATTACTACAGGGCAATAGCGACAAATGCAATCGATACGAGCTATGGCGATAATATAAGCTTTACAACGCCTGGTATCACATTAACCATAACATCACCATCAGACGGAGGTACAATATATAGACCGGATGTAATGGTCAGAGGCACGGTAACCAACATTGCGGGCAGTGAAACCGGGGTGGTGATAAACGGAAACCTGGCAGTCGTATACAACGGTGAATTCTTTGTTAATCATCTGCCATTGGAAGAAGGAGAAAACACCATAACAGCCACGGCCACCGATGCGGATGGATACACAGCCTCCACCTCGATAACAGTAAATGCAGTTACAACAGAACCTTACGTAACACTCAGAGCAACTATAGAATCGGGCATAGCGCCTCTTACGACATACTTCTCGGTATCAACAAGCATTCCTGATTCCGTATCAGGCTATGATATGGATTATGAAGGTGATGGGACTG
>JAJRYC010000105.1 GCA_024275975.1 Nitrospirota bacterium | reverse complement strand
GATCATGGAAGAGCTGGAACAGATATTCAGTAGTTATCACAAGGGCCACGTCATCCTGATCGATGATGCCCGCGAGTTTGTCGGTGAAAACGACTATCCCACCTTGAGCGCCCTTGAGGCCTTCGTTTCAGAAAGGCGACCGGAATGTACCTTTGAAGTAGAGGATGACATTATACGTGTTTATGCCCGCCGGTAATCAATACCAATTGACTTCTTGGCTGAATTGACGCCCTGAAAAGGCTCTCTCAGTTGCCATTATTTCCATAATTTTTTCTGCAAACAGCTCCCCCATCTTTTTTTTGCCGAACTCTGTGTAGTGCCCGGGCGGGGCGCCGAATTTTTCCTCTTCGAGGATTAAGTCGCGTGGATATTTTTGTAACACCGTGGAGGGGTCTAAAAATGGGATATCCATTCTATGGGTCAGGTGAGACAATAAGGCAATAAGTTCCGCCCTGTTGCTCAGCGGTATATTTTTGGTTGAGAACATACTCAAGGGAATAATTTCAACATCCTTTGGGTAAAACCAACGGATAGCTTGAGAGAAAGATTTATTGATCTTTCTAAGACGATAATAAAGTCTGCTTTTATTTATTAAAGCGTTTATGTGAGAAACAACCAGTACTTTTTTTGGGTGCAAGAGTTTGATTATCTCGGCCAGGTCTTTTTCTACTTCTTTCTTATCTTGGTATTCAATTGTTATCTTGCTGATAATATCGCTTGGCGTGTCCAGATAATAATGGAGCCTTTTATCTGCGGATAAATGATGGAGATAGTAATTCTCGTAGCAGTATTTTTTCATGGAAGAGATCTCTACTACAAACAAATCTGTGTCTCTATATTGTTTTTCGAGTTCTTCACTGTGAAGTATTTCTTTCTGCTTAAGGATTCCGGCCCTAAAACAGTGTCTATTGATATGCGTTGGTATCTCGATCCTATGAGTAATGAAATTAATTAATTGAATAATTTCCTTGGTTGAATGTACATATGTGGTGTTGTCGTCAATATCCGTGCAACTAAAATAGTCTTTCACACAGAGCAGCCGGCACGAACCCAGTAACGTGACTTTCATCCTTCTCTTCATGAATCGAACTCTCGCTTCTTATCTACAATCACGGTTGTCTACAAAGTTGCAGGGGGGCTGGTTAATAACAGGTTGGGCCTTCTCTCACCAGGAAGAGCCTAGCTATGGCATATCATAGCATAATCCTGGGGCAATTTGTTGCATTTCTCCCGAGATATGATTTTGAATGGGAACAGTGAGGGCATGACTCACACCCCGGAGTCACCTTACTGTTCTTACCTGTTCCGCAGGGGTGTAGCGTGCTGCGGGGCGCTTTAATCTCCAGGCGAGCCGGTCATGCGTTGGTTCCGCTCCATTAAATCACGCCGACAACCTGAAAGTTTGGCAAAGCAGGCGGTTCCGTGATAGTCTTGCGGTGGACAGGGTTTCTCCCTTTTGTCAGGGTCTGCTTGGAAACGGAAAGAGGCCTTGCCGGGGGTGGCTCAATCTGATGCTTTTTCCCGGGCGCCGGTTATCGCCTGTGGCATTTCAGTCTTCTGGTAAAGGACCCCGGGAAATAGATGCCGTCAGCAATGAAAAAACAAATAATAAAGCTGATATTAAAAATTGTTGATCGGGTCGTGAGGTGGTATACGTATGCCTCGATTGATGATTCAAATATATACGATGACACGAACGGCTTCCCGCCTGGTACGACAATCAGAATTACGAAACGGGGTAAATATTCATCGTGTAACAGCGACACTATTGTCGCCAGAGCAACGATCGGCAACTACTCCATGATCTCGCATCATGTGACTATAGGTCCGCGAGATCATATTTTCACGAATTTCTCCATTAATGATTCTATTTATTCAAAAACGAAAGAACATCTATATGATGTCGGTATCTGGGACAATAAATATTGTGTCAAGATCGGGCATGACGTCTGGATCGGATCATATTCGATTGTGTTGCGCGGTGTTGAGATCGGCAACGGTGCAATTGTCGCCGCAGGAAGCGTGGTGACCAAATCAGTTCCTGCCTATGCCGTTGTGGCGGGCAACCCCGCCAGGATCATTAAATATCGTTTCAACGAAAAACAGATACGCAAACTGGAATCGCTCAAATGGTTTGAGTGGGACCTAGATAGAATTCTGCAGGAAAAGGACACCTTGGAAAAGCTGGTGAATTTTAAATTATCGGATTTTATCGCCAAAGAGAATACCAGAAGGAAATATCTCTCTTCCTGAGAGAGCCCACAGGCCGGCAGGCAAGGAAAAAGAGTTGCGGACAACGAGACGTAACTCCTGCTCAATATCGACCCTCTCGATCCGACATGCACGTAGATATTATTGTTCCAACCTACAACAGATACGCACTCTTGCAGGAGACCTTGGCGGCTGTCACGGCCCAGACATATCCTGACTGGACGTGCTGGGTCACGGAGGATGGTGAAAGCCGGCAGACTCAGGAGGCGGTCCAGCCCTTTTTGCGGGATGAAAGGTTTCGATATGTTTCCGGCCCGCATGCGGGGTCACCGGCTATACCCAGAAATAGAGCCATTGAGAAGGGCAATGGCGACCTGATCGCTTTCCTTGACGATGATGATGTCTGGCTCCCT
>JAJRYC010000019.1 GCA_024275975.1 Nitrospirota bacterium | reverse complement strand
CATCTGCCCTATCCCGTATAACGGATAGATGAATTCGTCAGCCAGTGTCTTTATGTCCTTCCCGCTTACCTTGCTGAAGGCATTCTTTATCGCTTCCCATAACGACAGCCCCTTTATCCTCTCCGATACCCACTCCTGGCTTATCGTCTTGCAGTCTATGCCCCAGACCTTTTCACTGTACTGCTTGAAGTACAGGTCGAACATCTTCCGGCCGAACCGGCTCACTACCCAGTCCTCAAGCGAGACTATTTCAGGCGGGCTTATCGTGTTCTTTACCCTCTCTTTGCAATAATCCACCAGTATCTGAAATGTCGTGAATACACCCAGACCAAACATTGCGTTCGCAGGCTTTAACGGATAGTCGAAGTATTTGCCGAACATGTATATCTGGCTCGTCCTGGGTACTCGCAGGTATTCACCATTAAGTAGATCCTTTACGTATAAATCAAGTTTCTCGCTCCCCGTTATGAACCTGTGCCCACCTATGTCAAAACGAAAGCCGTTATGCTCTATTGTCTTTGATAATCCCCCTACCCTCGAGTCCCGCTCCAGTATCTTTACCTTCCTGCCTCCTCTGGATAATACTTCTCCAGCCGATAGCCCGGCAAGTCCGCCTCCCATGATTATTATCTCTTCGCCTGGTTTCATTGCTCTGTCTGTTTCTCTCAGATTTTTTTGACGTCTTTTCTGTTTAATTTAGACTTATAAGGTTATAAGATAATTTTAACCGATTTGTAACAATAATTACAACAGTAAAAAGCTAATTACCTATATTTTCAGGGGGATTTCTCCGCTAATTCAGGGAAATAGTTCGGATTAAACGATAAATGGCCGCTATTATATAGATAGTTGTTCTCACAGGTCAAGCCCAATGAGAGAAACCGGGTTGGTATTTGCCCCCATGATTTTTACTCCGAAGTGAAGATGCGGGCCGCTTACCCTGCCTGTTGAACCTACGAGACCTATAATATCTCCCTTTGAAACAATATCCCCTCGCTTAACACTGAATGCCGATAAATGCATATAGATGGTATATATCTCCCGTCCATGATCGAGAATAACCGTGTTACCTCCAAAAAAAAGTTCTTCGGCCAGAACGACCCTGCCCCTGTTCGATGCCTTTACTTTTTCACCGTGTTTTCCCCGTATATCCATCCCCCTGTGGATGCTGTTCTTTTTTTTATTGATTACGCGTTTTGTGCCGAATACGGTTGATATACCGTTTTCAAGCGGCAGGATAAATTCTCCAGACCATAATTTCTCTGTCGATACCGGCCATATCTTCTTCAGTTTATCCGCTTCCCTTATGGCCCTTTTGAGATCTTTTTTGTTCGGAAATACTTTTCCTTCCGGCAGGGTAAGGGATATCGAGGGAAAATCGGCTTTTTTAACAACCAGTGGCAGGCTCGTTTTCACGTCGGCTGTGTCAAGCTCGATCTTATATTCACCGGGCTTTGTGCCCATGTCAACAGCTCCGATACCGATAAAACATCCCTTTCCACACTCACTAAATCCGATGATTCTGTTCCTGAAGACGGAGATGGGGTGTTCTGACAAGCTTGCGCCGGATATTTTAACCGCAAATGCATCACCCTGCCCGACCTCGGTGGGAATGACTTCAGCCTCCAGGGCAACGGCATACGCACAGGAGAAAAACAGAAGTATAACCGGAAGCAGAAAAAAAACAAGAGCGTTATGTAATTTCATTTATGTAGTATAAAACATTTTTACCCGGAGAATCGATATGTAAAGCAAAAAAAAAGAAAAAGGACCAGAATAAGGGCCCTTTTTCGTAACTATCTTTAGATTCCGTTAAGGTGCATATCAGTAACCCGGTGCCGCAGGCTCACCATAACCAGCCGCAGGCTCACCATAACCAGGTGTTGGAGCTTCGTCCGTAGTCTGGCAACCGACAGCAAGGGAAAGTGAAAGTACCATTAATATGGTAAACAATAAAGCCAATACTTTCTTCATTCTGTAATACCCCCTTTCTTTAGTGTTATTAAAAAATTATCGAAAATATCAATAAATCCGTAATATTGATATTTTCATGTAATCTGAAATATTAAATATTTATTTGTTTTCTGTCAATAAAAAAATTCCGCGCCACCTTATCAGGAGCGGCTTCAAAAAATCTTAATTGCCTTTTTACCGGATAGTTTCCTGATTTAGTAAGGGAGGAATTAGGGGGATTTTATAGTAGTCGTCTGTAGCTATCGTTTTTCTTTCGATCTGATTTCGTCTCTGAACACTGAGGGTTTTTTGTTTCTTGTTTTTTGCTATGCGCTATGCTTTTCTCTGCTGGAAAGGGAGCCTGCTCATGAACAGGCTCCCCGCTTTATTCAGACAGAAACCGATTCTTCCAGTTCCTTGAGCCAGAGCAGCCTGGAACAGTTGACCGTGGTTCTATTCCTCTCCCTGGTGAATTCTTCTTCGTCGATATCTAATCCTTTATCTTTAGCGAACGGACTGAATGCCGGTTTAAGCTTAGACTTTACAGCCCTTTTAACTTCACTTGCCTTGACATGTTTAAGCGAAGTTCCCATTGCACTGGCAATATCCATAATAATTTCAGCATTTGACCTGGCATCAGCAGCCGGATCCAAGGCCTTCTTTACTTCCTTTATTCTTCCGAGATAATCGACGATTGTGCCATCCGCCTCATAAGGCGTTGTTGAAGGGAGGACTATGTCGGCCTGCGTCGAAAGATCGGTCATATGGGTATTCTGCACAATAAGGAATCCGGTATCCGGTCTTTTTGAAACCGGAACCTCACCAACGGCATAGAGGACCTGGGTGGATGAAGAAACAATATCACTGAACTTCTTACCGCCCGCTCCAAGACCCATCATCACTACGCCCTTTGCGTTCGCCTCCAGCGGAACGGTAACGGCATTTCCTCTAATCAGAGATAAATTGGATGCCGCCTTGTAGAGCGGGGGGGACGAAATTATCAATGGTGATTTTGACTCCTTAAATAGCACTGACGCCTCCATCACTGCGTCCGAGGGGTCTACATGGGCGAGCGCCTCGATCATCTCTTTGGGTGCTTTAACGCCTCCTGAGATCAGTGCCTGAGCGAATTCTTCGAGAATTTTTACTTCATCGCCCTCAAGAAAGGCAGTGGCCGCACCCGAAATTTTCGGTTCGACCGAATTTATCACGATCAGCTTTGCTCCGGCATTTACTCTCTTTCTTACTACAGCGTCAACAGCGGGGAGAAACCTCTTCCATTGGTCGGGCGCAATGCCTACAAGAATCAGGAGGTCGGCACTATCGATGTCAGCGCCTCCGCCTTTCAGCGCCTCATAATCCGAATAGAGACTGACTGATGAATCACAGTTTCCGGTCTTTACTACATCGGTGGCGAGCTGCTTCAGAAGAAGGGCGTCTTCGTTCATGATATTGCCGCTGCATATAAAAGCGGCGTCGGCGCCCGCAGAGCTGAGTTTTCCTGCGACTATTTTGGTGGCGTCATCCCAAGTCGTCTCCTGTAATTCTCCGTTTACCCTTTTCAGCGGCGTGGACACTCTCATGTCACAGTTAAGGTGGTCAAACCCGAACCTTCCAGTAGCACAGATAAAACGCTCTGACGCACCATCGGGCGCCCCTGAGTTTATTTTTACAACTTCTCCGTCTTTAACGCTCAAAATAATATCACAGCCACAGCCACATAAATAACAGACTGAATTAATCTTTTCGTACTCCCATTCTCTTCCTTTTCTCAGGCAGTTCGTTTCAACAAGCGCATTTACCGGACATACATCGATACAACTGCCACAGAATGTACATGATGATTCCTGAAGTGGTTTTTCATTGCCGGTAACGACTTTTGCGCCTACGCCCCTGCCCTTGAAGTCAAGAACTTTGGTGTCCTGGGCCTTGCATACCCGGATGCATTTTCCACAAAGTATGCAGTATTCTGGGTCCCTTTTTATGAATGGATTCGATTCATCGGTCGGATAACCGAAGCTTTTCCTGCTGAAGCTCGACTCTTTTATCTCAAAGTCATAAGCGTATTTCTGAAGATTGCAGACCCCGGCCTTTGTGCATGTCATGCAGTCAAGAGGATGCATCGAGAGGATTAGATCTATCACGAATTTTCTTATTTCCTGCACCTTGTCGGTTTTCGTCTGTACATCCATGCCTTCCCTGGCCTTTATATTACACGCGATAACAGGTCCTCTGCCTCCCTCGACTTCAACAAGACATAGCCTGCACGCACCAATGCCCTTCATACCCTTCAGATAACAGAGATTGGGGATATGTATCCCGACAGTCTCCGCTGCTTCTATAAGATTAAGACCTTCCTTCACTTTAACTTCATTTCCATCTATTTTCAGATTAACCATTTTCCCCATGCTTTCCTCCTAAATATTAAACAAGCGCTTCAATTTTTTCTTCCGCTATCTCTATCGCGCCATAAGAACAGGCGACTTTACATTCACCGCATTTGACGCATCTTCTCTGTCTGATCTCAAAAGGCATGTAACATGAAAGATAAGGTGTCCTCTTCTCGCCCAGAATAGCATTATACCTGCATGCATCCCTGCATAAGCCACACATAACGCATTTTTCCGGTATTACCCTGTATGTAACAAGCGGGAGGCATTCCAGCTCTCTGCACTTCTTATCGAGATGCTCTTCATAGGCATCCGATTTCAGGGATTCAAGGATGAATTTCGCGGTATCCTTGCCTTTTTTGCACATGGAGCCTTCGGTCATCTGCCTGCTGATTCTATCGAGCGCGTCAATGTCTACCTGTTCGCCGACTCCATCCGAGATCTTCTTCAGCCTGACCATCGCCTCATAGCTTCCGAGAGAACAGGGCAGGCATCTTACACACATCGGCTCCGAAAGAAACTCCCCGACAAATTTGAGGGACTTCTGTATGTCGCACTTTATGTTTTTGACGGACTCAAATACGTCCTTCATGTCTTTCTTTCCGGGTTCGTTCTTCGTATCGCTCATGAAGCCTCCTGCTCGACTGCGCGTCTCTTATGTTTTTCGATCTTTACACCATCGACCGGGCAGGCCTTATAGCATGCATTACACCTGGTGCAGTAATCCTGGTCGATAAAGAATTTATTCCTGGTCTCTTTTACTGCGTCAAAAGCACATGCCTCCTTGCAAAGACCGCAGAGAATACATGCTTCATGGTCAATACTAAACTTGCCGAGTCCGCTACAGGCTTTAGCACGGCAGTATTTATCGCTGATATGTTCCTCGTATTCTTCCCTGAAGTATCTGAGCGTGGAAAGGACGGGGTTGGCTGCAGCCTGTCCCAGGCCACACAGGGAAGCCTGCTGTATGCGTCGACCGAGTTTTTCGAGTCTCTCTATATCGCCTTCTTCTCCCTTGCCCGTTGTTATTCTCTCGAGTATCTCGAGCATATGGTATGTGCCGATTCTACAGGACGGACATTTTCCGCATGATTCGGACTGTGTGAATGACAGGAAAAACTTTGCCACATCCACCATGCAGGTGTCTTCGTCCATTACGACCATTCCGCCGGAACCCATCATGGAGCCGGCCTCGATTAATGAATCGAAATCAACCGGCAGGTCGAGAAGTTCTGTCGGCAGGCAGCCGCCGGAAGGTCCCCCCGTCTGAACAGCCTTAAAAGCCTTGTTGTTTATAATCCCGCCACCGATATCATAGATTATCTCTCTTAAGGTCATGCCCATCGGGACCTCGACGAGGCCTGTATTGACAACCTTTCCTGTCAGGGCGAAGACCTTCGTCCCTGATGATTTCGGTGTGCCGATATTAAGAAACCAGTCGGCGCCATTTTCGATTATCTGCGCAACACACGCGTACGTCTCGATATTATTGAGGTTGGTCACATAACCCCAGACTCCGCCGCCGGGCTCGGAAAGCCTCGGGGGCCTTGGCCTCGGGAATCCCCGCTCGCCTTCTATGGACGCAACAAGGGCGGTTGATTCGCCGCATACAAAAGCGCCTGCTCCTTCCCTGATGTCGACAGTAAAATTAAACCCCGTGCCGAGTATATTTTCACCGAGCAGTCCCATCTCCTCGGCCTGATTAATGGCGATCCTCAAGTTCTTGACAGCCAGTGGATACTCATGCCGGACATATATAAAGCCGTAATTGGCTCCAAGCACATACGCGCATATCAGCATTCCTTCCAGAAGGCTATGGGGGTCTCCTTCCATAATGGCCCTGTCCATAAAAGCCCCTGGATCGCCCTCGTCTCCATTGGCGACAACAAATTTTATCTTCTCCGGAGACCTCTTGGAGTGGGCCCATTTCCTCCCAGCCGGGAATCCGGCTCCGCCCCTGCCCCTGAGGTTCGCCTTGTCAATCTCGGACAGCACCTGGTCAGGTGTCATCGAGCCGAACATCTTTTGCGTGGCGCTGTAGCCTCCGACCGCGATATATTGATGAATGTTGTTGGGGTCTATCCTTCCGTTATTCCTCAACGCGACCCTCAACTGTTTTTTATAAAAAGGAACTTCCTCAACCTCTTCCACCGGTTCGTCAAGAAAAGAATCCCTGTAGAGCAGTTCCCTTACAGGAGCACCGATGGAAAATGTACTTGAGATTATGTCGCTTACGTGGTTTTCACCGACCTTCTGATAGAAAAAGCCGTAAGGTTCGACCTTCATGACCGGTCCCTTCTGGCAGAGGCCCTGGCAACCTGTTTTTACAAATTCAACCTCAACGCCTTTTCTTTCGGATTCTTCCTCGAAGGCCTTAACCAATTTTTTAGAGCCTGACGCGATACACGCGGTTCCGCAGCAGACCCTCACCCTGTTCTTCTCGGGCCTGAAGGTCTCTTCCTCGAGTCTGCCCCTGAGGTCTTTCAGTTCATCTATGCTGTTAAGTCTGCTGTTCATTCTGGTCCTCTTTTATAAGCTTTATTAAAGATTTCAGTTTTTTTCTTCCGATGTCTCCAATAACTTCCTCATTTACTGTTGCAACCGGCGCAAGTCCGCAGCAGCCGACGCAGCCGACTGTCTCGAGCGTCAGCTCAAGGTCTTCAGTGGTTTCACCTTCCTTAATGCCGAATTCGCTTTCCAGGCTATTGAGCACGTCTTTCGCTCCCCTGACATGACAGGCCGTACCGGTACAAACCCTGACGACCTTCCTGCCCCTCGGAGAAAAATGAAACTGCTTATAAAAACTTGCGACACTGTATATCTCGGCCAGCGGCATGGAAAGTTTTTGAGAAAGAGTCTTTAACACATCCTCCGGGAGATATCCGAATTCTTCCTGTATCTTCTGGAATGAATATATAAGGATTCCTTTCTTCTTGTCCTCTTCGCTGAGTATCTTGCCGACACGTCCGATTATTTCATCGACATTTAATTCTTCAACCTTCATCAATCCTCCGAATCGTAATTCTTAGTATTGTATATCCACGGATTTATAACTTCACATCTCACGCGCCACACGCGTTTAGTATATACCCATATGCGGCTTGGCCGATTTCTCGATTTCACGTCTTGCAGCCATATCCATGAGAACTCTTTCTCCTCCGAATTTGCCGGGTTCATATTTTCTGAGCTTAAGCCTTTCCCTCGCCCCGTCTATATAATCAAGCGCAAGGCTCAGCATCTTCTCGGGGTCGGGCTCGAAATGTAACGCTCCCATGAACCTGTCCATCCAGACCTCCGTCATTATCCTTGTTACCTCTTCACTCGCTCCCACGGGTGATTCACCTCCGAACACCACCGGTACGCCCGAGGCCGCAAAATAGCAACCGATGGCGACGGCCTTTTCACTCATCCATTCAGGAGCGATGCCGACGGCAGGCATTCCCGCGATCTCCTCCGAGAGTCCTCCTTCCGCGGCCATCGCGGAGACAATAGTGAGTATTCTCGAATTGTCAACGCAGGAGCCCAGATGAAGTATCGGGGGGATCCCGATCGCTTCGCAGACTTCACTTAATCCCGGGCCCGCTATTTCAAGCGCTGTTTCCGGCGTGAGATAACCCGCAATTCCGCACGCGGCAGAGCCGCATCCGGTAGAAACAACAAGCACGTCATTCTTTATCAGCTCGGATGCGATAAATGTGTGTATGCCCGTTGCCTGGACCCTTGGGTTGTCACATCCGGCAAGACCAACGACACCCCGTATCCTTCCTGCCATTATCGCATCATTCAGCGGCCGGAAAGACGCCCTCCACGAACCGCCCTGCATATACTCTATATATTCATGTGAAAAACCGGCGACCAACGGTGATGTTTCAGTAATATGGCTGCCCTCGGCCTTCCTGTTGGGGAAGTTATCGATCGCCAGTTTCACGATTTCACGTGCTACCTCTTTCGCCCTGTGTTCATCATATTCTATATGTATCGCGCCAGGGATCATCGCCTTTTCGGATGTTGTAATAACTTTTGTATGGAATTTATTCGAAAGCTCGACAATCGAAGGCATTATGCACTGCACGTCTACGCTTATCGCGTCGACAAGTCCGGTCATGATGCCGAGCTCCTGGTTTGTGAATCCACCCGCGGTAGGTATGCCGTTCCTCATGAGCACTTCATTGGCTGTACAGCACATACCTCCAAGGTTTATCCCCTTGGCTCCCTTTGACTTCGCGTATTCGATCATCTCCTGCTCTGAAACAACGTCCACTATAATCTCAGCGAGCGAAGGCTCATGTCCGTGGACGATAAGATTAACTTCGTCCTCCTTGAATATACCAAGGCTTGCCTTCGCCTGGATCGGCTTGGGCGTTCCAAATAGTATGTCGGTAATATCAGTCGAGATCATTGATCCGGCCCATCCGTCCGCAATCGCGGTCTTCAGCCCATGTGTCAGGATATGATCCGGGTCATGATCGACTCCGATATTTGTTCTGTGGAGTGCTTCGACAACTTCCCTGTCTACTCCCCTCGGGACTATGCCCCACTTCCTCCATCTCTCCTGCGTCTTCCGGGGAGCGCGGCTGACATAATTGATCTCGCCCTTATGCCTGCTGAAGTCATCCAGTAATTTCAGGGCGACATCCCGCGCAACGTCATTTACAGGTCTTCCTTCAATCTCTATATCAAGATAACCGGCAACCCTGTAGAGCTTTCTGACGTCGGTTATCCTGAAGTCCTTGGCCTCGCCTTCGGCGACAGCGAGTAACGTAAACGCCATATCCCTTGCATGGTCCGAATGCGCGGCGGTCCCGGCGGCTATCATCCTCAGCAGATTTCTTGACGCCACGGTCGCCAGGGTGGCTCCACATACGCCCCTCGCTTCTTCCTCGGCGTTTTTCCCCACCAGCCTGCATGGTCCCATATGACAGTTATCACAGCAGGCTCCCGTAGAGCCTATCGGACAGGGCTTGAGTTTCAGCGCCCTTTCAAAACAGGTATCTATGCCTCTGGCCTCGCCCCAATTTATAATCTTTTCCGCTGATTTATTGGCGCTCTTTATGTTCTCTGACATATCTCCTCCAAACTTAAATTTTCAGAACTCGGGCTGAATATTCAGTACTGAACTCAGAACTGGATACTGTTCATTTAAAACATCGGATCCATCTCAAGCGCGGGATGTCCGACGCTGGTAAGGAACTCAAGCAGCTTCTCGGAATCTTCAGCGACTGTTTCGTCGGCAATCTTATCGAGCAGGTCGGGCACTCCTTCCTCGGCCGCCCGCTTACTGAATGCTTCTTTCAGGCTTTCCTTGAGATTTTTCGTCATCCATACTATTCTTTTTAATCCACCGTCGGCGTAAAGAAATTTCTTGCTCGTGATGAAATTTCTTCCGATACCCATAAAGCCTGGTGTCTGCATTCCGCCTCCGACGCTCCCGGCAAGAGTTGAAAACTTCATGCCTGCGGGTGTCATTTCCGTATGGCCGCGCTGGACCAGCATCACGCCGTTTGCTTCGGGGACTATCGCGACTATGCATTCAAAACAGCCGCATGATGTCATCGGATTATCCATTATGGTGTACGCGTTCATGGTCTCAAGAGCCCCCCCGGTCGCCTTCTGAATATATTCATCGACGCCGGTCCACCTGCCCTTGAGATTATCAATTACCTCGCCTTTTGTTATCGGCTGGTTGCCGCCGGTGGGATCGATCTCAAACGCGGCCTTTCCGTCAAGCCAGTTATAGGCGCCGCAGAGACCGAGCCGTTCAGGCGTAATGACACACGTATGACTCGGGGCGAAGGATTGGCAAAGCAGGCATGAATAAAATGTGTCTACGGATTCATCGGTCATATTGCCTAGTCTAAGGTCACGCTCACGATAAGCCTTTCTCGCCTCCTCCTGTAACTCGAGGACGTCTTTTTCATCCACATAAAGCGTTACCTGCACTTTGTCGACTATGGATTTGAACCTGGAATGGGTCATTGTGGCCTGGATTACGCCTATATGCTCCAGGGTCAAGCCATCTTTTTTCGCGTTATTGCTTATCCTGACCCAGTTTATGTCTCTCTGGCCCATATGCCAGAGGCCTTGCGCCTCATTGAGATTGTGATGTATTTTTCGCTCTATTACCGATTCAAAGTCTTTCTGCATTTTTCTTCCGGCGATGTCCACCACTATGGCTAAAGGCATCTTTCCGCCCTGTTCGAACCTCTCCTGCCAGTTCTCCCCAACAATAATGACCTTGTTGTCTTCTATCTCCTCGAGTTCTCTTGTCCTTACCCACTCGAAGGCAGGCGTACGCTGACCGCCGAACTCTATAAACATGTCCTCTTTTCTTATCCTCTCGCCTTCGAACGCCGGGCCATACGCTACGGGGATAGGAGGTCTTTCAACAACTATCTTGAGTCCTCTTACTTCAATCACCTTCTGGACGATCTTGCTGTGGTCCAGTTCCTTGTCGACCTCTTCATACAGACATACGCCGGTCGGATGTATCACGGGAACATCCGTATCGCATACTGCCGGAAACCCCATGTTAATGGCGCCGGCCCCTGTTGTCCATATAATATCGTTAAGTTCACCCAGTACAAGCGCGAACGCAAAAACACGGTCTTTCTGGTATTTGAGATGTTCCCTGAAGTCACCAGGCTTTTTGCCTCCGAATATAAGTGAAGCCCTTACAGCCCAGTCGAGGGCGTAAAGGGTATGTTCCGTATCGGGTCCGAGAGGAACAATCCTGGTATCCCAGCCGAGTTCCACGCCCTGCCTGAGAAGCTGTTTTGTAACGCTGTTGCCGTTGACATTACCCGAAAGAAATGTAAGGATGTTTTTTTCCTGTAACTCCCTGACTATTTTGACCGCTGTCTCGTCATCCGGCGCTACACCTATTATGGCGGCGAATCCCGGCATTGTTCCGTCAACGAGTTGGATGCCGAGGTTACGCTGTATTGTGTCGGTAATGAATCCGTTATATACATAACCCGTTTCAGGATCCTTGCAAGGCTCAAGACCTTCTATATAACGCACTGCCATGATAATCTCTTCCGCAAAAAGAGAGGCCATGCCGGAATCGAGCGCCTCTCCGAGATAAGGCTTCTAGAGATTTTCATCAGGCTCGGAGTGAAGGAGACTCCTGGTGTTTTCAAGCGACTTCTTCATATCCCCGAGAGTCTTCACGGCAAAACCTGTCATTGCGTATATCATGGGCAGATGAAACGCGGTATCAGGAAATTCAAACGTGAAATCTTCACCATGTGCGGCAATGGCCTTCTGGAGCATATCATCGGCGCGTTTCACCAGGTTATTCGCGCCTTTTATAGCCGCTGTGGCTATTAACTTAGACATCCTGACCTCCTGTCATCATGGGTGGGGCATTAGAGTAAAACCGTTCATACAAACAATTTCCTCACCCAAGTTCGCAAAGTGTTATTTTTTATTTTGGGCATAAAAAAAGAAAATTCGCCCTGTCTGTTTTCTTTAATCGCGGCTATGCCGTTCTTGTTTTTAAAAAAGTCGGGATCGCATTGGCTTCACGCGGCCCAATCGTAATCTTCCAGCCAGAAAGCTTATCTTCGACCGATCCGCTCAATATCGCAACATAGCCCGGTATTATCAGTTCCTTATGAGATATTTCCTTTTCCACTCCGCTTTCACTAATAAACTGCGCTATCTTCGAAGCGGTAAATTTACCGGCCGCCCAGGCCGTTAAAACAGAAAGCCCCTCGCAGTCCATTATCGCCAGCCGGCTTGCGACCCTGCTGTTTTCTATCTCTCCGGAAACTATAAAATACGTCAGGGAAAAGTTTGTTGTTATAAAAAGTGGAGCGTCAGGGCCCGGCTCACCAATATTGTATATTTTCTGCTCAACCTGCATTGGCACCTGCGGGTCGGTATAGATATTCTGCCTGAGAGCAAACAGTGCGAGGTTTTTCCACTTTTCTATACTGCTTAGTACCGTTATGGAGGCGTATTTCGCCACTCCTATAACAGCCATGAGAGTTTCATGAAGGCTGTCCTCTCTCTGCACGAAATTGATAACGGGATAACCTAAAGGTTTAAACCCTTTTTTTATCGCCGCCCTTCTTATTAAGGTGTTCTGTTCGATTATATCTTTTGCCTTCCTGGCCCCGGAATCTATAACCATATCCTCGACTCCGAGAGACTTAATCTTTTCCGTAAGCGTCGAGAGTTCCTCAAGGCCGTTCGCGGTCACGCCCAGCACCGCCTTGTTGGCCTTCGCAATCTCCGCCATGGCATCAACGTTCGATGAATTCGCCCCGTAAATCACCGGCCTTTTCCCGGCAAATATTTTAACGGCTGCTTCAGCCGCCCCGGGATTTTCCGCACATAGAATCACTGGAACTTCAGGCGCCTTCTCGGCGACCAGTTTCGCGGCGGATTCAAACTTTCCGGCATCGCCCGATGAATTGGTCAGCGCAATCGCATCGATTCTCAACTTCTGTCCCACCCTGTCGATCTCGGAGCCGACCACCTGCCCGGCTAATTCCGAAATCTCTTCGGATGAAAGCGTGTCCTTAATCTCTAGAGCAAAGGCACACGGATTTACAAATTTTTTATCATGCCTGAAGAGAACGGTCTCTTCTCCCATCTTGACAGCTTTATCTCCCGCTCCGAAGGTTATCGGCCGAACCGGTGGGGCCGAGGCCTCTCCCAGTTTCTGCTTTGCTTCTTCGGAAACATCCGGACACGAATCGAGTGAAGCCTGTCGCTGGGCGAGTTTCATCGCAAACGCAAGACAGGTTGGATGACCGCATTTCTTGCAGTTGGTCTTTGGTAAAAGTTTAAATATCTCAACGCCTGATAAAGCCATTTTTAAACCTCCTGAAAAATCCTGGAAACCCCGCGCTGAATTCCGGATGACAAGAAACAGCCGGAATTTCTGGTTTCCACTTTAGAATCCGTCATTAAATAAGTTCCTCTATAACTTTTTCGAGCGCCTCTACCGCCTTGGGGTGTCTCATTATCAAAAGCTCCGCACCTGCTATAAGCAGCGATGTCGCGGTTGTGGCTTCCCAGGCTATTCCACGCTCTTCGGTCGAACCCCATTGAGGCTGGTCAGCCTCGGGCGCATGTGTTTCCTTCACCTTCCAGACGTACATGCCGATATCTCCAAGCATGGGCGGCTGCATTGTCGCGTCCTGTTGTAAAAGCGCGGCAAGTCTTATTCTTTCCATAACCGAATATGTGTACTCAAGTCCGTAACCCAATGCGGAACACATCGGATCGGTTATCAGCCTCTCCTTTTCAAAGCCCATCTGTGTAATAAGTATATTCAACTGCTTTGAGAGGTTTATATCCAGCTCCGACATTGCTATCAGCTTGTGATTGTTAGCCATTGCCGCCGCCGCGATCGTCTTGTAATTCGCCTCCTGCGCCTTTCCGATAACGCAGTTTTTGTCTTTGGCCGCCTCTGCCACGGCAACGAGCACCTGAGAATCTTTTTCGGCATGATTACTGCCCAGAATTATAAGCGGTACATCTATCGCGGCAAGCAGATCACTGACGGTTTTCGAGGCGTCCGCGGGAGAACGGTCTTCCTTATCCGGATGGGTCCCGATCAGTCTTAGGGCGATCACCGCAGCCTTAAGCTCATCCTGACAGAATTTCGCCCATTTAACAGGATCATCCGAAACACCCTCAAACGGTTTTTTAACACTGTCCGGCCAATCAGTCGGGGGGACGTCCTGTATCTCATACGCTATAACCGGTCTATTCGGCGTTTCCCCTTCGAATGAATGAAAAGTAAGGACGTTTTCTCCTCCAAAAGTAACCGCTTTATCACCCGTTCCTATCGTAACAGGATATACTTTTCCACTGTATGTTTCCTTGGTCGGTGTGAATGACATCTGAACCTCCAGTCTGAAATTTATAATCCGAAAACTTATGGTCTTTTGATTTTCCGGGCGTCAAGCCGCCGGCGACATTTACAGTTCCATATATGAATGCGCGTACAATGTTTTGCCCATTATCACATCTATCGTTTTTACCGTATGGATAATCTCCTTCTCCAGGGGATCCGCGATAGCAGCCGTGAGTCCCTCGTACATCAGCAGAGCGAGGAAATTACTGTTGATAACAGGTCTTAAACTCTTCGTACATCCGTTTGAAATATTGCTCAGCCCCACAACGGTTTTCATAGGCGGGTCATTCAGTTCCTGGAACATCTTTATAGTCTTTACGACTTTTATGGCCTGGTCCTGAGTGGTCGCTATCTGAAGGACAAGCGGATCGAGGTAAACATCTTCCAGCGAAACGCCGTATTCCATCGCCCTTGCCATGATTTCCGCGGCAATTTCGGCCCTTTCCTCTGCATCTGCGGGAAGACCTCCCTTGCCCACAGTCAGTCCTATAACCTGCGAATTATACTTTGCGGCAAGCTCAAGGATTGGAAACCTCTAGGGGTCATTGGAAGTAGAATTTATCAGTGGTTTCCCCCATTCGTTATTATGGACCTTGAGTCCAGCCTCGAGAGCGTCGAAATTGGTCGTATCAAGACAGACCGGGGCTGACACAACTTCCTGTATCGTTGTAACCATCCACTGCATCAGATCTTCGCCGCCGTCTTCGGCAGGTCCTATATTTGCGTCGATTATTCCGGCTCCTGCTTTCCACTGGGCAGTCGCGATTTCCTGAATGGGTTCTTTATCTTTCTTCATCATAGCCTCTCTAACCCTCTTTGCTATGATGCTCAATTTTTCGCCTATTATCAGCATTATTAAACTCCTTTAGATTCTGGTCTGTAAACTACCGCCAAAACAATGTCTTAGCAATAAAAGACAATTTAACTGAAGTCTTAAAAGATAACATAATTTTAGTTTTGGGGTAAAGTAGCAAGGTGATTTTTTTAATTTATAAACTCATAAGCAAAATTATAAATAACGCATCAGTATCCAGTGCAGTTTGGATTAGAAAACAAAAAAGCACCGCCGGCTGAATGTATTATGCCCTTGGGTGGTATTGTCTGAAGACCTTCCTGATCCTGTCGCTCGTTACTTTTGTATATATCTGTGTAGTAGATATATCCAGATGGCCGAGCATCTTCTGTACCGATCGGAGGTCCGCCCCACCTTCAAGCAGGTGCGTAGCGAAACAGTGCCGTATTGTATGAGGAGAAAGATTGATGCCTGCCTGCCTGCCGACGACCTTTAGCGTCTGCCAGAACCTCTGCCTGCTCATCGGTCCGCCCCTTTTTGTAACAAAGATGTATTGCGACTGTTTTTTCTTTAATATATGCGGCCTCTCCTGGACAATATACAGTTTGATCTTTTCAATGGCCCTGTGATTCATGGGCACCACGCGTTCCTTATTCCCCTTGCCTATGACCCTGATAAACCCGGCGTCAAAATTCATATCGCCGAGTTTGATGGCAACCAGTTCGCTGACCCTCAGTCCTGATGAATAAAGCAGTTCTATCATAGAGGAATCCCTCAATACCGTCCTGCCGGTGAGTTTTGTATCGAGCAGGTCTTTGACCTCGGACACGCTCAATGCTTTTGGTAGTCTGCTCCACTTTTTTGGGGTATGTATATTTTCAGAAGGGTCATTATCAATGATATTTTCGATAACCAGGTATTTATAGTAGGCCTTTATCGAAGATAAATATCTGCAGACACTGGAGGCCGAGTAGCCTTCATTTCCAAGCAACTCGACAAAGTCAATTATGTCGGCCCTGAGGGCCGAATTTATGTCCTGTTTCCTCTCACATAAAAAAGATGCGTATTTCTTCAGGTCGTTGGAATACGAATCGATAGTATTTCCCGAGAGGCCTTTTTCTACGGCTAAATATGTAAAGAAATTATCAAACGGCTTCAATGGACAGATATTCCTCTATTCCGGTTAACTCTCTAAGCCTTTCATAAAGGATATTTGCAATCTGCATCAGATTTACTGTATCTTCCCTGTTATAATTTATCAACCGGTCCAGCGCCTCGGAAGAACCCCTTTTCGCAACTTCCCATAGTTTCACCGCGTCATAACCGTCAAGTCCCCTGACTGACTCGTCTCTCTCTATCCCGAGGTCCTGCTCAAGTTTTTTAAGCCCCCCTTTAAATCCGAGCCTCTTTACGCTGAAGCAGAGGTCGAAATGCGGAATATTGAACTGAACGCCGTTAAAAGTTCTCAGCAAAAAAGGTATATCAAACGCAGCGCCGTAAAAGGTGATCAGGCATTTATATTTTTTGAGTTCAGTGTTGAGGTTTTCGACGGTCAGGTTTTCACCCCTGACAAAACATTTATAGTCATAACCGTCATAAAGTCCTACAACCGTTACATATCCTCCATTGTTAGGCTGAAGCCCATTTGTTTCGATATCAAGACAGACAGCGTCTTCTTTAAAAAAATCAAAAAGCCGCCAGTGTTCCCTGCGCTTTAACCTCCTGAAGAAATATTCCGCATTCCCGGTACTCAATTCAGTCGAGTCCTGCAAGAGGCTCTCGTCAAAGAGCCTCTTCGTTTCAGGAGCAAATCCGAGCAGTTCATCCGCATCCGTAAAATCGTCCCAGGTCAAAACACCCTCTTTCCAGAGGCGCTTTTCGAGCTTTTCTCCGATGCCGTCAAGGATGCAGAAAGTATTTTTAATCATTACTTCTTCTTAGTGGGAACCTTATAAGTTCTCTCGTCCATACTGTTAAATATCTTCATGTTCTTTAATAGCTTGGCGTCCGTCTTTGAAGCATGGCACATTCCGCAGAAGCCCTGGAGGTTCGAGCCTTTATCCGTGTACACTCTCAGGTACCTGTAATTAGGATTGGAAGGATGCGGGTCATGACAGCCCACGCAATCAAGCCTGCCCTCTCTTAAGAAAATCTCCGGAACCTGCGCCACCTTCGGATCAGGCGTCACTCCAAACGGATGGCTGTGTGAAGATGAAATCACGGCAATTCCCATTCCGCCTTTCTCTATATCCTCATGACAGCCAAGGCATAGAGCGGTCGTACCCTTGAACGGCTTCTTTGTCGCAGGATTAATGCTCTTCTTGTTTGGTTCAACAGCAAAGATAATCTCGCCCTTCGCATTATGAATTCCATGACAGCCAACACAGTTGAGTCCGTCATGAGCTCCAGATGCGGATGCGAGCGCCGGTAATGCCAGTGAAAGAACTGCAACCCCCAAAACCTTGAAAAAAAACATAACATCTCCTCCTCATACGAAATTTTTCATATTATACAGAATACTTGAAATATATTGTTATAAATAATATAAATCCGTCAATAAATATATTTTTCAGTCCATATATTTAATATGAAGATGTGTTTGTCAGCATGTCCTGAAATCGTAGATTTTTTGCACCTCCACGGTATATGAACCGTTTTTATCGTAAATATACAATGGATTATCAATCTTCAACCCGGCCCTTCCTCCTTTCACCGCCTCGATCATGACGATCCTGGATTCCGCCCCGGCATCATTATAAACAAACCTGATTCTCTTCGGCTCCAGGCGCTTCAACCTGAGTGCGTCGGCCACTTCAAGAATCCTTTCAGGGTGGAATATCATGAAGAATCTTCCCCTCGCCTTAAGAAGATATGATGCGGCATCCGCCAGATCATCAAGGTTCAGCCGCATCTCATGCCGTGCGATCGCCTTCTCTTCCCCGGCGCTTATACGCCCTGATTTCGGTTTTCTGAATGGTGGATTAGAGACAATGACATCGTATGACTGGGGCGCAACGACCTGTCTGACGTCTTTTATGTCTGACAGGATGGCGTGAACATTCTCCTGAAGATTATTAATACGGATATTTCTCTCGGCAAGCCTGAATAAACTCTCCTGTAATTCCAGCAGTAAAACTTTCGCGCCGGTATATTTTTTGGCCAGCAGCAGTCCGATTACGCCGGAGCCCGCTCCCAGGTCAATTATATTTCCGGCGTTTTTTACATTAACGAAGGAATAGAGTAGTAGTGCGTCAACGGAAAACCTGTATCCCTTCCTGTTCTGGTACAGCTTTATGTCACGAATCCCGTCCAGAGTTGTTTCCATGTTAAAAAATAGTTCCAGCCGATTTTAAAGTGCGTTGAGTTTCGGTTCCAGGTCCCTTATATCGTCGATTATAAAGTCCGCATCATGAAGAAGGCTGACGTCCCTGTAGCCGTAAGAAACCGCGATGGAAGTTATGCCGGCGGCCTTTCCGGCCTCTATATCGTAATTACTGTCGCCGACAATCACGGTTTCTTCAGGTGTTGATCGCAGCATATCAATGACTTTCAGTACAGGTTCAGGGGAAGGCTTTTTTGTCTCAACGCTGTCGCCGCCAAGGATAAGATCAAAGTATCCGTCGAGTTCAAGCCCCTGGAGCAGTTTTCTGGTAAGGAGTTCCCTTTTGTTGGAGATGACCGCCTTTTTATACCCGCCGAGTCTTTCCAGAGTATCCCGGACTCCGGGATACGGCGCCGAAAATCGGTCAGATGGTCAGTATAGTAACTTAAAAACCTTTCGAGCACATTGGGCAATATTTCAGCCCTCTCTTCTCCAAGTAGTTTTTCAATCAGCCTTGTCAGGCCCTCGCCGACCATGCCTGTAGCCTTCTCAACCGTCAGTCTGTCGATGTCATACGGCTCCGTTGCATAATTCAGCGCGGCTGTTATATCAACAATTGAATCAACCAGTGTGCCGTCGAGATCAAAGATAATAAGCTTGATTCGCATGTATTACCGGATTTCCCTGATTAAGGAGGATTCGTCCACGCCGATGGATTCTGCGAAACGCCGGATTGTGAGGGAAAATCCTGGACCCCTGTTGTTATGTCGTGCAGTAGTCGCCACTACTGTAATCGATCAGTTCCGTGATAGTGGGGTTTTCTCCGCATACCGGACAGGCAGGGTTTTTAGGGACTTTTACTTTTCTGAACGTCGTCTTCAGCGCATCGTATATCAAAAGTTCTCCCTTAAGCAGGTCGCCCTTGCCAAGGATCAACTTCAGGACCTCTGTCGCCTGGAGACCCCCTACTATTCCTGTGATCACACCCAGCACCCCGGCTTCCTGACAGGAAGGAACAAGGCCGGCCGGCGGCGGTTCCTCGAAGAGACACCTGTAACATGGACCGTCCTTGGGCATCATCGTCGTAACCTGCCCTTCGAATCTAAGGATCGCTCCGCTAACGAGTGGCTTTCCGGCCATAACGCACGCGTCGTTGATAAGATATCTTGTGGGAAAATTATCGCTGCCGTCGACTACGATATCATAGTCTTTAATCAGGTCCATGATGTTGTCTTTTGAAATCCTGTCTTGTATAGCAACAATATTGACATCCGGATTCAGCGCCCCGAAGGTCTTCTTCGCCGACTCGACTTTTGCCATGCCTATTGTATTTACATTATGGGCGATCTGTCTCTGGAGGTTGCTGAGTTCAACGGTATCGTTATCAATAATTCCTATGGTGCCGACGCCCGCTGCAGTAAGGTAATAGCCGACAGGACAGCCAAGTCCCCCGGCCCCTACTATAAAAACCTTTGCCTTGGCGATCTTTGCCTGTCCCTTTCCGCCTACTTCGGGAAGTATGATGTGTCTGCTGTAACGCATCATCTGTTCTTCTGTGAAATCCACTAGTCCTTGTCCTTTCTTATCAGTAAAATCCAGTCGGTATCATTGATCTTTTCGATTTTCAAAACGGTCTGGCCATGGTCTTCCATCGACTTCGGAATACTCCTTGACGCCTCTTCATAGTCCAGGAGTATCTCCAGCACCTGTCCGATCTCCATCACCTCTATCGCGAGTTTCGCCTTAACGAAGGTATAGGGACAGATAAGACTTTTTATGTCTAATTTTTTATCAGGTAATATTTCTTCCACTCCAACCTCCCGGACATAGTAATTTAATATTTATTGAAACTTTATTCAACATAAAAGCAGGAAACATCAATCAGGTTCTTTGTGTTCTACTCTTATAAACACCGTCCTGCTGGCAACAACAGGCAACCTGTCTATCGCTTTTATGGCCATAACCACGTTTTTCTCTCTCGCCTTATGCGTCAGGACTACAAGAGGCACGGCCTTTCCTTCCCTCCTGCCCTTCTGTATGACGGAAGCTATGCTGATATTGTATTTCCCCAGAATACCGGAGATCTTCGACAGTACTCCGGGTTTATCAAGGGCTGAAAACCTGAAGTAGTACATAGAGATAACATCGTCCATCTTCATAGGGCCGACCGCCTTTTCAGGTTTCGCCATCAAAGGTATCCTTCCGGTAGAGTTGCTCACGATGTTCCTCGCTATATCGACTATGTCGCTGACAACAGCGCTTCCCGTCGGCATGTCGCCCGCCCCTTTACCGTAATACAGGGTGGCGCCCACGGCATCACCTTCAACGGACACCGCATTGTATACGCCGTCAATTTTTGATATGAGATATTCTTTGGGAATCATTGTCGGATGCACCCTGAGTTCAACCTTTGCGCCCCGCCGCTTGGCGATAGCAAGCAGCTTCAGCTTGTAACCGAGCTCAAGGGCGAATTCGATATCCATCGGTGATATTCCCGATATTCCCTCGCAGTATATGTCTTTAAGACTAAACTGCGAACTGTATGAAAGCGAAGCGATTATCGCCAGCTTGTGGGCTGAATCGACTCCTTCAATGTCGAATGTCGGGTCAGCTTCGGCATAGCCCAGCTTCTGCGCCTCTTTCAGCGCATCCCCGAAATCCTTTTTTTCTTCGGTCATTCTGGTAAGTATATAATTTGTCGTGCCGTTAATTATTCCGTAAATGGCCTTTATCCGGTTCGCGACAAGTCCCTCCCTTATGACTTTGATAACAGGGATTCCTCCGGCAACGGAAGCCTCGAACCCCAGCTCGACATTCATATCTCCGGCAGCCTTAAGTATCTCCGTCCCATGAGTCGCAAGCAATGCCTTATTCGCTGTGACCACATGTTTTCCGTTCCGGATTGATTTGAGTATAATCTCCCTGGCGATGCCGGTGCCGCCTATCAGCTCGACAATAATGTCGATATCGGGGTCCTTGATGAGTTCATCAACATTATCTGTCAGCACATTGTCGGGTAGTTTTATTCCCCTGTCCCTTTTTATGTCAAGGTCAGCTATTTTTTTGAGGTTTATCCTGATGCCGGTTCTGTTCCTCAGAAGACTTTTGTTCTTCAAAAGTATTTTTGCTGTACCGGTACCTACCGTGCCGAAGCCTATTATCCCGACATTTATCATCTGCTTAGGACCTTCCTGATCCCTTTTGTCGCCTGCCTTATCCTGTGTTCATTCTCGACCAGAGCGAATCTGACGTAACTGTCTCCGCCATCTCCAAAGCCTATTCCGGGAGAGACGGCCACCCCACCCTCCGTAAGAAGCAGTTTGCTGAATTCAAGCGAACCCATTTTTTCGAATGCTTCCGGTATCCTGGCCCATACAAACATCGTGGCCTTTGGAGGATCCACCTTCCATCCGATCTGTTGCAGGCTGTTGATAAGAACATTTCTTCTGCTCTCATAGACACTTCTTATATCTTCAACGCACTCTTGCGGCCCTCTGAGCGCGATTACACTCGCAATCTGTATCGGCTGAAACATGCCGTAGTCGAGGTAACTCTTAATCTGAGAGAGGGCTTCTATGATTTTTTTGCTGCCGACGCAGAAGCCGACCCGCCAGCCGGCCATGTTATAACTTTTTGTAAGGGAGAAAAATTCCACTCCAACGTCTTTTGCTCCTGGAACCTGCAGAAAACTGGGGGCCTTGTAACCGTCATAGACAAGGTCGGCATAGGCTAGATCGTGCAGGACTATTATTTTATTTTCCTTTGCAAAATCCACGACCTTTCTGAAAAAATCAGGGTCTTCCACGACCTGTGTGGTCGGGTTGTGAGGAAAGTTTATTATCAGCATCCTGGGCCTGGGCCACGCGGATTTATATGCCTTTTCCATCTCATCGAAAAAATCTATTCCCGGACCGACAGGGATTGTTCGCACCTCACCGCCGGCGATAATCACGCTGTAAGGATGTATCGGATACGCCGGGGTAGGAGTCATTACAACATCTCCGGGCTCAATAGTGGCTAGCACAAGATGTGACAGTCCCTCCTTGGAACCTATCGAGACAACGGCCTCGGATTCAGGGTCAAGGTCTACGTCATACCGTCTCTTGTACCATTCGCATATCGCCATTCTTAGCTGTGTAATGCCTTTTGACGCGGAGTACCTGTGGTTTTTCGGTTTTTGAACCGCTTCTATCAGCTTATCGACGATATGTTTCGGCGTAGCTCCGTCAGGGTTCCCCATACCCAGGTCTATGATATCCTCACCTCTCCGTCGCGCCTCCATTTTGATGTTGTTGACTATCGAAAAAACATAAGGCGGCAACCTTTTAATCCTGTTGAATTCAAACATGTCCGTACATCTCCTCCGCATTCATTGAGCTTCTGACAAGCGGGCCTGAAGCAGTATGCATGAAACCCATTTTAACTGCTTCCTTTTTTAACTCCTCAAACACTTCAGGCCTAATGTATTTTACCACAGGCAGATTATCTTTGGCGGGCTGAAGATACTGGCCTATAGTAATAAAATCACATTCGGCGCCGCGCAGTTCCTCCAAAAGCCGGATAACCTCTTCATATCTCTCACCCAGACCGAGCATAAACCCCGACTTTGTATATACATCAGGTGCGATCTCCCTTGCCAGTTTCAGAAGCCGCAGGGAACGACTGTATACGGCCTTTGGCCTGACAAGAGGATAAAGTCTTTCGACTGTCTCCATATTATGATTATATATATCGGGTTTCGCTTCGAGCACTTTTTCCAGGGCGTCGGGGTCGCCGTTGAAATCAGGTGTCAGCACCTCGACTTTCGCGTCAGGCAGCTTCTTCCTTATCGCGGTTATCGTCCGCGCAAAGTGTTCGGCCCCGCCGTCCGGCAGGTCGTCCCTTGTCACGGATGTGACTACAACATATCGAAGCCCCATTTCTTCAGCGGCATCGGCAATATTCTCCGGCTCTCTTTCGTCAATTGGTTCGGGATTTGAGAATTTCACGGTACAGAACCCGCAATTTCTGGTGCAGCTTGATCCGAGAATCATAAAAGTGGCTGTAGGCTTTGAAAAACATTCCGCCTTGTTGGGGCATCTCGCCTCTTCGCATACTGTCGATAGTCTGTGCCTTCTCAATAACTGTTTAGTATTACGCGTATCCGCGCGCACGTTTGTTTTTATCCATTCCGGCAGTCTCATAGCTATTAAAAATATAAGAATTACCGAACTTTGTCAAATAGACCCCATACCAGCGTATTGCTCGACCGCGGAAGCGGAAATATTTTATAATTTCAGTATGTCGGTATTAAATATCAGGAAATATCCTGAAAAGATATTAATGAAGAAGGCCCGGTCGGTGGACACCATAGATGACGACCTTCAGCAGCTTATAGACAGCATGGTCGAGACTATGCATGCCGCTCCAGGAGTTGGACTCGCGGCCCCCCAGGTGGGAGTGCCTAAAAGACTGGCCGTAATAGATACAGCCGTGGGAGATTCAGAATCAGAGCTGCTGGTGATTATAAACCCCGTGATTATACAGAAGGAAGGGGACATTGAATTCGAGGAGGGTTGCCTGAGTATCCCTGAATACACCACTAAGATACACAGGGCCGAAAGAGTGCTGGTCAGCGCTCTGGACAGGGAAGGAAGGCCAGTGGAGCTACATGGCGAAGGCCTGCTCTCCATAGCGTTACAACATGAAATCGATCATCTGGACGGCATTCTGATTTTAGACCGAACGAGCCCCATAAAAAGGGAATTTTTCAAGAAACGTTTCAGGAAATCCCGTAAATTATCAAAATAAAACTGATATATTATATTATTAACCATGCGGATAATTTTTTTTGGAACCCCGGATTTTGCTGTTCCCTCGCTGAAGGCGCTCATGGAATCAGGAGAGGATATTGTTGGAGTTGTCTCACAACCCGACAGGCTGAAAGGCAGGGGACATAAATTATCACGTCCGCCCGTAAAAGAATTCGCAATCCTGCATGGAATCCCGGTTATACAGCCTCCGGACATTAAAACTCCATCATTTTTTGAAGAGCTGTCAAGGCAGTCACCTGAAATTATTATCGTTGTCGCCTACGGGAAGTTGATACCTCCCGATATATTGAAATTGCCTCCCATGGGATGTATTAACGTCCATGCCTCGCTTCTTCCGAAATACAGGGGTGCGGCCCCGATTCAACGGGCGCTGATGAACGGAGAGACCGTTACAGGAATAACCACGATGTTCATGGACGAAGGTCTCGACACCGGCGACATACTCCTCCAGGAGGAAATAGTCATAAACAGCGAAGATAATGCCTACACCCTCGGTCTAAAACTCTCTGAGCTTGGGGCCGTACTCCTGGTCAGGACACTGAACGGGTTGAAAGACAATTCAATACAACGAAGACCCCAGACGGGAGTATCCAGCTATGCCCCTGTTCTTAAAAAAGAGGACGGCAGAATAGACTGGTCTCTTCCTGCAAAAAAAATACTCGATCTGATCAGGGGGACTTATCCCTGGCCGGGGGCGTACTGTTATTTTAATAAAGAAAAGATTTCCGTTATCGGCGCGAAGATAATAGATACGGATACAGAAAGTACTCCGGGGATAATAATAAAGATAACCGGTAACGGTCTGCATATCGGTACCGGAAAGGGAATTATATCATTAAAGGAAGTAAAACCGGAGGGCAGGAAACCGATGTCCGCCAGGGCTTTTGCCAATGGAAGACGATTACGGGAGCAGATGACACTTGATGCCATATAGAATTATTAGAGGCCTTGTTCTTAAACTGCTCTATCCATTTTTTATGTTTATCGGCGCTTTCTTTAAAAGCAGAAAGGAGTGTCTTCAGAGGGCCATAATCAATATTAACAACAGACTGGTCCAGGCGGAAAAGCCGAAAACAAAGAATATTCTGCTGCTGCTGCCCCACTGCATTCAGATCAGCAAATGTACAATACGGCTTACTCATAATATTTATAACTGCGAAAGGTGCGGCAGGTGTGAAATAAGAGACCTCATAGAGATAGCGGAAGCCTACAATCTCAATCTCTTTGTAGCTACCGGGGGGACTATCGCGAGGAAGACCGTAATGGATGTTAAACCTGGCGCGATAGTCGCGATTGCGTGCGAAAGAGACCTTTCCAGCGGCATTGTCGACGCATATCCACTTCCTACCCTCGGGATCTCGAACGAGCGTCCATACGGCCCCTGCTTCAACACACAGGTAAATCTGGAGAAAGTTAAGAACGCAATAGATTTTTTCGGCAGGGAGTAGACAGGGCAATACGATTTATCATCAAGATTCAGCTGTACCGGGAAGACCGGATTCGGAATATAAGTTTTAGCTGTGAGACAATAAAAAAAATTTCATCTTTCAAAAATAGAGGTGCGACGATGGAAAAAAAATGCTGGAAGTGCGGCAATTCCTATTTTTTCGATGATTCCCGGTTATCCGATAAAGTTTTTTATTATAAATGCCCAAAATGTGGCGAGCCGGTCTTTTTCGGAGGGTTTCATTCGACTTCCAGTAAGAAAGCCCCTAGCGTTTCAGCTTTTGATCCTGATAATAAAACAGGGAGAAATCCGATAGTATCCGGAACTTATTCCGGAGCCATAGGCGCTCTGGGCTGTTCAATCCCGATGATTATGATAACACTGCTCGGAATCGGCTTCATCTCCATGGGCATCGAACTTTCGGGTCTCACCACTTCAGGCGCGATGTTGACGTCAACCCTTAAGTTAATCGCCCTCGGCGTCTCCATTGGGGCGCTTCTCTCACTTACCGAGGTCTTTACGGGTATAAATGTCTGGTCACTGCCGGGTGTTTTAATCGGCGCGGCGGCGGGAGGCGTGATAGGGTCATTGATCGGCGCGGCGTATGGACTTGCTTTAAGGGGCGTTTTAGTCGAAACTACAATCATCGGCTCTCTTCTGTCCTGGACGGCAAAGGCATTGCTGGTATCCGTCGCTGTTATTCTCGTAAAAAAATATACCTTTCCCCATTATGAGGAAGGCAGCATCCTGTCGAAACTTTCCAGGAGCCAGAAAGTTGTGATCTTCGCGCTGCTTCTGTCTGTGTTTTTTTCGATCTCGATGGGTGTAAAGGAACTTTATACAACCGGGACATCAACTACCGGGATAATGCAGATACGATCGGAGGGACTCAAGTTAAAGGACCTGAGTAATTCATTTAATGATGAAGGGTATCTGGTTATCCATGGGGTTGTAAAAAATACCTCAAAAAAGGATATGCCCGGATGGATATTGGTCGTGGAACTGTTCGATCATGATAAAAATGTTATCGGGAAAACAGTATTAATAAACGGCTAACAGCTTTATTACCATAGAAAGCCCGGACGGGGGAAATTGTCCGGCTTCCGGTTCCGGACGAAGTTGTCGAATGCTGTTATTAAACCCGGGGCGACAGTGCCGTTCAGTGCCGTATTCACCGATACGCCTGAAAATTATG
>JAJRYC010000018.1 GCA_024275975.1 Nitrospirota bacterium | reverse complement strand
GTGGCCGCAGGATCCGAAATGGTGACTATGTTACTGCTGAGGCCGTGTGCCTCCAGTTGTTTCGGGATAAGATACTTTTTCGCGATACCCAGTTTTTCTTCCGTTGTATAGACCGAAAGATATATTATCTCCATCCTGTCCCTGAGTGGCCCCGGGATAGGGTCGGCCAGGTTGCCGGTTGTAATAAACATAACCTTACTGAGATCAAAAGGCACCGTCAGGTAATGATCGGCAAACGCAAAGTTCTGCTCGGGATCAAGCACCTCAAGAAGCGCCGAGGATGGATCTCCCCTGAAGTCCATACCTACCTTGTCTACCTCATCCAGCATAAAAACAGGGTTGTTCGTTCCCGCCTGCTTTATACCCTGTATTATCCTGCCGGGCAGGGCTCCGACATATGTCCTCCTGTGTCCCCTGATCTCGGCCTCGTCCCTGACGCCTCCAAGCGACATCCGCACAAATTCCCTGCCCAGGGCGCGTGCTATGGATTTTCCAAGAGATGTTTTTCCAACGCCGGGAGGACCTATAAAGCAGAGTATCGGCCCCTTCATGTCCTCTTTCAACTTGCGTACGCTCAGATATTCGAGTATCCTCTCTTTTACTTTTTCGAGATCATAATGGTCCTGGTTCAACACCTTCTTGGCCGCTTTTATATCCAGCTTGTCTTTTGTGGCGACAGACCAGGGGAGTTCAACAAGCCAATCAAGATAAGTCCGTATTGTCGCGGATTCCGCGCTGTCGGGATGCATTTTTTCGAGCCTTCTGAGTTGTTTTTCAGCCTCCTCATTCACCTTTTCAGGCATCTTCGCATCCTCAATCTTCTTTTTGTACTCTTTTATTTCCTCGCTTCTTTCGTCTATATCTCCGAGTTCCCTCTTTATGGCCTTCAACTGCTCTCTCAGGAAATATTCACGTTGAGTCTTGTCAATTTCACCTCTTGCGTCAGACTGTATCTTCTGCTGGACGACGAGAAGCTCCAACTCCCGGCTCAGGATGTCGCTCACACGCCTCAATTTCTCCATCGGATCCGATATTTCGAGGACTTCCTGCGCCTGATCTGACTTCAATCCGAGGTTTGAAGCAATCAGGTCCGCGAGCCTGCCCGGATCATCAAGGTTTTCGATAACGATCATAATGTCGGGAAGGATAGTCTTTCCATACGAAACAGCCTTATCAAGCTGTTCCTTGACCGTCCGTATCTGGGCCTCCTCTTCGATCGTAAGTGATGCCGGTTTCTCTTCCGTTATCTTTTCTATATCAGCGGCTATAAAAGGTTCATTCTGGGTGAAATTCACGGCCCTCACCTTGGTCAGCCCCTGAACTAAAATTTTCACCCTTCCGTCGGGCAGTTTCAGCATCCTCATTATCATCCCGACGGTCCCGATTTTGTATAAATCTTCAGCCACGGGGTTTTCAACGGATAAATCCTTCTGGGTCAGAAGCAGAATCATCCTGCTTGTGTTCAGGGCATGATCTATCGCCTTAATTGATATTTCTCTTCCGACAAAAAGCGGAATTATCATATACGGATAAACAACTATATCCCTCACGGGAAGTACAGGCAGATTATCCGGTATCACCGCTTCTTTCTCATTTTTATCATTCTTCCGATCTATCTCTGACATCCCGTCTCCTAACTATCTGGGTTATTTATTCTGTTTTTCGAGCTGACCATCGATCAGGTCGTGTAAATACGACTTGAACTGTTTTGATAGCTTGGGGTATTTCAGCGCGAATTAGACTGTTGCCTTCAGGTACCCAAACTTGTCGCCAGCATCATATCTGTTGCCTTTTAAAACATAACCGTAAACAGGCCTCTTTCTAAGCAACTTGTTTAATGCGTCGGTAAGCTGTATCTCATCGCCCTTGCCGGGTTCTGATTTCTCGAGGATTTCAAAAATGTCCGGTGTCAAAATATATCTACCGATAATGGCAAGGTCCGAGGGCGCTTCTTCCGGTTCAGGCTTCTCTACCAGTTTTTTTATCCGGAAGACGCCGGGTTCTTCTTCAATTCCGTCTATAACCCCATAACGGTGTATTTCTGATTTGGGGACCCGCTGCAGCGCGAGAATAGGTGCGGCGACCTTTTTGTAAAGTTTCATCATATCCTTTAGAAGGGTATCCTCGGGGGCTATGATATCATCACTTAAAATAACGGCAAAGGCTTCATCCTTTACAAACGGTTTTGTGCAGAGTATGGCGTGTCCAAGACCGAGAGGATAGCCCTGCCTGATATATGCGATATTGATTTCATTCAGCTTCTTTATTTCCTCCAGGAGTCTCTTCTTTCCGCTTTTCCTGAGTTTCTCCTCAAGCTCGAAGGCACAATCAAAATGATCTTCGATGGCTCTCTTCTGTTTTCCGGTGACAACAATAAATTGCTTAATATGACAGGCAAGAGCTTCTTCGATACCGTACTGGATCATCGGTTTATCGACAATAGGCATCATCTCCTTAGGCAATGCCTTGGTTGCGGGGAGAAACCTTGTCCCCAGACCGGCTACGGGGAATATTGCTTTCTTAATCATTTCTGACATAAACCACCTCTTAAGTTTATCTATTTCCTGAATTATAACATAGATGCTTATGAATAGCTTATTAGCTTATAATGAAATATCATAGTCTTTTAAGGATTCCACTCTGCGGATCATTGGTGCCGGAGGCCGGACTCGAACCGGCACGAGCTTTAGACCCGAGGGATTTTAAGTCCCTTGCGTCTACCAATTCCGCCACTCCGGCAACGTTATAACATACAAAATATCCACTAAAAAGACAAGCCGGGTTGAAATACCGGGAAGCAGGAGAAAATACGAGGGTCTTTTTACAGGCAGCTTACGGATGAATTTGCTGTCACGCCCAACCATTTACATGGTATCATTTTTTACCGGGACAATGCGGGTGCGGATCAATTCCAGAGTAAAATTTGTATTGCCTAGTGTAAAATTTCATATACGAATATTTTTGGACGTGCGTTAGAAGAAAGAAAGCAAGATGATCGACCAATTTATTTTATTCGCCGTGCTTACTTTTATCGCGTCGCTGCTCGGAACAATCAGCGGCTTCGGGATATCCACCATCATGATTCCTGTAATGTCCCTGTTTTATCCTATCCACCTGACACTGCTTTTCGTGGCGCTCATCCACCTTTGTGGTGATGTCTGGAAAGTCATATTTTTCAGAAAAGGTGTTAACTGGAGGCTGATTCTCGGTTTTGGAATCCCGGGAATAATCGCGAGTTATGCAGGAGCTTCGATATCATTAAACGCGCCTGACCTCTTTCTGAAAAGATTGCTCGGAGGATTTCTTTTTATCTACGTATTCTTCCTTTTTAAAAAACAATCCTGGAAAATCCGTAAAACAGATCGGGCGGCTTTTGTGGGCGGTTCTTTATCAGGCTTCTTCGCGGGCATCTTCGGGGTCGGCGGCGCAATAAGAAGCGCGTTTCTGGCCGCTTATGATTTACCAAAAGAAATGTATATCTATACATCCGGCATGATCGCCCTTTTTATTGATACATCCAGAATTTTCAGATATTTTACCGGAGGGACCGCTCTGCCACAGCCGCTGCTCTATATTTTAATTCTCTTAATACCCATATCTTTTTCGGGAGCATATGTCGCGAGGAAGATAGTTAATTTCGTACCACAACGGTTATTTCGTTTGATAATTACATCGTTATTGGGAATGGTCGCCTTGAAGTTCTTGATATTTCCTTAGTCGTACCGGAAGAGTTGGGCAGTAAAAAAAGAAAAGCCGGATCGTCCGGCTTTTCCGTATTATTCAATTTACCACTGGAGAGATAACGTCTTACGCCTTCTTAATATAAAACTCTATTACATCGCCGTTTTCTTTTGTCTGAACCAGCTCATGCCCCAGCCTTCTTAACAAAGCAGGTATATCGGACTTGGATCCGGGGTCGGTCGCAATGACTTCAAGGACCTGACCAGATTGAAGTCCGTCTATCGCCTTCTTGGTTTTCAGAACCGGCATCGGGCAGCTCAGCCCTTTAGTATCCAGTATTACGTCCGCCTTAATATCGCTCATTTTCTCCTCCTGATACGAAAGTTAATTGTCAATAAGATTATAAACTATTAAACAATTAATTTCAACTTTTCAAGCAATATATCCTTTAATCTTTTTTCATGTCCGAAGCCTGCCAAACAGTCATTCCCGTGGTCTTTTGAGCGGGAATGACGGATTAAATATGAGTACGTTTATGCAACGTTAAGGTTACTGTTCCCATTGATAGAATATATTATTTCGTTTAATTCATTTCAGCTTTTTGACAAAGTCCGAAACAGGAATCGCCGCCAATGTCAGAAGTTGTACCGACCCTCTGGCCCCGAGTTCAACCGACATCTTCATGATCGCGTAATTATCCTCCGCCTCAACAATACTGACAAAATCATACGGACCCAGAACAGCGTATTGGTCCTTCACCTTTATTCCCATTTTTACGAGTTCCTTGTTAACTTCCATAATACGCTTCGGATTGTCTTTTATCGTCTTTCTTCCCTCATCCGTCAGCGTGCTCAATACCACATATCTTGGCATCTCTTAATCTCCTTTCCGATTCTGATTTATACACCTAATTACCCTTATACACTCTTTCATATATAATGTCAATTATACTCCTGATCTGAATAACCACGATCAGGGCTAAAAAGAGACCCCAGGGACAATCACGGCTAAAACATGATTACTGACAGGGCGGCCCCCGCCAGAACAACGTATAATATATCAACCTTCCGGAGCAGCGCGGTAAGGGAGACCGACAGCAGGAGTAGCCTCATAAAATCCCAGGTTACAGCCGATGAGAATTTGACCGTCACAAACAGGAGGAGCCCCGCAAAGGAGGCAAGTATGCCCTTTGTCGCACGCAGAAAAAAAACTGACGACTTCAGCCTGTCGAAAAAAGGTGTTGCGAAAACCAGCATAAGAAAAGAAGGCGTAAATATAGCTATCGTGCCTGTTACCCCGCCCCAAAAACCATATACCAAATACCCTATGAATGTCGAAGTAATGACAATAGGCCCAGGAGTGACCTGACCCAATGCGATGCCATCCATAAATGTCTTGCTGTCCATCCATGCCCGCGCATCCACTACTTCATGGAGCATTAACGGCAGCGAAGCAAAACCGCCGCCAAAGGCAAAAATGTCAACCTTGAACATCAATAGCGCCAGTTTCAGGAGTCTGACATCATAAAAAAAGAGTGCCGTAAGTCCGAACACAACCAGACCTGATAAGACCGCGATTTTTTTCAGTACCGGTCCATGGCTTTCAACCCGCCGAATGGGACTGGGGTTACAAATTTCATATTTGAACAGGAATACGCCTGTCAGCGCGGCCCCTGCAATAACAAGAAACGGGCTTACGCCGGACCAGAACAGGAGCGCGGCCGCAACGGCAAGAGACGCATGCCTGTAATTCCTGAGTATTTCCCTGCTGAATGAATAGGTGGCGCTTGCTATGATGGCGATCACCATCACCTGAAGACCGCTGAACAGGGCCATCACCTTCGGAAGATCATGTGAACTGACGTATAACGCCGAGAAGATCATCATCAGGACAAACGCGGGCAATCCAAAGCCGATGTATGCCGATAATGCTCCCCTGATCCCACCGGCGCGAAGTCCTACATAGGCAGCCATCTGCATGGCGGTTGCTCCTGGTATCGACTGGCAGAGCACGACGCCCTCGTTAAATGTCCCCTCATCGAGCCATTTATTGCGTTTCACCGAAAGTTCTTTTATGTAGGCCACCATCACAGGCCCGCCAAAGGCCGTAAGTCCGAGCTTTAGAAAAGAGAGGAATAATCGTCTAAATGCCGGCATATGATAACCGGATGGGTGATGTTATTGACTGGGGATCAGAGATATTTCCGTGCATGGACGGGACCCCGGGGTATTTCCACTATTAACTCATTCTGTCGCATAAAAAAATCATAGAAGCTCGCGGTCGTTATTTAATTTCAGATACAGTGTACCATATCCCTGATGCTCAGAAACTAATACCAAGGTCGGGAACCATGGAAGTCAGGCGGCGAACATTATCGGTCAGCAGAAGAAGGCCGAACATAATCAGAACAACGCCGCTCGCCATCATGATGCCTCTCATATACGCGCGTATTTTTGTCGAATAACTCAGGAACGAGTTAAATCCGAAAGACGCCATCAGAAAAGGCAAGGCAAGGCCCAGAGAATAAACAGCAAGCAGTTTCAGGCCATAGGTGGCCGACCCCTTGGAACCGGCATACAACAGGATGGAGCCGAGAATAGGGCCTATACATGGCGTCCAGGCGGCTGCAAAGGTTATACCGATAAGAAATGACCCCATATAACCGGCGGGTTTCCCACTAACATGAAATTTTCTCTCTTTCGTCAGAAAATCCAGCCTGATGAATCCAGCGACAAATACTCCGAAGAAGATAATGAGGATACCCCCGATGATCCTTATACTGTCCTGATATTCGAAGAGGAAACCGCCGATCACTGACGAAGAAGCGCCGAGCATGATAAAAATCAGTGAGAAACCGAACACGAACGCCAGGGAATTGGTTAATGTAAGAAAGCGGATCCTTTTGCTGTCGGCGCCGCCCTTGAGATCCTCAAACGAAACACCCGTTATATATGACAGATAGGATGGCACAAGGGGAAGAACACAGGGCGAAAGGAAAGAGAATATCCCGGCCAGAAGAGCGCCGACAAAAGGAAAAGTATTAAAAAACTCACTCATACAGCGCAATCCTCCGTGTCGCCCTGAATCTTCTCAACGGCATGATGAATTACATCCAGTACCGCCTCCAAGCTCTCTTTTATGGCATTGGGACTACCCGGCAGGTTTATTATCAGAGCGTTTCCCCTTATACCGGCGACAGACCTCGAAAGCATCGCCCTTTTAGTATTTTTAATGCCCTCGGACCTCATCGCTTCCGCAATTCCCGGAATTTCCCTCTCGATTACTTCGAGTGTCGCATCAGGTGTTACGTCCCTGGGGGAAAGGCCGGTGCCACCGGTCGTTACAATGAGATCAACCTTACTGCTGTAATCTATCAGTTTCTCTTTAATTAAATCCTTCTCATCGGGCAGGATTTCATAATACTTGACGTCGGCATTAATCCTTCGCATAAGTTCTTTCACGACCGGACCGCTAAGGTCTTCACGTTCTCCGCGGGAGCCTTTATCGCTTAATGTCAAAACAGCTACTTCAAGCATTTTACAATTCCCAGGTCACCCGAGAAAATCTTCCGGGCCTTGCCGGGAAGGCCCGGATAATTTCATCATTTTTCACTTTTAACTTCTATTTTATCGCCTTTTCTAATCCTGCCGCCCTTTATCACTCTGACAAAGACCCCTTCTTTCGGCATCACGCAATCACCCGCCTGGTCATATATCGCGCATCTTTGATGACAGACTTTTCCTATTTGGCTTATCTCTATCTCGGAATCTTCTATCAGCAGCCTTGTACCGACCGGGAGATCACAAAGGTCTATACCCTCTGTTGTTATGTTCTCGGCAAAATCACCGGGGGAAACACTAAGGCCCAGCTTCCGCATCTTCCCAATGCTTTCCATCGCAAGAAGGCTCACCTGCCTGTGCCATTCCGAAGACGCGTGGGCGTCACCATCAATGCCGTAATCGACCTTTAAGAGTGCCTCGCCAACCGGTCTTTTTCTCATGCCCTTTTTATCGCTGATATTAACCGATATGACACTCGCCATGGAACCTCCCGTCAATAACCCGCCAGATGCCGTACTGTCCAAGAGCACCTACGCGCCCAACGAAACGCCTGAGGATTCAGATCAGAGCCGATCGTACGAAATTCTTTAAAGACCGGCGTCTTTCCGTAATTTTTCCGCCTTGTCAGTTGCTTCCCATGTAAAATCAGGGTCATTTTTGCCGAAATGACCGTACGCGGCGGTCTTCTTGTATATAGGCCTTCTCAGGTTCAGATGTTCAATTATTCCCTTCGGCGTTAAATCAAAATTATCCCGCACAATCTTTACGATTTTATCTTCGGGTATCTTTCCTGTCTCATATGTGTCAACGAGAATGGACACGGGTTCCGGCACACCGATCGCATAGGCGATCTGAACTTCCGCCCGGTCGGCTATACCAGAGGCAACAATATTTTTTGCGATATACCTTGATATATAAGCACCCGAGCGGTCGACCTTTGTCGGATCTTTCCCTGAAAAACATCCGCCGCCGTGGCTGCCGACGCCTCCATAACTGTCGACTATTATCTTCCTGCCGGTCAGGCCGGTGTCGCCCATGGGCCCTCCAACGACAAAGCGTCCCGTAGGATTGATATAATATTTGATATTCTCTTCGTTAAGCAGTTCCACGGGAAGAATAGGTTTTATCACCTTCTCGATAATATCTTCCTTCATCTCCTTCAGCGTAATGTCAGGACTATGCTGTGAAGAGACGACGATAGTATCGATCCTCACTGGTTTGCCGTTCTGATATTCGATCGTCACCTGTGTCTTGCCGTCAGGTCTGAGATATCCAAGAATGTCTTTTTTTCTGACTTCAGCGAGCCGCATCGCGAGTTTATGCGCAAGCATAATTGGCAGAGGCATTAACTCCGGGGTCTCGTTGCACGCGAAGCCGAACATAAGTCCCTGGTCGCCCGCGCCTCCGGTATCTACTCCCATTGCTATGTCCGACGACTGATGGTCGATAGAGGTTATCACCGCGCATGTTTCATAGTCAAAACCGTATTTTGCCCTTGTATATCCTATATCTTTAATCGTTTCCCTGACTATGTCGGGAATGTGTACATAACATGACGTGGAAATCTCACCCGAGACAAAAGCAAGTCCTGTTGTAACGAGAGTCTCACAGGCTACTCTAGCAATAGGATCCTGGGCCAGTATCGCGTCGAGTATTGAATCTGAAATCTGGTCGGCTATTTTATCAGGATGGCCTTCCGTAATAGACTCAGAGGTAAAATAATAGTCTTTCTTTGCCATAAATTTTCTCCTTTCAATTCGATCTGAAGATATATATTAAACTTTTTCTCGATAAAAAAAAAGGAAAATAACCTATTTTCTGATAAAATAAGAATAGTGCATCTAATAAGGAGGGACTCAATGAAAAAAATTCTTTTGGCTCATGACGGTTCCGTGTCATCCGATAAGGCATTGAAAAAGGCGATCGAAATTGCAGGAAAATTCAATTCTTCCATAACGGTCATCTCGGTTGTGCCTGAACTCTATCTTACGGAATTAACCAATATTGACAGGGAGAGAATACTCGAAACACTCAATGAGGAAGCGAATAAAATTATGCTGAAAATAAAAACCCGCGCTAAAGGGATCAAAGCTATAAAGACGGTCGTAACCGAGGGTAATCCCCCGGAAGAGATACTCAGAATGGCCAAAAAGATAAAAGCGGATATTATTATTACCGGTTGTCACGGAAGGCACGGGGCCGGAAAATTCCTGCTGGGCAGCGTTTCATCCAAAATAATCGATCACGCTACCTGCGATGTGCTTATAGTGAAATAAAGTCCTTCAGTGCGTCTTCATACTTTACCGGACTGAAGCCGAAGTTTTTTTTCACAACGTCCATGTCGCAGATATTATCGGTCTCAAGAAGTTCAAGCTGCTCGGATGTCACGGGAAAAGAAACAGGAAGTGCCCCGAAAAAACCGACGGCTAACTTCATCAGGCCCATCGGCACCTTGAAGACGGGTTTCACGCGTCCCATGGACCTTGACAGTATCTCTATGATTTCTCTGAATTCAATATATTCCGGACCCGCGATTTCGTATGTCGCAAGATAGCCGCCTGGATTATCAATAACTTTATCGATACATTTCAGCCAGTCTTTTATGTAGACCGGCTGGAACCTTGCCTTGCCTTCCCCTGGAATAGTCAGTACAGGGGAGAGTTTGATCATGTTGGCGAGTTTAGCAGTGAAACCGTCCCAGGGTCCTATTATGAGAGAAGGCCTGAATACCGTCGTCTCAAGTCCGCTTCCGGTTACTATATCCTCGGCCTCGGCCTTGGTCTTAAGGTAAGTCGCCCGGGAATTCTTGTCTGCTCCGAGCGCCGACTGATAAAAGAAATGCCTTACACCCGATTTTTTCGCCTCGTTTACAAGGTTGGAGGTACCGTCAACGTGGATGGAACCGAATGTGGCACTTCCCTTCTCGATGATAATGCCCGCAAGATGAATGACAAAATCATCCGGATGAAGAATCCCCTCAAGTGTCTCCGGCAGGGTTATGTCGCCCCGGACCACTTCTACTCCCTTTGCGGTAAGCGAGTCCACAGCCCTTTCAGAACGGACCAGACATTTTAATTTCAGACCCTTATCAAGCAGGCGGTCTACCAGGTGTCCTCCGACAAAACCCGTAGCTCCCGTAATAAATATCATGTCATTCTACCTCGTTAATTCTGAAAATTTCCGGAGAGACAGTTCTTCAATATCTCTATGCATATTATTCCCATGGGCATCCATGGTCACTATCGCCGGAAATTCATCAACTTCAAAGAGCCACATCGCCTCTGTCGGGCCAAACTCATCAAGTTTCCAAACATCAAGTATCTTTTTGATCCTGTCTGCGAGATAAACAGCCGCCCCCCCTATGGTATTAAAATAAACACAGCCGGTTTCCTGAAGCGCCCTGAGCGTGTTGCCGCTCATGCCCCCCTTCCCTATAATGCCTTTTATGCCGTATTCCCGTATTACCGCGGCCTCATACATCTCAACCCGCATACTTGTTGTCGGCCCGGCGGCTATGACCATATAGTTATCATCGACCTTTTTGATAACAGGGCCGCAGTGGTAAATGACCGCACCCGACAGATTAAAAGGAATGTCATCCGGAGCGGGTCTCTTTTCAACAAGGTATTTATGCATCCTGTCCCTGCCGCTTACTATATTTCCGCTCAGCAGCACCAGGTCCCCGACTTTAAGACCGGCAACGTCTTCAGAAGAGAGCGGAAGTTTAATTTTTTTTGGCCCTACCATATCAGCCGCCCTCTCCTGGTCGCCCAGCAGCTCACGGAAACATCCACAAAATATGACGCTGGATGACGATGATTAACGCCTATCTTAACTCCGATGGCAGTTGATTCGCCACCCAATCCCAAAGGACCGATCCCGAGCTGGTTAATCTCTCTCAAGAGGCGTTCTTCGATCTTTACAAGTTCCCCTATCCTGTTTGTATCGGTTAATTTACATAGAAGCTGCCTCTTGGCGAGTACGGCGACCTGGTCTACCGACCCACCGACGCCGACGCCGAGAACATATGGAGGACAGCCCCTGCCCTGAGCTTTTTGTACGGTATCGATAACACATTTCCTGACGCCGTCAAGGTCGCGCTGCGCGTTCAGTTCTTCAGCGGGCAGCTTGTAAATCCGTCCGGCATTTTCGCATCCCCCGCCCTTTAACATAAGATCTATGGTGAGGGTACCGCCCTGGACCTCTTCGAAGTATATTACAGGGAATCCGGTACCTGTGTTGTCCCCGGAGTTTTTTTCAGTGATTATATCAACGGCGTTCGCCCTCAGCGGTATCCTTTCCGTGGCGATTCGGGTAGCCTCAACAAAGCTCTTTTTTAATTCAACATGGCTCAATCCCGCAGGCACACGAACAAAAAAGACCGGAATACCGGTGTCCTGGCAGACAGGTCGCACGGTCTTCCTGGCCAAATTTATATTCTCAAGGATAATGCCGAGCGATGATCCTGCTACGGAGCCACTGATTTCATTTTTGTAAGCGGACTTTAGCGCCTCCTCAATATCCGGCGGTATGGATGTAGCGACTTTTTTATATAATTCTACTATACCGTCACGAAGTTTCAGCAAGTCTCATCCTCATCTTCTCCAGATAGGCGATATGATTAAGCTCCTGCTCCATCATCCCGCTGAATACAACCCTGGCATTGCTGTCCGCCGCCTATTCGGAAAGCCGCCTGTATAGACCGTATGCCCTGCCTTCAATCTCAAACGCCATCGCCAGGGCGCCGAGGCCGTCAGTAAAAATATACTCTTCTGATTTCGCCTCAAGTTCTTTCAGCGGAATCCCCGCCTCGGTATCCGGCACATCCGTCATTTTCTCGAAAGCTTCAAAACCCTTTATGTCCCTTTCATCCATTACGGACTGATACAGATAGCGTACGAATGCCATATGCCTTTCTTCCCACCCGGAGATATCTTCAAAGGTTTTTTTAGCCCCTGGATTAACCGCCTTTGCGGCGGCGCCGGAATAAAACTCACTTGTCCCCTTTTCCATCAAAAACACCTCAATGAGCGACTGCAGCATATCTTCTTTTCCTGTTATCACCGGAACTCCGTTGTAGATTTATTTTTAAACTGGATATGTCTGATATTCACATACTATACTATAAAATAATACGTTTTAAAACTATTAAAAAAGAAAGAGCATTTTCATTTTCAGGCACTAAACTCCGGCCAGACCGCTCATCGTATCGGATAAAAGACCGCAGTGGTTAATCCAGCCCCTTAAGCGCATAAAGAAACGCGTCTATATGACTGTCATTATGCGCCGCGCTGACAGTGATCCTGACCCTCGGCTCTCTGACGGCGGGCGGCCTGACGGCGGGGGCGTATATGCCCTTTCCGTACAGGAATCCGGATATCCCGAGCGCCCCACTGATAGTGCCGGTCTTTATCGGGATAATTGGAGTGTCACTTCCCCCGGTATCGAAACCCGCGTTCCTGATACCGGCTATAAGCCTTTCCCTGTTTGCCCAGAGTCTCTTTATTAATACCCTGTCGGTTCTTACAAGCTTGAGCGCCGTAATGGACGCAGCTATAACACCGGGGGGAAGTGCCGTCGAAAAGACAAAACTCCGTGCAGTGTTCAAAACCCATCTGATGACATCTTCACTCCCGGCGATAAAGGCCCCGAAAGAGCCTATGGCCTTTGAGAATGTCCCCATCTGAATAATCCATGGCTCGGGCCTGATATTGAAATGCTCAAGCGCTCCCCTTCCATTTCCGAGCACACCGGTGCCGTGGGCGTCGTCAATGTAAAGAACCGCCTTATATTTTTTGCATATCTCATAAAGGTCCCCGAGAGGTGCGATATCGCCATCCATACTGAATACAGAGTCCGTAACGATAACCTTTTCGCCCTTCCCCTCTTCTTTTATCAGTTTTTCGAGTTGAATTGTGTCCCCGTGCCTGTATATGACCGTCCTGGCCCTGCTTAGCCGGCATCCGTCTATTAAGCTCGCATGGTTTAATTCATCACTGAAGATTACAGCTCCATCACGGGCGAGCGCCGGGATTACGCCTGTATTTGCGGCATAACCTGAATTAAACACCAATGCGGCGTCAGTCCTCTTAAACTCTGAAACCCTCGCTTCAAGTCTTTCATGAAGCACCGTCCCGCCGGCAAGCAGCCTGGAGGCGCCCGAACCCAACGCGTATTTCCCTACAGCCTCTATTGCGGATTTAATAACTTTCGGATGTCCGGCAAGGCCGAGATAATCATTTGAAGAAAAATTTATATATTTCCTGCCCTTGACAGTTATCACGGGTCCCGGAGACGATGAGCGTGAGATTATATGACGATCCAGTTGCAGCTTTTCTATTCTTTTCAGTTCTTTTTCAAACACAGTGAGATCTTATCACATTTATATATTACAAATGGGAGGGTCCTTTTGATTGAAGTACGGCGGAAATCGAAATCATAGTAAAGAGCAGACACAGGAAAGGACGGCATCATCCATCCTTTCCTGTGTCTGAAAACAATTCAAGGGTTTTTATTTTTTGCTTGTCTTCTCAGGTTTTGCTTTCGGCTTCGGGGCGGTTTTTTTGGTTGTACAGCATGAACCACCTTTTGTTTTGCAGGCCATATGATTCCTCCTTTTCTTAAGGTTCTTTTTACACGTTATCATAGTCAATAACCTCTGTCAATAAGCACCAGGATGAATACCTTGCAAGTTCGATACGGAAAATCTATAATTACAAACTCTGTTCAGGAAATAATCAGAGAGGTCACTTCCTGAGTTTCCTGCCAATCCTCTTTTCTATAGACTTAACCTTCAGTTCAAGCCTGTTCGGTTTTCCCTTGCGGTCGTCTATAGAAATATGAGTTGTGACCCTTTCCTCATTTTTCAGCATGGTCATATGACATTTTTTAATAAGCTCGAACAACTCATCCCATTCGCCTTCCACGACAGTACCCATGGGATTGATTTTATAAGGGATGCCGCTTGAATCAACTATCTTCAGGACTTCCGCCAGACTGTCACCTATGCTGTCGCCGGAACCGATAGGAACAACATTGAATTCAATGAGCATTGCTCACTCCTCTTTTGAAAGAATTTAAGACCTATGGCACTCCAAATGAATAAATCCGGAAGGATGGGACAAACATAGTTTGCCCCTCACAAAATAAAATTTTAAAGCTATTTTTTGACTGCGTCTTTCAGCGCCTTGCCAGCTGTAAACTTTGGTGTCTTGGCGGCAGGGATGTTAATTACTTCTCCTGTCTTCGGATTACGGCCTTTCCTTGCCTTCCTCTTTGTTATCGAGAAGGTTCCAAATCCGACAAGAGTTACCTTCTGGCCTTTCTTCAGCGATGCCTTAACGGCATTTAAGGTTGAATCCAGCGCCCTTGTTGCGTCCGCTTTGCTGAGTCCCGCGGAAGATGCTATTTTGTCAATAAGCTCCGCTTTTGTCATATCTGCCCCCTTTTTCATTGTTATATCTTATTCTTTAATAATAAGACTTAGATAACAGTATCAAGAACCAGTTCTTTTGTCAAGACCAAAAAGCCTTTCTTTATCATGAAAATAAAGGCTCCGGAGAGCATGAATTATCCCTATAGTTTGCGTCACCTTGATTTACTTATTCAACAGCTATATACTACTTCATTCTTAGTCTTGTTTGAGTCAAAAATGACCGCTGAACATATTAATTTAGTGAGTGTACTGAACCATGCCGCGTCGGGATTAAACCTGATGTTCGACAAGCCCGAAATCCTTTACAAATCAATTCTGGATACCGCGGTAGAACTTTCAAAAGCAGGAAGAGGCTCGCTGATGCTTGCCGACAACGACAAGGAAGAGCTGAGCATTATCGCGGTACACGGGATAAATAAATGGCTTGTGGAGAAAGTAAAAATCGTGCCTGGAGAGGGAATCGCGGGGAAAGTCTTCAGGGAGCGGACGCCCATTATCTCCCGGGACATCGAAAAAGACTTCTCCATAAGAAAAAAAACTGCCTACAGGACCGCATCATTCATCAGTATTCCTCTACTCATAGGCAAGGAATTAATAGGCATACTGAATGTCTCGGACAAGACTACGGGCGATGTCTTTATTGATGATGACCTGGCAATTATCCGGAACTTCGCAAACTATGCATCCATAGCGATAAAAAGCCTGAGTTACTACAATCTGGCCGAACAGATGAAAGAACTCTCGATGACTGACCATTTAACCGGCCTCTTCAACAGGAGATATTTTCAGGACAGACTGGCTGAGGAGCTGGACCGCTCAGAACGTCACGACCTGAGTTTCTCCTTGTGTATTATAGATATTGATGATTTCAAGCTGTTCAATGATACGGAGGGCCATCCAGCCGGCGACGAGCTATTGAAAAACCTGACTCAGGTAATCAATAAATCGCTGAGAGCGACCGATGTTCTGGCAAGGATCGGCGGCGAGGAGTTCGCCGTAATTATGCCCCAGACGGACAAAGACGAGGCGTTCTTCGTTGCCGAAAGAATAAGAAACACAGTGAGAGAAAAGCTCGACCGTTCATGGAACTTGTATCCTAAAGAAGATATAACTATAAGTATCGGTATTTCATCCTATCCCTTTGATAACGACAATCCGAAGAAATTGATAAGAAACGCCGACAAGGCGCTGTACACGGCAAAAATGCGTGGAAAAAACAAAACTTTCCTCTGGGCGGAACAGTCCGTGCTATAACGTTCCGTGTCATTCACGATTCAGGGCGGCCACTTCAGCATGTCCGCCGTTGACAAAAAGATTCAGGTATGCGCGAGATAGAAATAAAGATTCTCGATATAGACAGAAAAAAGACAGCAGAGAAACTCGTCTCGTTGGGAGCAAAAAAGGTCTTCGATGGTGAAATATACGCGATATACTACGATTCCACCGATAATTCGATCCGGAAAAACGGGGGAATGCTCAGGCTCAGAAAAGAAGGGGAAAAGGCCGTCATTACATTTAAAAAAGATATCGTGGATACTGAAGCGAAGGTGAGGGAAGAAAAAGAGACTAGAGTATCGGACTTCGATACAATGAGGATTATTCTCGAATCAGCCGGTTTTTCGGCATGGATGGAGATGAAAAAAGACAGGACAACCTATGAACTTGAAGGGGTCCATTTCGAACTCGACAAGTACCATGATGAATATGAGTACATCCCTGAATTTCTGGAGATTGAAGGCACTGACATTAAAACAGTATACAGATCCGCCGGACTGCTGGGATTCACGAAAGAGGACTGCCGGCCATGGGACGCCATTGAGGTCGCTGAATATTATTCAGGCCGCCGGTAGTCGCCTGAACTTCCTTGAATACTGTTGCTGAAATTGCTTAAACTCAAGATTATTAAATTTTTCACAGGAGGCAATAAATTTTGAAGAGACTGAATTTTTTTGCTGTTTTACTTCTTTTTTCTTCCGTGATTTCATGTGCCTTCACCGGAACAAAAATTAGCGTTGAAGACGCGACCGCGCATTATAAGCTCGGCGTCGCGTTTCTTGATACCAATAAAATACAGAGGGCGTTCGTGGAATTCCAGAAGGCATACGAATTCAACCCGAACGATCAAAGGGTCCTCAATGCGATCGGCATTATCTATCTTCTTCACTTTAACGAGACAGAGGAATCCATAAAACATTTCAAAAAGGCCTTAAAGATCGATCCTGACTATTCCGACGCGAACAATAACCTGGGCTACGCGTATGAAAAATCAGGCCGGTATGAAACAGCAATATCTTACTATCAAAAGGCCGTCTCCAACCTCACTTATCCCACGCCTGAAAAAGCGTACATCAGTATGGGCAATTCATATTACAGGCTCGGCAAATTCGCATCAGCCGTCAAATCCTATAGTGAAGCAATTAAAAGGGCCCCTGACTTAAGCACGCCTTACCTCGGGCTGGCTCTCTGTTTTAACGCATTGGGCCGGTACGGCGACGCGTCCTCGGCCATGACAAAGGCGATAAAACTCGACCCCGGTTATCAGGATGATACGGAAAGGGCCCGGGAAGACCTGGAGCTGAAAAAACATAAGTCGACAGGCGCTGACGCCAGGGACATCAGGGACTACCTGGAAATTCTTAATTATTGACCTGTATGAATATCACGCGGCGCCGTAGTCACGAATAACCCCGCGTAAACCTTCATTTGTTTGATTTTTATTTTTGTTATCATATAGTATATATTCTTCGGGGCGTAGCGCAGCTTGGCTAGCGCACCTGCCTTGGGAGCAGGGGGTCGGAGGTTCGAATCCTCTCGCCCCGACCAGTCCAGCGTCGATATAAATTATCCCGTTCAGCTCACCTGCAATTTCGATGTTCACGGAAAGCCGGCCTCCGGTCATAACAAATCGCAAAATAGTTGTATTTTTCCCTTTTTTTGTTTTATTATTCATGTTACCTGTAACACAGCGGTGCCGCGAGGTATCAGGAACAGGAAAACTGTTACCCTCTGCCCCATTGCACGCTTGATGCGGAGTGGCTCAGAGAGTTTATTAATTTGAATGGTTCTGGGTTTCCGGTCAAGCCGGTAATGACAGCGCCAGAGGAGGTAATGACAGATGGATCCGAAAACCCCGTTTGATATTAAAGATCTTCAGTTACCAAAGGATTTCCGGCTGCCAAAATTTAACCCCAAAATAATCATCGGCGTGGCGCTTGCGGTACTGCTTTTGGTCTTTCTGCTTTCTTCGGTCTTCACCGTTGAACCGGCTGAAGTCGGAGTTATTCTGCAGTTGGGCAAATACACCCGTACAGTCAATCCCGGCCTGAATTTCAGATTACCATTTGGAATAGAACAGGTCTACAAGGTACCGGTCGAGCGGCAATTAAAACTTGAATTTGGATTCCGGACGAGAGCGTCCAGCACTAACTCCCGATATACTTCAAAAGGCTATCAGGAAGAGTCATTGATGTTAACGGGTGACCTGAACGCCGCTGAAGTGGAATGGATCGCGCAATACCGCATCAAGGATCCTTACAACTTTCTGTTTCGCGTGAGACATCCGGAACAGACCTTCAGGGACATCAATGAAGCGATGATGCGTAAGATTGTTGGTGACCGTTCGGTGGACGAGGTGCTGACCATCGGACGTCAGGAAGTCGCTAACACCGTCGCCGCGAAACTCCAGGAATTATGCGACCAGTACGAAATGGGAATAAAGGTGGTACAGGTTGTGCTGTAGGACGTTAATCCGCCCGAATCCGTAAAACCCGCTTTTAATGAAGTCAATGAAGCTCAGCAGGAGGGGGAAAAATTGATTAACCAGGCACTGTCTGAATATAACAAGGTAATCCCCAGGGCACGTGGAGAGGCAGAGAGGTCTATTGAAGGAGCTAAGGGATACGCAATGGAACGTGTCAATAATGCGCGCGGCGAAGCTGCAAAATTCGATGCTGTTTTTAAAGAATACCTGAAAGCAAAAGAGGTGACGCGTCAACGTATTTACCTGGAAACCATGAATGATGTCATGCAAAATGTCGGAAGAAAGCTTATCACAGACGAGGAAGCCACAGGTATACTGCCGCTGTTTCAGTTCGATAAGGGAGGTTCAAGATGAATAACAAAAAATATATTGTGCTTGCAGGCATAGTGTTTCTGGCCCTGATTGCCATTATGTCTTCCGCTTATATTGTCAACGAAACAGAACAGGTCATAATCACGCAATTCGGCAAGCCGGTTGGCGAGCCGGTGGTGAGCCCGGGTATCCATTTCAAGATACCCTTCGTCCAGACAGCCAATTATTTCGAGAGACGGTTTCTGGAATGGGACGGCGATCCCAACCAGGTGCCCACCAGGGATAAAAGATTTATCTGGGTTGATACTTACGCTCGCTGGCGGATAGCAGACCCGCTGTTGTTCTTTCAGCGGGTACGTGACGAACGTGGCGCGCAAAGCCGGCTGGATGATATTCTGGACGGCGAGGTCCGAAACGCGATCGCCACTTACGAGCTGGTTGAGATAATCCGTTCGACAAACCGGGAATACCAGGTAAGCGAGGAATTGACGGAGAGGGAAAAGGCCGAGGTTTTACGTAAAATCAAGTACGGCAGGGAAAAAATAACACAGGCCATCGTTGAGGTAGCCGGCAAGCGGACCCTTGCACTCGGGATCGAACTGCTTGACCTGAGATTCAAGAGAATTAATTACGTGGAAGAAGTCCGGGAGAAGATATTCGAACGGATGATTACATAGCGCAAGCGGATGGCGGACAAATTTCGCTCTGAAGGTCAGGGTGAGGCATCCAAGATCCTTGGCGACAAGGAACGCGACCTGAAAAAGATTCAGTCCGAGGCCTATAAAACCGCCCAGGAAATCATCGGCCAGGCCGACGGAGAGGCATCCGCTATATATGCCGGCGCTTATAACCAGAGTCCTGAATCCCGTGAGTTCTACGGCTTCATCAAGACCATGGAGACCTATCAGACGACATTATCCGAAAAAGACTGGCTGATTTTGTCGACAAAAGGCGATTTCTTTAAATATCTGAGGAAGTCGTCCGGCAAATAATCGGAAATCCGCCCCGTATATCCGGGGCGGATTTTTATTTTCCTGATCATTTCCCAGTGCCTGTTCAGGAACTGAATATTGCAAGATCAACTATTTCCCCCGATATTTTAAGATATTATGATTTAGCATGCCGAAAGTAATACTGAAAAAATCATCTTACAATTATGAAGAACTCAAGCCTCAAATCTTTGAGCTTCTGGAATCCATCGACTCCGGTCATATCAGAAAAAACAGCCGGGTTTTAATAAAACCGAACCTGCTCGCACCCGCCCCGCCGGAGAGCGCAATACTGACGCATCCGCTGATCATCAGGGCTTCAGCGGAATATGTGCTGGCGAAAGGGGCTGTCCCACAGATATCAGACAGCCCGGGGTCAGGGGCATTCGATAAAGTGATCATGGAGAGCGGCATAAAAAAAGCGCTGAATGGTCTGAATATAGATTGCACGGAGTTCAGGCGTTCCGTGCCCTTTGACATCGGCCCTCCGTTTAACAAAATCGAGATCGCTGAAGACGCTGTAAACGCGGATGTTATTATAAACCTCCCAAAACTAAAAACACATACCCAGATGCTACTGACGCTCGGGGTGAAAAATTTGTTCGGCTGTATTGTCGGCATGAGAAAACCGGAGTGGCATTTCAGGACAGGGGTTGACAGTGAGATGTTCGCCGGCCTGCTAGTCAGGATATACAAAGCGCTCCGCCCCTCATTGACGATTATTGACGGCATACTGGCGATGGAAGGAGCGGGGCCGGGCAGAAGCGGAATTCCAAAACATCTGGGTCTGCTTATGGGCGGCAGTGATGCGGTTGCTCTAGACATCACTGTCTGCGAGCTGCTGGGTATTGATCCGGACAGACTGTTCACAAATAAAGCCGCCAGAGCGGCAGGCTTCGTCAGCGAAGAAATAGAGAAAGAAGGCGACTTTCCAGTGATAAAGGATTTCAGGCTGCCTGAAACAGTCCCCGTAATCTTCGGCCCCAGAAAGCTTCACGGCTTCATGAGAAGACACCTGGTACAGAGACCCGTTCCGGATGATAAAATATGCAGGCTCTGCGGCGAATGCCTGCGTTACTGCCATGCAAAGGCAATAACAGTAACTAAAAATGGAATCAGCTTCGACTACGACAGATGCATCAGGTGTTACTGCTGCATAGAGTTTTGTCCGTACGGGGCGCTGAGCGCAAGGGAGACATTTTACGGCGGGATTATAAGAAAAATCCTGTGGAGGAGGCATCATTAGAGATAACGGGATGCCGTGTATTGATTTTTTTTCTTTAATTTTATATTTTAAAAATGAGCATTGTGCTTTCACTGACCCAAAGATAGCGGTTAAACCCGCCAATTAAATAGTATTTGGGTTAAATTTAAATCAAAAGCAAGGAGTATTCTGAATATGGCCGTAGAAAGTCTTGAATTTAAAGCAGAAGTCAAACAATTACTGGATTTGATGGTACACTCCCTTTATTCCCACAAGGAGATATTCCTGAGGGAACTCATCTCCAATGCCTCGGACGCCATAGACAAGGCGCGTTATGAATCTCTCACAAACGGAGATATCCTGGAAGGGGACGGAGAATGGAAGATCAAAATCACAGCGGACAAGGACGCTGGAACTCTGACCATACATGACAACGGCATAGGCATGACCCGGGAGGAGATAATAGAGGCGCTGGGAACAATCGCGCATTCCGGGACTCAGGACTTCATCAAGGCATTGCGCGACAGGGAGACAAAAAACGACCCCGGGCTGATCGGTCAGTTCGGCGTTGGATTCTATTCGTCCTTTATGATTGCCGACAAGGTCACGGTACTGTCCAGAAAAGCCGGCAGGAAAGATAAAAAAGGCGTTAAATGGGAATCGTCATCCGACGGCGCGTTTACCGTGGAAGACATAGAAAAGGCGGACAAGGGCACTGATATTATTCTGCACATAAAAAAAGAAGAGAAGAAATATCTCAATGAAGAGGAGATACGCGACATAGTAAAGAGGTATTCCGATTACATTGAGCACCCCATCGTCATGGATGTAGAGCGTGAAAAAGAGAGTACGATCGAAAAGGGACAAAAATACACGGTCAGGGAAGAAGAGAGGTTGAATTCGGGCAAGGCGATCTGGCTTAAACCCAAGTCCGAAGTCAGTCAGGATGAGTATACTGAATTCTACAAACATATCTCGGGTGATTTTTCTGAACCCGCCGACGTAATTCACTACAGGGCCGAAGGGACTTCCGAATTTACGGCGCTTCTGTACATACCCTCACGGGCCCCGATTAATATCCTTTATAAAGATTACAAGATCGGCCCTGCCCTGTATGTCAAAAGGGTCCGGATAATGGACCACTGCGAGGATTTGCTCCCTGTATACCTCAGGTTTGTGAAGGGAGTGGTCGACTCCTCGGATCTCCCATTAAACGTCTCAAGAGAACTGCTCCAGAACAACAGGTATATCACGGTCATCAGGAAAAACATTACGAAACTGGTGCTCGATACAATCGCTGATATGAAGAAAAACGATCCCGCCAAATACCTCAATTTTTACAGAGAATTCGGAAGGGTATTAAAGGAAGGGATACATTTCGATTTCTCCAGGAGGGAACAGATAGCCGACCTGCTTCTTTTTGAGTCGACAAAAAAAGAACCAGGCGAATATGTGAGTCTCCAGGAATATGTCTACAACATGAAAGAGGGGCAGGAAGACATTTACTATATAACCGGCGCCTCCCGTAACGAAATAATAACGTCCCCGTATCTTGAAGCATTTAAAGAAAAAGATTACGAAGTGCTTATAATGCTGGACGAAATTGACGATATCATCATGACAGGGCTGGGCACTTACAAAGGGAAAAAGCTCAAATCCGCGGTAAAAGGGGACCTGGATCTTGATAAATCAGGGGAAGACGACAAGAAGAAGGCCAGGAAGGAATATGAAAAACTGATTGAGCTTATCAGCAACCGGCTGAAAGACGACGTCAAGGAGGTCCGGCTCTCGGGCAGACTGAAAGATTCAGCCTGCTGTCTTGTCGCCGATGAAGGGGGTATGGACCCGCAGATGGAGAAACTCATGAAGGCGATGGGACAGGACATTCCAGCGTCCAAAAGAATTCTCGAGATTAACCCTTCCCATCCGGTCATCGAGACCATGAACGCGCTGTTTGAAGATAATAAGAACAACCGCCTGCTTGAAGAGTTCACGGATTTGCTTTATAATCAAGCCCTTCTGCTGGAGGGCTCAAAGCCGAAAGACCCGACCGCATTTACAAAAGCCGTTGCCGAACTGATGGTTGATAAGACAAAACGCCTCCAGGCGTGAAGACCCGGGGAAGTTGCACAATAAAAAGCCGGCGGGACCACGGAAAAAATCCTTAATGGAGGTTAAATGACAGACAGAGGGAGATTAAGCATCAAACATCTTGTAATTAAAAGCTATTCAAAAGTAGCATTAAATGAGGCGTCCTCTCTTCCTTCCGCCAGTTGCTGCTCTCCAAATTCAGGGTCTGTAAGTATTCTTGAAACAGGGCGGCGGCTTGGCTATTCCGATGAAGAATTGAAAACAGGGCTTGGCGAGGCGAATCTCGGCCTCGGCTGCGGCAATCCACATGCGATTGCCGATCTTAAAGAAGGCGAACATATTCTCGACCTGGGAAGCGGCGCGGGATTCGACGCCTTCCTTGCTTCCATGAAGGCGGGTCCGAAGAGTTTTGTTACGGGCGTGGACATGACGCCGGAAATGGTTGAAAGGGCAACGGAGAACGCCGACAGGCTTGGGGTTAAAAACGTGGAATTCAGGCTTGGAGACATTGAGCACCTGCCTGTTGATGATTCATCGATCGATGTGATCATATCCAACTGCGTGATCAACCTTTCACCAGACAAGCAGTCCGTCATAAATGAGGCCTTCCGCGTGCTAACACCAGGGGGCAGACTGGCGATTTCCGATGTACTAAAAAAGGGTGATTTTTCCGAGGAGATAAGGAACAATGAAGATGCATACAGCGGCTGAATAACCGGCGCGGTTCCCGTGGAGGAACTGAAGGAAATCCTGACCGGAGCAGGTTTTACAGATATTGTTATTCAGGACAAGGACAACAGCGACGAGATAATCAGAAGCTGGAATTTCGGGAAAGGGGTTGAAAAGATGGTGTTTTCAGCATATATAAAGGCAAGGAAACCTCCCGCTTAGTACCCAATTTTTTAAATACAGTAACGTATAATGCTCTTGAATTAAACAGTAAGGGTAACTGTTCAGGTCTCCCCCTTTTGTAAAGGGGGACTGAGGGGGATTTTATAATTATCATCAGTTGGTATTACTTTTCATCCTGGTCTTCTGTTTCCAGGCTTTAACGCTATGCGCCATGCTCTCTGCGCTATGCCTTTCTTTCATTCCCCTTTGATTATTTTAGGGATGATTCCGAGGCTGAACGCGTTTAAAATTCAAGACTGTCTGAGCGAAGCGAGTTTCTTGAATTTAGCGGGCAGACCGGAAGCAGACCGTTAAAAAAGAATCGCGGGGTGCATTTTCTTGGTTCCGTTCTTTATGTCTTTGTTCTTGCTATGCGCTTTGCGCCATGCGTCTTTATCCGTTGCTCTGTTGCTTTTCTTTGAACCGGGGGAAGGGGCGGAGCTCCATTTAATTAAATAACTCTCCGGTGTCCAGTCAAATATGTGCAACATGGTAAGTTAAGGACTGTCGGAATGACAGATAGAGAAACTGAATTTATGGGCAGAATCTATTAGAGTGCTTAGGAACGCCGGATTTATCCGGCTACTTTCTTCATGCTTTTGTAGGTTGACAACAGAAAGTCATACTTCTGGTTAAGCTCTACAATTGATTTCAACAGCACGGCGTACAGTGGGTTCAGCTTCAGGTAAGGCTTTAGAGTATTCGCCATTCTCACGAGATGGGTTTCGCACTCTTCCACACAGCTTATCGAGCAGTCTCCAGACGTCTCGTCATATGTATAGAACAACTCAAGAAAAATATCAGACACCAGGCATAATTCACTAAGGATTGTCTGGGCGATCGCTTCATCCTGGCTCACCTTCTTCTTTCTTAATCTTCTGAGGAATTCAACGATCTCCACCTGAATGCTCTTTAACTGCTTGATTATGATCTTAAGATCACTGGCATTCCTGTTAAACATATTCCTGTAGACGATCAGTTTCAACATCTTCTTCCAGTATTTAGCATGCCTCTTCTTCATCTCGGCCATATCAGCCCAGAAATTGACAAGTTTTTTGTCAAAATCCTCTCTTTTAGCAAAAAGAGCATATGTTTCACCTGACAGCTCATCAAGTTTCATGCCGAGCTGGATGATTTCCTTAATTTCCTTATTCATAAAAAAACAACACCTCTTTTGTATAAATCCTTGAACTTTATAGTATACCCGAAACCTGTATATTTTTCACGGAATATAATTCGGAACATCTTTAATAAAGATTAACATATTTAACAAATAAAACATAAACAAAAATTTCAGCGTATAACTCGGTCGGGCGATAACGCCCCATACCCCGTCATATCATGAAATTTCAGCCAAAAAATTATCGCCGATACCCTCTGAGCACTGAAAGTCTCTGTCTGGCATAAAGCCCCATTCGGTTGTTCGGCTCCACGTTTATCTGGGCGTTGTAGGCCTTAACGGCCTGACTTATTCTGCCGGTTTTTTCATAGTCCATCCCAATTAAGCCGTAAACATCATGGTGTTTCCGGACTATGCCGGTGAACTTCACAAAATATTCGAGTGCGTCATCCGGCCTGTTTATTGCGTGATAACATAGTCCCGACAGATATAAAGAGCCGGGGTGTCTCGGGTAAAGAGAAAGGCTTTGCTTGAGGTATTCGAGGGCATAAGAGATGTTGTCCTTTTTATATTCACTCACCCCAAGCGCGTAAAAGGCCGGCTGGTAAGCGTTATCAAGCGAAAGCGCCAGGTTAAAATCATCATTGGCCTCATCATAGCTCTGCATTGTCAGAGAGATCCTTCCCCTGAGAAAATAAAAAGGCGCCTGCTCCGGATTTATCTTTATCGCCTGATTCAGAAGTTCCGCCGCTCCCTGATAATTATTTTCTTCAAAAGCCCTTTCAGCATCGTCAAATACAAGGTAGGCATTGTTGACATCTCTCAACCCGCCGGTCACGCTCAGAAAAAACGGTGAAAACTTTCCATCACCATGCAACAGGTATGGAGGCAGTTCATCAATCATGCTCATTATTGATTCATCCCTTTCTTCCCCCACTAAATGAGTAGAGAAAATATCACGGAGGAATCCACCGTTCCACGAGCCTTTTCCCTCACGCTTCAGATACCGGCCAACGGCAATCTCAAGCCTCTGCCACGCAGTTACGGTTTCATAAGGCTCATACCCCAACTTCGCAGAATATATAACTCCGCGCCTGTCCGCTTCAAGCTCCTGTGAGTAGGTATATCTGAGTAAAAGACGCGATGAACCGACCGACCCAAGGGCCATCAGCACGTCAGCGCCCCTGTCGTCGGAAAGCCCCACCCCGCCCATGCCCAGACCGGCCCGCTGAAGTATGCCGAGGGATATACTGCCGGCGGAGTGCCTTGCCATTACGTGTCCGATCTCATGCCCTATAATCGCCGCAAACTGGGCCTCATTATCAAGTTCAACCAGCAGACCCCTTGTTATCGCCACATATCCGGGCAGGGCAAAGGCGTTTGGCATGGATGTGTTCTGTATATGGAAAGATACAGGCAGATGTGGCCTTTCTGAAATGCTCCAGATACGGTTAACTATCCGACCGAGGTAATCTTCGAGTTCAGCGTCCCTGTATTCACCCCCAAAACTCCAGTTCAGAGAATGGGCCGCCTGACCGCCGATCCGCAGCTCCTGCTCTTCCGAAACCAGCATTAACCCCCTTTCGCCGGTAACAGGTTTTATCGCGCAGCCATACATCATAAAAAAACAGACAAGTATGACGATTATTCTCTTCACCATGAATGAATTATAAACAAAAAAAGCAAAAGTTTGAAGAATTATTTAAAAGACGGTTCTTCATGGAATTGTAAGGAGAAGGGAATTAAGAGTGAACTACCCATGAGTTTCTATGAAGAGCCAAAAAAAACAGGTTTAAGCAAGGCGGATTTGTGAATAACGCGGGTCAAAAACCCCCGCGAGCACTACATCAGCAGGCAGGAATCCCCCTCAACATTTAAAAATCCGACGTTATGTATCTAGTGTCCTGACAGGCAAAAACTGTCGCATCTTAGCAGATCTCTTCAAGGTTGACTTCGAATGTCAGGTTCTTCCCTGCAAGCGGGTGGTTACAATCAAGCAGATACGAACTTTCTTTTATTTCGACCACAGTCACCATCACCGGCTTACCATCGGCCCGATTCATCTGCAGCCGGTCGCCTATCGCGGGATTAAAGTTTTCAGGCCACTTTTTCCTGTCAAACTCAAAAGTCATCTCTTCATTGCGGGGACCATACGCATCGGCTATCTTAATCGTCTTTGATTCACCGGGGCTCATATCAATAACACCCTCCTCAAGGGCCTTTAAAAACTCACCTCCGCCAACCTTCAACTCAAGTGAAGCGCCGCCTTCCGTAGAATCAAACACCGTCCCGTCATCCAGCTTTCCGACATAATGTATCCTTATTGTGTCCGCTACTTTTACTGTTGCCATATTCTCTCCTTTATGTTCTCTCTCCGGTTTAATTATTACCGGTTCTTTATTATTACCGGTTCTTTATTATTATTGATATATTCGTCGAAAAAAAATTATTCTGCCTGTATTTTTGTAATTAATTATAACATATTAGAGCACTTACATATAACTTCGCAATTCACCGCCCTGACGCGGTTTAGCTTGATTTCCTGCATCTCATCCCTGTATTCTTGAGTTATGAAGAGTGAAATAGTCGATTTCCTTATAATCGGAAGCGGTGTGGCCGGTCTCAGGGCGGCAATAGAGCTTGCCCCGCATGGGAATGTGGTCGTTGTCACAAAAGAAAAACCGTCCGAAAGCAGCACGGAATACGCACAGGGCGGCATAGCAGCGGTGATGAGCGACGAGGACGAGGTCGGCATACATTTTGAGGATACACTAAAGGCGGGGGACGGACTCTGCCGGGAATAGGCGGTTAAAACACTTGTTGAGGAAGGTCCCGACAGGATAATGGAACTCATATCGTAGGGGGCTGAATTCGACAAAGAGGGGCTGGAACTGGCGCTCACTATCGAAGCGGCGCATTCCAGAAGGAGGATACTCCATGCCCACGGCGATTCAACAGGCAGGGAACTCGAGAGGGTTCTTCTCAAGAAGGTCCTCTCTTTAGAGTCAGTCCGGAAATATCCTTTTGCCTATACAATCGACCTGATAATAAATGACTTGGAATGTCACGGAGCTTATGTCCTAAGAAAGGGAGAAGTGGTCGCTCTTTTCGCCAGGGCGACGATACTCGCCACAGGTGGGGCCGGTCAGCTCTATTTAAGGACAACAAATCCGATGGTCACCACAGGGGACGGTATGGCCATCGCATTCAGGGCGGGAGCTGAACTTGAAGACATGGAATTTGTCCAGTTCCATCCTACAAGCCTCTATTCACCCGCGGCGCCCCCGTTTCTCCTGAGTGAGTCCATGAGAGGGGAAGGCGCAGTACTGCTGAATACAAACAAAAAAAGATTCATGGACGGTTACCATCCAATGGCGGCACTCGCGCCCAGGGACATTGTATCAAGGGCCATAATTTCCGAGATGGTAAAAACCGGGAGCAGCCATGTCTATCTCGGCCTCAGACATATGGGAAAAGAGTTTGTAAAAAAGCGTTTCCCGAGAATTTACGCGACATGTCTTCAGTATGATATCGATATCTCGGATGATTTAATCCCGGTATCACCCGCCGCCCACTATATGATGGGCGGGGTAGCGACCAATCTGAACGGGGAAACAACCATAAAAGGCCTGTATGCCGCCGGAGAGGTGGCCTGCACAGGCGTCCATGGCGCGAACAGGCTTGCCTCAAACAGTCTGCTTGAAGGACTTGTTTTCGGCGCCAGGGCAGGCTCTCACGCGTTAAAAACAACAATAAACCCCAACGGTGTAATGAAATATAATTCTGAGACCTCGACAATAAAAGACACCGAGGAGATAAGAAGGACGATGAGAAAGCTGATGTGGGAGAGAGCCGGAATTATCAGATGCGCAGAGTCTTTAGGGAAGGCAAAGGAAAAACTGATTTCGTGGAAAAAAATCACGGAAGAGAACTATTTCACCAGAAATGAACTCGAACTGAAAAATATGATTACGGTTGCAAGTATTATTGTTGAGGCCGCCCTGGCCCGAAAAGGGAGCATCGGAGCACACTACAGGTCTGATTTTAAAGAAAGAGGCAGAGAGTGGCAGCAGCATAGCAGATATAACAAAAATAAACTCAGCTTTCTGCCGGAGAATCCGAAACCGGTTTACAGCAATGAATGCCAATCAGCCTAGCCAATGAAACATAGAAAAGCCAGTATAGTCTGCACGATGGGTCCGGCCTCCGCAAACAGGAAAGTTATTTCGACCATGGTAAAAGAGGGGCTCGACGTCGCAAGACTGAATTTCTCTCACGGGGATTATGAATCCCATAAAAAGACCTTACAACTCCTGAGGGAGATCTCCCGAAAATACAATCAGCCCGTATCCATATTACAGGACCTGCAGGGCATAAAGATACGCACCGGCCCTTTCAGTGGTGGAGAGGCTGAACTCAAAAAAGGCAGTGACGTCAGCATCTTTCCCGGCTCAGGCACCGGCAACGAAAAAAATGTATATGTCTCTTATCCGTCCCTGCTGAGAGACGCGAAAAAAGGCGACGTGATACTCCTTGACGACGGCCTGATCCAGCTCACCGTAGTTAGGAAATCCCGGAAGGCCCTGACGGCAAAGGTAATCGAGGGCGGGATAATAAGGGACAATAAAGGCGTCAACTTCCCCGGCATGAAGATCTCCCTGAAAGCTTTTACGGAAAAAGACCGGAAAGACCTTGAATTCGGCCTTGAAATGGACGTTGATTATGTAGCGATCTCTTTTGTCAGGACAGCGGACGACATCAGGATCATCAAGGAATGGCTGAGAGAAAGAGGTCGCAACATACCCATAATAGCAAAGATAGAAAAACCGGCCGCGGTTTTAAACATCGATAAAATACTCGACGTGTCCGACGGTATAATGATTGCAAGGGGTGACCTTGGGGTCGAAGTTTCGCCTGAAAAAGTCCCGTTGATACAGAAGGACCTGATCGAAAGGGCTAACATCAAGGGCAAGATCGTCATTACAGCCACACAAATGCTCGAATCCATGAAAGAGCATCTCAGGCCGACCAGGGCCGAGGCCACGGACGTGGCGAACGCCGTTATCGACGGCACGGACGCCCTGATGCTTTCCGCCGAGACTGCTGTTGGGGCATATCCTATAGCCGCCTTCAGGATGATGAACAGGATAATCAGGTATACCGAGCACGCCCGGAAGCAGACCTCTTCTTACGTCCGGGGAAGTTCATACACCGGCGCACTGGCTGACGCGGCATGCAGGGCTTCCGAGGATATCGGGGCGAAGATCCTTGTTGCGTTCACCAGGTACGGATTTACGGCGCGGCTAGTCTCGAAGTTCAGGCCCAGGGTACCGGTGATAGCCTTCACCCCGAATCCGGAAGTATTGAGACAGATGCCTTTTTACTGGGGGGTGATACCGAAATTCATGAAGGCCCTCGAAAATACCGACCAGATGCTGAGGGAAGTCGAAAAGACGCTCATTAATGAAAAGCTGGTAAAAAAAGGTGACAGGATAGTCATCATAGCAAGCTCTCCCCTCTCAACAATGGGTAAGACAAACTTCATGAAACTCCACCAGATAGGTGAATAGACAGTTTATGGTTAAGTTATCGCTTCTCTTCGGCTAAGAGAAAATAATATTTCAGGAGTTTAATAAAATGGTATTCGATCATACAGGTATTATCAGTAAAAGCGAGGAAGAGGCAATGCGGTTCTACCAGGGTCTCCTGGGGCTCGAAAAGATAAAAGAGTCCGTTGTTGCAGCCGAACTCTGCCAACAGTTATTTTCTGTTTCAGAGGATATAAAGATGCTGGTCTTCGGCAAGGGGAACATCAAGGTAGAAATATTCATCATCCCGGACTGGAATCCCTCCACGCCGAACATTCCCCATTTCTGCATTCAGGTACCTGACCTTCCGGAATTCATTGAAAAGACAAAAGCTGCCGGGGCTCGTGTGATTAAAGGTTCATACAATGAAAAGACCGTCTATTTCATCCAGGACTTTTCAGGCAACCGGATCGAAATAAAACCGCTTTAAGAAAACCCCGGTATCGCCGCCCTCTTTCGTAATCTGTCTTGCCGGGATAATGGAGATAAACCTGCTGACCCCTCTGGCATAGATTTGGTTCAGCACATGTTTCTTCGCCAGAATAAAATCCTGGAACTGCGACAAACAAACAACCTATTGATTCTATGTGATTTTTCTCTGTGAAAAATTCTCCAGATGTGCTATATTTTAATCATTAAGCGGGGGCAGTGTGTTGAAAATTCATATATTGAATGTTACCGTGTCGCTGCGCGCTTGAAAAATCAACCTTGCTTCTTTCTTGCCAAGCCGATATAATCTTACTAGTAAGATGTTAATCCAGCAAAAGGAGAATGGCAATGGCAAATATTGCTACAACGAAATTGTCGTCAAAGGGGCAAGTGGTAATCCCCGAAAATATCAGAAAAAAATTGAAACTAAAAACCGGATCTCAATTTGTAGTAGTAGGGGGCAAGGATGTTGTAATTCTTAAAAGTATATCTCCTCCATCAATTGACGAATTCGATGAACTTATCCTGAAGGCACGTAAGGCGGCAAAACAAGCCGGATTAAAAAAAACCGACATTAAGAATGCCATAGCGAAAGTGAGAGATAAAAAATGAAGGTTGTGCTTGATACCAATGTCTTGATATCAGGCATTTTTTTCTCAGGTCCACCCTCTGAAATTTTGAGAGCTTGGCAAAAAGGAATTATAAGAATAATTACGTCTGAGCAGATACTTTCAGAATATCAACGAGTAGCCGACGAACTACAAAAGCAATTTCCAGATATCCATGTTGACAACATACTTGAGTTGCTTACAATACATTCCGAAGTGGTTGATACGAAAAGAATAAAAATCACAGAATGTGTAGATCCTGATGACAACAAATTTTTTGAATGTGCGATAGTTGGAAAGTGTTATCTAATCATAAGTGGAGATAAACATCTGTTGAAACTATCAGGTTACCAAGAGATATCAGTTTTAAAACCGCGCGAATTCCTTGACAAGTATTTGAAATAACATAAAAACTTATCAGGCAGGAGAAGAGATTGCTCTCTCTCCGTCTTTCCAGGTGAGTCGACCGTGAATAGGGTCAGGTTCATGTCTTGCATCTTGCATAACCAGTCATAGAACAATAGGGTCAGGTCATTTCACCGCCGGGGCTCGTATCATTAAACAGGAGTTTAAGAGATAACTTATTAGACCACGCCGCATAGCCAGTATTGACGGCACTTTAGCTGCGCACCGGTTGTAAGACCCCACTGTCATCCACATAGTGGCCAAAGGCTGATAGGACTTCGGCTTGGGTCTTCTTGGGGATCTCGAGGCAGCGTTTTGGCTTTCTTGCGTTGTTGCTCAACATCGAAATGGGGTCAAGTCTTGTTTCTTGCATTTTTGAGACAAAACTGATAAAGTCACTACATGGCAAGACCCTTAAGAATAGAATATGAAGGGGCAGTATATCACGTAACCTCAAGAGGCAACGCAGGGGAACCTGTTTTCAGAGAT
>JAJRYC010000017.1 GCA_024275975.1 Nitrospirota bacterium | reverse complement strand
GATAGACATAGGAGTTGATGCTACGTTGAAGCGTTTCCGTAAGGAAGTAGCAGGAGGCAGTGAGTTTCTGAAAAAAGCGGCGGGGGTGCTTGTTTTTCCAAGTGTTATCAAGGCAGGCATAGGAATTGGCGGCGAGTATGGAGAGGGGGCATTACGTATTGGCGGAAAGACAGTTGCGTATTACAACACCGCGGCTGCGTCGATTGGCTTTCAGTTGGGTGCGCAATCCAAATCAATAGTATTGATATTCTTAACCAAAAAGGCCCTTACGGATTTCAGAAAAAACAAAGGATGGAAAGCTGGAGTTGATGGCTCGGTCGCCCTGGTGAAATGGGGTACGGGCGAAGACATAAATACCATTGATATTAAAGACCCTGTTGTCGGGTTTGTCTTCGGCAATAAGGGGTTGATGTACAACCTCACGATTGAGGGTTCAAAGTTCACAAGGATTGATCGCTGACCGCTTGAGGCTCTGCACCACAGAGTTTTGCCCCTAAGTTGGGCTTCACTTGCGGCAAAACTTTGATTTTTTGATTTATGGTTGCTTCTCACAGGCCTGACCATTGGAAGGCGGTTGAAGCAACACCTGAGCAACGTGCAAATTATGAGATTATTGGAGATGGTCAGGGCATACATTGGTCGGAAATTGATGAGGATATCAGCGCCGAAGGTATGTTATGCAGTATCCCTGCTCAAAGACCTCTAAAATCTTCCAAAGAGAGCAAGAAAGATTGAAGTAATGCGCGCTGAACACTAAAAGTGTTTACAGCCGGTCTTCCGGTTAAGGTATTTAAGCGTGGTAAGGACTTAGGGGTGCATTGCCAAATTATTTGCCCCTCGGTTCTTCTCTAACAGGAGGAGACGTTTCGGTTTGAGCTACATGTGTCCCTGTTTTCTTTCTACCGTTACTCATCATTCCGCCCACTTTAACGGCGTAATGAGTTCTTTAAAGAAATGCCATTTTTTTGTAAGATGTCAATAACGACCCGCGACTATGGCCGGAGAAGGTAGCAGCACGTCAGTCCAATGGAAGGGTTTGTATATAACAGCTCGGGTTAGGGGCTGCTTTATCAAGCAGCCCCTGTTTGTTTTAATGTTTAAAATATTCAGGAGGTGTGGCAGACACAATATACTTCGTAGCCTCATCTATTGCTATCCTGATTGCCTTTTCCATCGGGGTCTTAGCATACATTGAAAGGCCGCCCCCGAGACCGACATTCCCGATAATACCGCCGGCTAAAACTCCCAGGTTTATGTCCCTTGCTTCACCTTCAACCCTTGTAGCTGCAAGAACCTCTGAAGTTGAAGTGTCTATTATCCTTATATCCATGGCCAGCGATGACTTTCTCATACCACCCATTATCCCGCCTATAATCCCTCCGCCAATGCCCCCGATGCCGGCACGCCCTCCCGAAGTACCTGGGTCCCATCCGGTAATGGCGGCAATGACCATCAAATCCGCGCCTTTTATCTTTCCTTTTTTGATAGAACTTGATTTTTCCGCATAACCTTCTTCACCGAGGGCTATCTCACTCTTTATTGAACCGAGTTCCTGTCTTTCCAGCACCCTGTATCTTCCGCTTTGAACGAGTGCTGTCGTAAGCATATCTCTAAGCCCTGTCATAGCACCTGCATATTCGTGAGTTATAACTACATCTCTACGGCCCAAGCCACTTATTGTAGTCGTCCCCCCTCCGCTTCCACCTGCTTTCCACTGAAATTTTGCGACTGTAACCCTCGCCTTTGGACCGTGATAAGGGGGGAGTTGAGCAGATATTCCCGGGTCAACCTGTGCCGTGGGCTGAGCATATCGTTCCATGCAGCCAAAGGAAGATAACGAGACAGCTAACAAAAAAACAAGTAACAGATTTTTCCTGACTAATTTCATAAAAACCTCCCTCATAACAATAAAAAGATTTTTCAAGATGGCATTTTTTGTCGACTCTAACTGTATATTAAAGGCTATCAGTTGAATAAGAAAAAATCAAGGGTTTGCGCTAATGCATGCCACTGCTGAACAGCAACTGAAAATCAGGTGCTGCAAAATTAAAACTGGTCAATAGCCCCCCGGTGTCAGGATAGATGTCCGGTAGTTGTGGTGATATAATTAACCTTCAGGAAGCTCATCGCGCGAGGATACTATAAAAAGGAGTAAAAGCGTACCGCTTAAATTAAGTTGTTACGCCATTTACAATATCTACCGCCCAATGAGGCCGTGGATTTACTTTCCATTTATATCTGCCTTTCTTTACAATTACAACTTGTTGAAATGGATTGTCCCGGGAGGAGTTATTTAAAAACCTGGCTTCGTCAATCAAGGGCAATGCCAAGGCAATATTTTTCATAGTACGTGGTATGCGGCTATGTATCTTTTTAACTGGAACGCTATGTCCACCACTGTTTATACGTTGCTTAACCCTGGCTTCATTCAGCTCTGAAGTTTCCAGGTGTATGTAGACGAGGATAATTCCGTAGCACATCGCTTTTGCTTCAGAATGTATTATTCATCTTCAATGTTACTCTGGTATTCAAGTTTTTGGGGTAATGCCACTGAGGAGGAGCGCCCGAAAGACATCACACCAGATTCCTCTTCAGGTGACTTCACCTGTTCCACAGTTAAGCACCTTGTTGGGGCGCGATCTCATTTTATTTGCATATTTTTGCAATTTCTATTTCTGACATTGTTATTTCACATGACTGAAGGGATGAATTACGATGGTCCTTATCCGGCGCACCTGGATTACAGTATGTGTCCTCATAAATTGGGTTGCCCGGACCACACACCAAAATAACAGCAGTGCCTGCAATAACCCCAATTTTTAATTCGTAATTACGATCAGTAAACCAACTCAGAACATTAGGGTTTTTATTGTTGATATACTCCAGAACAGCCTGCTCCCCTCCCTTGTTAAAAATACCTTCTTCAACAGCAATTTGCGCCTTGTTCGTTAATACGTTGAGCATCGGTGGAATTTCCTCGTAACGTTGAGTTTTAGCTCCTGGAAACGCACAACCAGTAAATATAAATATTAATATTAGGATCTCAGGCAAGATTTTTTCTCTAATCCTAATCATATTATTCCTTCCCACATAACTTTGGCGCTTTTAAGTTCTTGTCCGGTATCAAGGTTCCAAATTTTTATTTCTTCCTGAAATGAATCGTCGTCACCATATATACCATCAGACATTAACTTCCACACCTTGATAACATTTCTCTTCGCAAAATCGAAAACTTGATCATAAGTCTTAGTGCCCTTCGGGGTTTTTAATTTATCTATAAATCCTGTTTTATCTATTTCATCAAAACGAGGATAGGCAACCCCACTACCTGTTAGTGATTCCCTAATATGTCTGGATGGGATAAATGCCAGTTCTTCTGCAATATCATCAAGAAAGAATTGAACAGCGTTATGCCATTCATTAATATTTACAGCATATTCAGCATGAATTTGAGGAAATGTTTTTGCAAGCAAACTACTCCATATTTCTTCTACGTCGGGGTCAATTTTTTTCCTATCATTAGGGTCCACGCATGAGCCAATCACATTCTTGATGTGCTCCGACTTACTGACATCACCATCAAGTCTGGTTTTGAAAATATACACATCCTGGTGAAGTTCTGATTCGCGATGTGCAACCTGGTTGCCAGCCTCATAGTCACCAACCAATAGATTAGTCACAGGGTGGCAGGTTACATCAGTTATAACATGTGAAGCATAACCCAAAAGCCACGCCAGGCATTTTGACTGTTTGTCACCTGTGAGTTGCTTAATGCGATTCATGCCAACATAAAAGATGTTTTTTTCAGTCCCAGTTACGTATTTATGATGCATAGCATCCGCCCAGAGCCCGGCTGTGCTATCCAGGAGTGCAAGGTAAGGATAATCCGGGCTTATTGCTCCCATGTGGCAAAACTCAGGGTATTGCAAAAGGGCTTTTCTTGCTTCAGGCATTTTCTTGCCTTTGAGGGCATTACCCGAAGTCAAGAGGCATGCGATTGATATGTGCGTATATGCTCCCGGCATTTTTAGTCTCCCTTTACAAAGTATCATCCTTTAGCTTTAAATTGTCTGCCAAATTGCAATCTTCAATTCCAGGCCAACTATTGAATATCTCAATTTGACCCATTTCAGACGCTTACTCTAAGCGGCCCAACGCCGGTCTAACTTTCCGGGACAATATCGTGACATGAAAAGCACCAGTAACTTCCCTGTCAAGTTGAGGCACGTGTTATAAACAGATGCCTTATCATTGTCAAGTTGTTGAAAGTATATCATATTTTTCTGGTATTTTTTAGGCCCCATCTCTTTCGCCTCAGGCTATAGAGAAATGGCCCTTCCCATCATGGCTTTTTGCTAATGAATCATCGAAATACTATGAACGTACGTTATCCGACTTCCCAGACAGCGAAATATCAAAAACAGGCATTGACATGATTATTGCAGCAAGAAATACCTGATAAAGAAATGAACCCAACACATGCCGGAGTGCTGTTTGGCCACAATCAGTTTATGCTCTAAAAATTTTGCCTGAAATTATCTTTCATGGCACACATAAGTGATTTGATGTCTATTCCTGAATCGCAAGCAAAGCAATACCATGGAAGGACCTTAAAGAAGGCCAGGTTTTTTATCCAGAGCATTTGAAGTAAAAGAGGAACAGAGTGGGGACAAAAAAGTGAAGCGATATTATAGTCGTTCCGGCGAATCCGAAACATTATCCTGCAAATAATGCCTTCCGGTTAGTTCAACCAGGGGGCAACGTGGTAATATGAAATTGGAGCTTTTATGAAATTTAGCGGAAAAGGTGGTAATGGCTGGGGCAAATGTTCTCCGGACACCAGAGCCTGGATAGAGAGAACTCAACAGCATCCCAAAGCAGAGGAGTATGTTCGTCAGGCACAAGCTTTAAAGCTAAATTGACTGACTTTAAAAAATACGACATAAGGTGTTCAGAAGTTCATGAGGCGTAACATGCAGGGAAACCATTTGGTGTCCGAGTACTGGCCGTATTTGCATGAAATGATAATAAAAAGAAATCCCGGAGTAAAAAAACAGCTCGAGGAGTATTCTCCGGAAAAAAGCTGAAATGACGCCTGGATGTACAGCCCGATTACGGGCTTCGAGCATGATAAAAATTAAAAATAACCGTTTATGGACAGACTTTAAATAATTAGCGAAAAACAATAAAATACTTGTCAAGTATAATTTCAGTCATGTAGACTGTGGAGATATACAGAAATCTGAATACTAACTGGTTACCGGCACAAAATCAAACTTTGAAAGGACAAGAAATCATGCAGGACGAAAAGAAAAAATTGACCACAAATGCAGGCGCTCCCGTATCTGACAATCAGAATGTAATGACTGCTGGACCTCGCGGGCCGCAGTTGTTGCAAGATGTCTGGTTCCTGGAAAAACTCGCCCACTTTGATCGAGAGGTCATCCCCGAAAGGCGCATGCATGCCAAGGGATCCGGGGCATATGGAACCTTCACCGCAACTCACGACATCACCCGCTACACCAAGGCAAAAATTTTCTCTGGGACTGGAAAGAAGACCGAACTTTTTACACGTTTTTCAACAGTGGCAGGTGAACGCGGAGCAGCAGACGCAGAGCGTGATATCCGTGGATTTGCCGTAAAATTCTACACCGAAGAGGGTAACTGGGACCTGGTAGGCAATAACACGCCCGTCTTTTTTCTGCGAGATCCACTCAAATTCCCCGACCTAAACCACGCAGTGAAGCGGGATCCCCGGACAAATCTGCGCAGCGCCCGCAATAACTGGGACTTCTGGACGTCACTACCGGAGGCGCTGCACCAGATCACAATAACCATGAGCGACCGTGGCATCCCCTACTCCTATCGCCACATGCACGGCTTTGGCAGTCATACCTTCAGCCTCATCAATGCCCAAAACGAACGGCACTGGGTCAAGTTCCATTTTGTCAGCCAACAGGGCATCAGGAACATAACAGATGCTGAGGCCGAAGCTATAATAGGCAAGTGCCGAGAAAGCCACCAGCGCGACCTTTATGATAGCATTGAGAACAAGGATTTTCCGAAGTGGAAACTTTTCATCCAGGTAATGCCGGAGAAAGAAGCCGCTAACTGTCCGTACAATCCATTCGACCTGACAAAGGTATGGCTCCGCAAGGACTACCCGCTAATTGAGGTCGGTATTATGGAGCTGAATCGCAACCCCGAAAACTATTTTGCCGAGGTTGAACAGTCCGCTTTCAACCCGGCCAGTATCGTACCTGGCATTGGTTTTTCACCCGACAAAATGTTACAGGGCCGTCTGTTCTCGTATGGTGACGCCCAGCGTTACCGGCTTGGTGTCAATCACCACCTGATTCCGGTCAACGCATCGCGCTGCCCCTTCCACAGTTATCACCGTGATGGAGCCATGCGGGTCGATGGCAACCATGGCAGTACTCCTGGCTATGAGCCTAACAGCTACGGGGAGTGGGAGCAGCAGCCGGGGTTTTCAGAGCCCCCCCTCAGTCTGGATGGAGCTGCCGATCATTGGAACCACCGGGATGACAACGATTACTACACCCAACCTGGCTTACTTTTCCGGCTGATGAGTCCTGAACAACAGGAAACGCTCTTTGGCAATACCGCCCGCGCCATGGGTGACGCTCCCGAAGAGATTAAAATTCGCCATATCGGAAACTGCATGAAAGCTGATCCGGCTTATGGAAAGGGAGTCGCCAACGCTTTAGGCATTTCCGCTTGACGATGTACCCGGAGAAGCATGTAGCAAGCAGTAACAAAACAGACAACAAGCCGATGGAGAGGAATGCGAAACAGAGTCTCTGTATAAACCTTAATGTTGCAAAAACTTTCAGAGAATTATAGTCAGGCGGCCTTCCGGATTGCCTCCAGGAAGCATGTTGTTTCCTGTCTTACAGCAGCATTACCGCCCATAGTGAGGGTCAACGTGCCTTCCGGGCGGGTTATCCTGCCAGCGCGCTTCAGAATGCTCTGACGAATCTTCATAAAACTTTGGGGAATGCTTGTCAGTTACCATTTCAGTTTGGTACACTTCGTGAAAGCACAGAAAACTATATACAACTGGTTATGAAGATAATTAAAAATGGATAAGCCCATTAAAGCACTTCAAGCAATTATTCCTTTTATAGAACCGCACCCATACTGGATAAAAATACTAATTGATTTATGGATTTTCCTACAAAATAGCATATTAATATGGTACAGGTTGAGCATCAGAGATCAGATATCGCTAGTCTAACGATAATAAGGGGCCGGATATATGATTAGAACTACATCATACAAAAAAACACCCAGTGATTTCGATCTTACACCTCCTGTGTTTTACCGCCAAAGTATGATGTTTGTAAGTTATTGGGTTACTATAAATGAGTTGAAATTCAGGGAGTTTCTTTTATCCGTTGAAAATGGTGAGCAGATTGCTTCCGCTATCCACAATGTATACAACAAAAACCTGGAAGAATTGTGGTCCGGATTTATGAAAAATATCAAAGAGATGGGCTAAAATCATATCCACAAAGGGTGATCGATAAATGCAAGCAGCAGGACATGATCCGGATCAGCTTTTTGACCGGAGACCAATAATGATGTGTCAGGCAGCGGGAAAGGAAAGTCTGAAATGAAAATCAGGGATCTTATCAGGGGCAACCGCAGTTATCGCCGGTTCTTCCAGAATGTGGCGGTGGAGAGGGAGACGCTGGAGGAATTGGTCGATCTCGCGCGGTTATCGCCGTCAGGGCAGAATTTACAGCCGCTCAAATATTTCCTGTCGAGTGACCCGGCTCTCAATGCCGTAATTTTTGCGCATCTCAAATGGGCGGGAGACCTGAAGGACTGGCCCGGCCCGGAAGAAGGCGAAAGACCATCGGCATATGTGATCATCCTTGGAGACAGGGCGATCAGCGCGTCGTTCGGATGCGATCACGGAATCGCGGCGCAAAGCATTAAGCTTGGCGCAACCGGGATGGGCCTGGGTGGCTGCATTATCGGGTCTATCAGACGAAAGGAACTTGCCGAATCGCTGGGATTGCCGGACCGGTTCGAGATACTCCTGGCGATAGCCATCGGCAAACCAAAAGAGACTGTAGTGTTAGAGACCGTTGGACCTGACGGTGACATCAGGTACTGGCGGGACACGGCGGCTGTCCACCATGTGCCTAAACGCACACTCACCGACGTCATCGTCAATTAAGAAAAAATATGATTAAAATAACCGAAACCATGGACAGTATATTTTCCGACCGAATTATTGACGTTCCACGCTCATTCATCCGTGAAATACTGAAGGTCGCACTTGATCCCACGGTAATTTCATTTGCCGGTGGGCTGCCGAACAGAGAGCTTTTTCCGGCTGAAGAGCTTAAAGCGGCAACCAGCAAGGTCTTCGATATTTATGGGCGTGATATTTTTCAATATAGTAATTCAGAGGGGTATCCGGAGCTGAGAGAGTATATTTCCGAAAGATATCGCCAGAAGAAGAAACTCGATATCCCGGTTGAAAATATTCTGATTACCAACGGCTCTCAACAGGGGCTTGATCTCCTGGGAAAAGTATTAATCAATGACGGAGATGGCTTGATAATCGAAGAGCCGGGGTATCTGGGAGCCATACAGGCTTTTTCTATTTATAAGGCTGAATTTCTTCCTGTCCCTGTTGGCGAGGAGGGAATGAACATTAAGAAGCTGAGGTCGGTTATAACCAGAAAGAATCCTAAACTGATGTATACGGTTCCGACCTTTCAGAACCCGTCCGGTATATGTTATTCAGAGTCAAACAGGCTTGAGATAACGGAAATTCTTAAAGGCGCCCGCACACTGCTGATTGAAGATGACCCCTATGGGGATTTGCGGTTTTCCGGTGATCATAAACAGTCATTTAAGGCCCTGCTTCCCGACAATACGGTTCTGCTGGGGTCATTTTCGAAGGTCGTTGTTCCGGGTTTCCGGCTTGGGTGGATTGTTGCGCCTGACCGCCTGATGAAAAAGCTTGTCATCGCAAAGCAGGCCGCGGACCTTCATACGAGTTATTTTACACAGTGCGTGATGTATCAATATTTAAAGGACAATGATATCGATGCGCATATTAAAAAAATCATTCAGGTCTATGGAAAGCAGCAACATGCCATGCTGGAGAGTATAGAGAGATATTTTCCGTCGGATGTCGGTTATACCCGGCCGGAAGGAGGAATGTTTCTCTGGGCGACGTTGCCTGAATACGTCACATCCCTGGAGCTGTTTGAGCTGGCTGTTAAAGATAAAGTGATTTTTGTGCCGGGCGATCCGTTCTATGTTAACAGGAGCGGAACAAATACGCTGAGGCTCAGTTTTTCGTGTGTGGACGCGGCAACGATCAAAACCGGAATCCGCAGGCTGGGGAAGGCGATTGATGAGCTGCTCACATAAAGGCACAGCTTGAATCTTCCCTGCCCCTGGCCTGTTTTTTAGAGATGAGAAGAAAGTCGTCCGAAATTAACCTGCTCGATTGCACGAAAGCCCTGGGTTTAGCGGCCATAAGTACACGTTGTTTCGGGGAATATGGGCTCCCCATTGCTTCAAGTAGAAATCTATATAAAAATGATAATCGCATTATTGAAATAAGCGGATAAAATCCTTAAAATATTAAAGATGACAAATCAAATCAGGTAAAGGAGTGACGAATGAGATTTTTGTTGGCTGTAATTTTATCCATAGGGCTTTTGGCAAGCAGTGTATACGCGGAAGAACAGACGGCGATTAAAGATCAGAAGGACCGGCTCAGCTACAGCATGGGAGTCGATTTCGGGAACAAGCTGAAACAACAGTCGATTGATATCAACGCTGATGTGTTTTCAAAAGGACTTAATGACTCTCTTTCCGGTAAAAAGACATTATTGGCCGAAGAGGAAATTAAGGCGGAGATGAACAACCTCATGAAGGACTTGATGAACAAAAGGGTGGAGCGTTTAAAGAAAGCTGCGGAGGAGAATAAAAAAGAAGGAGAGGCTTTTCTTGCCGAGAACAAGAAAAAAGAAGGCGTGACAACCCTGCCGAGCGGCCTTCAGTATAAGATAATAAAGGAAGGCACAGGTAGAACGCCCTCCATTGATGACACGGTAGTGACCAACTACAAGGGCACATTAATCGACGGTACGGAATTCGACAGCTCATATAAGCGGGGTAAACCGGCGACTTTTGCCGTCAAAGGGGTCATCCCGGGGTGGACGGAAGCATTGCAGCTCATGAAAGAAGGGGCCAAGTGGCAATTGTTTATCCCCTCAAGCCTTGCTTACGGCAAGCGCGGCGCAGGGGCGAAAATAGGACCGGACAAAACCCTGATTTTTGAGATAGAGCTGATGTCTATTAAGTAACCTGGAAGTTCATGGCAGGGGGGGGGGTGGCCCCCCTGATTATTTGCGGCTGTGTGCTTTTTTATCCGCCTGCTAATCTGATTTGATCTATTCCCATATACGGTCTTAATATTTCAGGGATGACTACGGAACCGTCCTTCTGCTGGTAGTTCTCGAGGACAGCCACAAGGGTCCTTCCGATTGCCAGGCCAGAACCATTAAGGGTATGCACAAACTCCGTGCCCTTCCTGCCTTCCCTTTTAAACCGGATGCCCGCCCTGCGGGCCTGAAAGTCCCCGAAATTCGAGCAGGATGATATTTCCCTGTATCTATTCTGTCCGGGAAGCCAGACTTCGATGTCGTATGTCTTTGCGGATGAAAAACCGAGGTCTCCGCTGCAGAGCGTTACAACCCTGTAGGGCAGGTCGAGTTTCCGCAGGATATCTTCAGCGTCAGCGGTCAACTTTTCTAGTTCATCATAAGAATCTTCGGGCTTAACGAATTTGACAAGCTCCACCTTGTTAAACTGGTGCTGCCGGATCAGCCCGCGGGTGTCCTTTCCATGAGAGCCTGCCTCTCTTCTGAAACAGGGGGTGTACGCGGTGTAAAAAATCGGGAGGTCGGAGTCTCTCAGTATTTCATCCCGGTGTATGTTTGTGACCGGGACTTCGGCTGTGGGAATCAGGTAGAATTCAGGGTCGGCAATCCTGAAAAGCTCCATCCCGAACTTGGGCAGCTGTCCCGTTGCGGTCATGCTTTCCCTGTTGACCATAATAGGGGGAAAGACCTCTGTATAGCCCCTGGATGTATGAGTATCAAGCATCAAGTTCATCAGCGCCCTCTCAAGCCTCGCCCCGGCCCCCTTCATAAGGGCGAACCGTGCGCCGGTTATCTTTGCCGCCCGCTCAAAATCGATGATATCCAGCGCGGCGGCGATGTCCCAGTGATTCAGGGGCTCGAAGTCAAAGGTATTGGGCGTCCCCCATCTCCTTACTTCAATATTTTTTGTTTCATCCCTACCTTCAGGCACTGATTCATCAGGGATGTTGGGTATTGTCATTAAGAAGGTCTTGGTCTCTTCTTCGAGTTCCCGGAGTTTTTCATCAAGGGCCTTTATCCTGTCCGAGACGGTCTTCATCTCCTCAAGCTGCGCGGAAGCATCTTCCTTCCGCCTTTTCAGCCTTCCTATTTCTTCAGAGACCACATTCCGCCTGTTTCTCAACTCCCCGGCCTCCCCGATCAATGTCACCCTCTTCCCGTTGATGGAGAGAAATTCCGATAACGGGAATTCATAGCCCCTTTTCTCCAGGGCTTCCTTTACTGTGTCTACATTTTCTCTGACAAATCTGGCATCAAGCATACAATGACTTCCTTTCTGGAATAATATCTAATATAGCCCAAGCGCCGGCAAAATGAAAACATCCGCGTCTGCATCCCTCTTTTTATCATGCCGGCTTTTTTGTCTGGCCGGTAAAGGATGTTTAGTTGAAAAATATATTTTGGTTATGATAGAGTGTTATACATATCTGGCATTGACAGTTTATCAGAGGGGTTAAATAATTTGTAAGCACTGTTGAATGCAGCCGGGATTCAGATTAGCAGTCGCCCTCAAGTATTAATAAAGCCATTGAATTTTGAGAATGAGCCGGTGTTTTCTCATTCCGGGGATTTTTGAAGAATGATCTCTCTTGACTCAATTATAAACAGCCTTGAAGAGACAGTTATGCGCTTGAATAAAAAGGCAAAGGTAATTTATGTGAATAAAACAGGCGAAGAACTTTCGGGAAGATTATTGAAAACCTCAGGGGGTGCAGCATGGTAAAAATCAGGAAAAACCAAGGTGGATGTTTTTACCGGTATCCGTCCTGCACGCGTAATGGATAAAAAAATATTAGTTATAGATGATGATGTGAGCATAACCGGGGTTATCAAAAAGACTCTTGAACCCGGGGGATACAAGGTCATATCCAGGACAAAACTGGCTTCAGGTATAAGGGCCGTCCAGAACAGTCCGCATGTAATTCTCCTTGATCTTGTCCTGCCCGATGGAGATGGGCTTGAGGGTTTAAGGGAGATACATGCTTTTAATCCTGACGCGGTCGTTATAATGATCACCGCCCCTGCCAGGATACAGAGCATGATTACGGCACTGGAAGAAGGGGCTTATGATTATATTGAGAAACCCTTTGAAGTTGAGGAATTAAGAATAGTGATAGAAAAGGCTTTCAGGCACCTTGCGCTGAAAGAAGAACTCAGGGGACTCAAAAAGGCTAAGCTGGAGACGGAACATCCGCATATGACCGGTAAAAGCCCCTGGATGTTTAAAGTATTTAAAGACATCGGGAGGGTTGCGCCAAAAGATATAACAGTTCTTATCACGGGTGAAAGCGGGACCGGAAAGGAACTCGTTGCAAAGGCGATTCATTACAACAGCAAGCGGTCACTCGGCCCGTTTGTTTCTGTTAATTCCACCTCTATACCAGGGGACCTGCTTGAATCAGAGCTTTTCGGGTATAAAAAAGGGGCATTCCCCGGCGCTGTCAGTGATACAAAGGGCAAGATTGAGTCAGCCAATGGCGGCACATTATTCCTGGACGAGATAGCCGAAATGGACTTGGGACTGCAGGCCAAATTATTGCGTTTCATGCAGGGAAATGAATTCACACCTCTGGGTGGCAATACCCTCATAAAGGCCGATGTTCGTATCATAGGATCAACGAACAGGGACTTGCCCGAAGCGCTTTCCAAGGGTGGCTTCAGGGAAGATCTTTACCGCAGGTTCGATGTTGTCCGGATAAAACTGCCGCCTTTGAGGATGAGGAAAGAAGATATTCCACTTCTTGTGAAGAAATTCCTGAACGACGCCGCTGACAAACTGGAGACAGGGGGAAAAGCGCTTTCCAGGGAAGCGAATGCGGCGCTCCTGAAGTATGACTGGCCCGGGAATGTACGGGAACTCGAAAATGTGATAAAAAGGGCATGCGTGCTTTCAGCAGGCGCTGTCATCAGCAAGAAAGACCTGCTCATTGAAGACAATAACTCTTACTCCGTAAAGGAGTTCCTCGAGGAAAAACTGAAACGATATCTCAAGGACATGGCAACGGCACAGAACTTCAACCTCTATGGCACGGTGCTTACGGAAGTCGAAAAAGCCCTGATATCCATTATTATGAGAGAGACGAACGGGAACCAGCTCCAGGCATCAAAAATCCTCGGTATTAACCGCAATACACTGCGAAGCAAGATTAAGGCATATAAGATTTAAGTAGCATATGGTTCCGGGTGGCCTTGGGGGGATTAAGCGGGAATATGCTTGATGTGTTGAATTAATTGGCGACCGCAAAACCGACATGTCAAAAAGCTCTTGAAGTAATCGTTATTTACTGGTAATGTTGTATCAGGAGGTAATCATATGGCGGAAGAGAAAAGCAAAGGCACAAGGTATAAACTCGGGGAGATACTGCTCCAGCATAAAATAATATCATCTAACATGCTGAAAAACGCCCTGAGGAGGCAGTCACAGGTCGGGGGACAGATAGGTTCAATACTTATTGAAATGGGCTATATTACTACCGATATTCTCCTGGACTTCCTGAGCAAACAGTTCGGCGTGCCACCAATTAACCTTTTTAAGGTCGATATCCCTCCCCAGATTCTTAACGCCCTGCCCATTAAGAAAATCAAGGAATACAAGGTTCTCCCTTTGAAGGTCGAGGGGAATTTTGTTCTTGCCATGGTCAATCCAAGGGATTTTGTGGCGATAGAAGACATAGAGTTCATACTCGGCAAGCGAGTGCGGCCGGTTGTCGTAACTTCTTCACAGATGGAAGCGGCCTTGAAAAGCCTTGAATCCGTAGGGACCCATGAGCTGAAAGGCACCGAGATTGAGAAGGCCTGTTTGAGTATTTCCGATGAAGCTTCCATGAGTATCGAGAAGCTTCTGGATATGTTTTCCGAATCAACAGCAACAGACCTTCAGCTGACTGCGGGCGTGCCTCCGAGTCTGAGGATGGATACGGAGCTCAAGCGCCTTAATATGCCGGCCATGACACCCGCGCAGTTAATGACTTACGCCACAAGCCTTATGTCCGAGGATCAGCTGAAAAAATTCGAAGCTACAAGTGACCTGGATTTTGCCTTTTCATACTCCGAAAAAGGGAGGTTCAGGGTAAACATATATAAACAGAGGAATTCCGTATCGATAACCCTCCGCCGTATACCGGCCGTTATCCCCGCACTCAAAGACCTTGGGGTCCCCGAAGAGCTTGAAAGCTTCGCGCTCAAACCTCAGGGCCTCATATTGCTAACCGGGCCCGCCGGCCACGGGAAATCCACGACGATGGCCTCTCTGGTGGACATTATCAACACAAGGAGAAAATGTAACATCATAACGCTTGAAGACCCGATTGAATTTCTTCACAGGCATAAGAACAGCAATGTAAACCAGAGAGAAATAGGCGCTGATACGCCTTCTTTTTATGAAGGACTGAAGCATATATTCAGGCAGGACCCCGACGTCATCGTCATTGGGGAGATGCGCGACCCCGACAGCTTCAGAATCGCCCTGCAGGCAGCCGAGACAGGCCACCTGGTATTAAGCACCTTGCATTCGAGAAACGTAACATCGACAATTGAGAGGACCATTGACATCTTTCCGCCTCACCAGCAGGCGCAGATCCGGACGCAGATGGCCGACTGCCTCCTTGTGATTTTTTCGCAGAGGCTTATTGCTCACAAAAACCGGACAGGTCTTGTGCTGGCTTATGAAAAACTGGTCAATTCATATAAGATCAAGAATTTCATCCGTGAGGGCAAGACCCACCAGATAAGATCACAGATGCAGATACCCGGCGAAGAGTATAGCTCAATAGATGTCAGTCTCGCGAAGCTCTGCATAGAAGGGAGAATTTCCTTCGAGGAAGGGACGAGACATGCCGATAATGTATCCTATTATCAGGATATGGTTAAAACCAGGGGCACAAAATAGCATGAAAACATACTCATTGATTATGTTTCCAGCTTGATTATGCCTTTGGATATCGCAAATTTGATAAGACCGGTACGTGAATGGAGGTCCAGCTTTTCAGAGATGTTTGTCTGGTGGGCGATGACGGTCTTTGTGCTTATATAGAGGCGGCTTGCGATCTCCTTATGGCTGTGGCCTTCCGCAATAAGTTTCAGCACCTGCTTCTCCCTGTCCGTAAGCTTTTCGTAAGGGTCTTCCACAACCATGCCCGACGGCTTGCCGAGATAGCCGTCAATGACCTTTGAGGCGATTGTTGAATACAGATAGGACTCGCCTTTTGAGACCGCCCTTATTGCGGATATAAGGTCCGTACCAACAGCATGTTTTAATATATAGCCTGAGACGCCTGCCTTGAGCAGTCTGCTGACGTATTCCCTGTCATCATATTGGCTGAGTATAAGTATCCGTATCTCCGGATACCTTTTCTTTATCTCCAGTGTCGCCTCCATTCCTCCGAGTTCAGGCATTGCGATGTCCATAAGCACTACATCGGGTTTTATTTCGACCAGCTTTTCTATCGCAGCCAGACCGTTGGATGCCTCCCCGACCACCTCTATGTCGTTATATAATTTCAGAAACGCTATAATACCTTCCCGCACCAATGCATGGTCGTCAACAATCATTACCTTTATTTTATCCATTTTTCTCCCTGAAACGCCCTGTCGGAATTTTTAAGCTTATTCTGGTCCCCTGGCCTTTTGCCGAACATATACTCAGGCTTCCGTCAAGCAGGTGGACCCTCTCTTTCAAGCCCTGAATGCCGAGGCCACGCCCTCCCTCCGCCTGAATCAAGGACGGCAGAACATCAAACCCTGTTCCATCATCCTCTATATCTACACTAACAGAATCGTCATCTACCTTAAAGATGACGAACACATTTACCGCTTTCGCGTGTCTCGCGATATTGACGACCGCCTCCTGTATTATCCTGAAGAGTGTTATCTCAATGTTGGGGGGGAATCTTTTGTCCTGCATGCCGATTATATTGAAATAACATGTAATTCCCTTCTCCCTCAGATGCATGTCAAGAAGCCATCTGATCGCCGCCTCCAGTCCAAGGTCATCCAGTATTGAAGGCCGGAGGTTCTGTATTATACTGCGAATGCCGTCAAGCGTGCTCAACAGAATATCTTTCATCGCCCGTATCTTTTCATGGGAAGGCTTTTTAACATCCAGGCTGAACATGTCGACTTTCAGTAAGAGGGCTGCGAGCGACTGCATTGTTTCATCGTGGAGGCCCCTTGCTATCCTTTTTCTCTCCTCTTCCTGTACGGAAATAACCTTTTTAAGCAGGTTTTCGACCTTTTTCCGGCTCTCTTTTATTTTTTCAGTCCTTTCGGCCACCATTTCTTCAAGTTTAAGGTTGTACTGCTGGAGACTGGCAAGGGAATCCGCCAACTTTAGCCGCATAACCTCAAAACTGCTGCTTAACATGCCAATTTCGTCAACACCACCGAATCCTATGGACTTTGACATGTCCCCCGCGGCGATTTTGTTGGTCGCGTCGATTAATTCATGTACCGGCTTTACAATGCTCCTGCTCATGCCGACGGCTATCAGCAGCGCGATGCCGATGGAGCCTATGCTGAAGATCAGAAAAGTCTTTCTGAGTTCAACCGCAGGCGCAAAGATGTCTTTTTCGGGCTGGAGTATCGACACGCCCCACGGCGCCATTTCAAGAACGGCGAATGAGAGAACGTCCGTGGAACGTTCGCCGCTGTCACCATACGTGGTTGGATTTCCGGTATGGCACCTATGGCATCTCCTGACAACGGACTTCTTTTGTGCTATCAGGTTGGCCATGAATTTGTTATGGTCACTGGAAGTAAAAATCCTGTTAGGGATGTTGGACGCGATAACAATTCCGTGGCTGTCGATTATTTCCATATATGTGTTGGCCTCCGCGGGAATGGTTTTCAATATCTGAGTGAGTATATAATTGGTGGGGTTGATCTCTCCTCCCGCTACCCCGACTATGTCCCCGTCCCTGTTTTTAAGGGGAACCATGGCGAATATCACCTTTTTGTTGATGGGAGCTATCGTGTAGATATCGGTTATGACATGCCTGGCATCCCTCATGGTCTTTTTTATGTCGGCAAGGCTCAACAGGCTTGAATAGGTTTTAAAGGCCGGTGGATAAGTCATGACTATATTCCCGTCCTTGTCGCTCAGGAAAATACCATCTGTGAATATGGAATACTGATATGCAGTCTGAAGGGCCTTTTTTTCAGGTTCCGGGTTGTTGTCTTCAAGGTCGATGTCACCTGATAGAGAGATATCGTAAAGCCTGTTCAGATTGCTTTCGAGGATTGAATCCGTATGCCCGGCTATCATATTTGCGAGTTCCACTCTCCTGTCGAGAGACCTTTTTATAATCCGGTTTACCGTGAGGTAACTCGCTATACCGAAACTTATTAATATAATAAGAATGCTTAAGATTATGGAGATGATAATTCTTTTCTGCAATTGCGTCAGTCTGACGGACCGGGTTTTTGTTTCGTGCTTGATTCTTCCCCTTGAGGTTTGTGTTCTAGCGACTCTCCTGTTATTCTTTCATATTCCAGCGGGTGCTCATGTTTCATTCTTTCAACTGATATCCTGCCGGTAAATATCGACGTGTCGAGAGGGAATACCTCGGGGCTGAATATCGCGTTGTAGAGATGCCAGGTAATTATAACAAGAAAGGCCAGCAGCGCCTCGTTTGTATGGGCCGCCTTTGCCGCTGGAATGAACTCGCCGGGCAGAAACTTTACGAAGAAGGTGGGAAACCATAATACAAACCCGGTCGCCATCATCAGAAGGCCCCCGATAACAACGCCCCAGTATTCAAACTTCTGTTTGTAGTCATACCGGTCACACCTTGCGGGCTGGTCTGTTATGCCGAAATAATACTTGAGATTGTCGATCGCGTCGGTAAAGTCCTTTCTGTTTATCACCATTGACGCCTGCCATTTATGGAAGACAACTCCCACGGAAGCCACGATTATATGGAAAATCGTAATCAGCGCGAAGATAAGGCCTGTAGATCTGTGGATCAGCCTGACAGTGTCCACTCCGCCCAGTTTTATAATGATCCATTGAGAAAGACCGTATTCATGAAATTTCTGTGAAAGACCCGTTATTACAAGAATAGCGAAGGTGATCATGACAAACTGGTGCTCGAACACCCTGTATAAGCTGAATCTTTTTATCTTGCCACCAACTATGATTTTGTTCACTTCCATTTCAGGACCTCCTACCTGTTGACAACATAACGCCAGATATGCAGAAGTATCTGCAGGATCAATCCGACCATCATAAACGGTATGAAAATTTTGTATATCAGGTTGATTGTGTAAACGATCGGGGCCTTTTGGAGGCTGGGCTTGTAATGAGAAATCCAGCTGTCAGGAAAGTTCTCTGTTGCGTCAGGGTGGCACTTCCGGCATCTTTTTACAAGATTTGCTTTTACTATCGAGGACTTCGGGCCGGTAGTAGGCGTAATGTCATGAACGCCGTGACAGTCAACGCAGACAGCGATCGGCTTTAATGTGATTTTGTTCCCGGCGTCCTTCTGCTTTTTATAAAGCTTGAGGGTTATGCCGTGAAAGTCCTGCAGATAACTCTGAAGAACAGCTGTGGACAACCCGTATTTGTCCATCAGTTCTTTGTTTGCGTGACAGCCGCCGCACATCCCCGGGATCTTTTCCCTGTAATCGAATGTCCGGGGGTCTTCGATGTTATGGGCACGGTGGCAGTCCGCGCAGACGGGAACATCCTGGTTGTGGTCTACAAAGAGCGCGCTGCCGTGCACGCTCGATGAATATGTCTTGTATATCTCTCTATGGCACTTTTTGCATCTTTTTGCGCTCACAGTCCTTTCCTGTCCGGCCCGACCGATCGAATGCGCGCCGTGACAGTCAACGCAGACGGGTGCTTTCATGTTGCCGTGGCTCAGCATTGAGTAATGAATGCTTTCGAGTGTTTTCGTGTATTTATCGAAATGGCACCGCCTGCAGCTTTCAGATGAAGCGATTACATAATCCCGGCTGCTCTTGAATTGTCTGATCGGATGTTTTTCAGGGGAAAATCCGAAATGGCAGTCCGTGCAGTAGAGCTTGTTATGAACGGATGCCTTCAGTATCATGTGGTCCAGCTGAACAGACTGCTTTTCACCGTTTTTGAAGGTCATGCTCAGCTTGTTTAAATGGCATCCGAGACAGTATTTCGGCTCGCTGAGCTCCTGCATCGAGACCGGCTGGACAGTATGCGCGCCGTGACAGTCAACGCAGTATTGACCGCTTTTTTCCGCAGCCTTGACCATCCTGCCATGCAAATCCGTCCTGAATGTGGTATGGCAACTCTTGCATATCGCGGCGCCCGAAGCAGCGTAAGCTCTTCTGTTTTCCAGGATCCTGCTCGGATGTTTTTCCGGAGAAAATCCGCTGTGACAGCCCGAGCAGTCCAGCATGTTGTGAACTGAATTTTCAAGCAGGTCTTTATTTACAAAGAGAGAAAGATCTTCGCCGTTTTTTAACTTCGCAGTGAAATCCTTGTTGCTGTGACAGCCGAGGCAGAGGTCTGCGGTACCGGAAGGTGTCGATTGGACAGCTATGCTTTCAGCCGGAAAGCATAGGCAAAAGATGACAAGTACAAGCTTGAATAAAAATGCGAATCTAGACAGCATAATTATTCTCCTTAATGTTCATAACGCGATACGGATACCATGGCTCGGCCCGTTTATATTCGCCTGGTTCAGCATTTTCTCCGGGTTGCTGTCTTTATGAAAACATTTCCATGTGTTATAACAACCATAGCAGATTAAAGGATATAAATACAATCGGTAAAAATTCCTATATTAACCAGGAAAAATGTCTTATCCACAGTATATGTCCGTATTCCATTATATAATTCACGTTGTCTTTATTTATAGCATGCTTTTAGCCATTTTTAAAATATTTTCCGGAGAATCGTAGGCAATAAGAGTCAGGCTGTATCCCCCTTCATTCCATGACAGCCGGTTGCACCTCTCGATCCCACTGCAGACGGCAAGTGTCAGTTTACCCTCCCTGCCATTGACGAACACAGTGCTCTCCTTCTTGATATATAATATACCCGTCCTGAAAGGCGGTTCGAAATGGGCTTTTGAGTCTACCTGATAGATGGACAACGCGAAGCTCTGCGTGTCCGTATGTGTGAAATGCATTATGATCATTACAGAAGGTTTCTTTTGGGCGAATATTTCGGCGGGCGGCCACCTGATATGCTCGGGGAAGTAGGCTGGCACATATATTTTCGGAATCTTAAGCTTTGTCTTCACGTCTTCGACTGTTTTGTACTTCCTCATGTCTTCCTTCTGGAATGACAGGGGTATCCAGTTAAGCAATTTCAGGACGAGCACGGTCGCCAGAATCGTCATGGCAAAGGTAAAAAACATGCGAAGCTTTGTCTTTAAACTGTTTCCCATAGGATCAGACCACGAAATAATTAATAATGATTATTACTCCCGTTGTTAAGATTAACCGCCCCCAATCGAACTCTTTACCCTGATAATCTTCCCAGTTTTCGAGTCTCGCTATCCTTTCCTTGAGCAGGAGGTCGTGACTGTGATTTTCCAGTCCATCTTTCAGGAAAGTTATTCCGCCCATTAAAGAAGCCTTTTTTTCATATAGAGAAGAATAGAATATTTTCAATGTAGATGCAAGAACGAGCGGCTTTTTTGTCAGAGAGACGGTTATGTCGTCGCATATATGCTCATCATCCTGTACGATCCTTCTGAAGACGATAAGCACGATCGGATTAAAGAACATCAGGGCGCGTATAATGAAGATAATCCAGGTGGTTGCATTGCTCATCCTGACTATATGGGCAAGTTCGTGGGCTATCGCGCTCCGAAGCTGTTCCCTGTCCAGCAGCTTTATGAGACCAGAGGATAACACTATGGAATGCCTGTTTGACCCGGCAGTCAGGATAACGGGGTTCTCATTATCGATTATGGAGACAGGCGGTTTTTCTATCCCGAGCGACCTGCTCAGCTCTGTAACCATGGAGTCTATATCAGCGCTTGAAGGGTGGTCGTCGCTGAAATTGTCCTTTCCTCGCGCGGAGAGGTCCCTGAAGATCGGAATCAGCTCCTGAAAAAAAAAGACGCCTGAAGTGACAATCAGCAGGAGCATGAAGATAGTGCTGACCGGGATAATGTCCCATAATTCCACTGTCAGCCACCTGTGCATATTGAAGAGCGCCCGTTCTTCGCGGAAGTACATGGAGTTTCTGTTCATGTTTATCAGGTTGTATAGCGGGAACATGGATATGGGCAGTATCAGAGTCATGAGGCGGTACCGGAACTGATTGACGGGATTTCTGATGTCCCATATCCGGATTGCCCGTTCAATGATTAATATGGCGACAAGCGAGTGCAGAAATGTCTGGACAACATACATTACTGACAGGGAGTTCAGCAGCCACACAATGCCGCCTTAAATACCGTACAGTGATATTTCATGAAAAAGATTATTCAACAAGATAGTGGAACCTTTGCCTGAATTCCTTAACGCTTAAGCCGGCAGCCCCTGCCAGCCGCCGGATATTCCCGGCGCTGAAATCGTCTCTATCGAGCCTTATCATGTAGCTTTTCCCTACTTCATAATTTTCTGAATGGATATCGACGAACCGGACTTTGGTTCTCCCTGTTGTCTGGTCCCACATTTCGACGAAGGATACCGGTCGCAGCTTCCCGTCATCAAAGACTATCATTGCGGCTGTGCCGCCGTTGAGCAGAAACCTGACGGCCCCATAACCGAGATTTCGGGTATATTCAATGTCATATGGTATCGGATCGGCGGCCCTTAATTCATAACCGATGTTTTTATGCACGATAGTCATCTTTATTCCCCTTGACTCAAGGCTTGTTTTTATAATATTTTTCAGAACTCTCCCCGCCGGTATCTCCGAGAGCCTTGTTCTGCCCAACTCATCTTTTTCCGTTTCCGTGTTTTTTACAAGATCCTGGAGATCGATTTTATTTGATATGCCTTCGGCAAGAACAGCTACTCCATGATCTTTTCCCATGGAGAGCCTTTTGATAATCGCCCCCTCGAGTATATCGGCAACCTTTTTGATCTGGAGCTTCTTTTCGCCGAATTCTTCGGGTATTAAGGTCAGGGTCGAACCGGCGGCCTTGCCTATGCCAAGGGCGAGATGACCGGAATATCTTCCCATGGTGGTGATAAAATACCACCTGCCGGTCGTCTTAGCATCTTCCATTAAATTTTTGACCAGCTCCACTCCCCAGTGGCGCGCGGTCTGGTAGCCGAAGGAAGACCGCCCCCCGGGCAGATGGAGGTCGTTGTCTATTGTCTTGGGCACGTGGACGACGGAAATTTTGCCCCTTGACTCCATCTCTATCCATCTCGCCATGAAAGCGGTTCCGTCTCCGCCTATTGTTATAAGATGCTTGACCTTTAATGCCTTTAACGTCGATAAAAGAGTCCCGAACCTTTCCTCGGCATTCAAAATTGGATCCCTGGACGTCCTCAATATGGAACCGCCTGAAGTATGAATTCTGGATACTTCGTCGATTGTTAACTGTATGGCGCAGCTCTTGTCGCCTAAAAAAAGTGGGCTGAATCCGCCGACGATTCCGATTACCTTTTTGCCTTCATTGGAGGCCTCAATTGTCGCGGCACTGATAACCCCATTAATGCCTGGAGCAGGGCCGCCGCCGACAACAAGCGCGATCACCTCTTTTTTCATAATTCCTTCAGTATATTATCCGGCATCTGTTTTCCGATTATCACGGCTGGTACTGTTTCGCCGACTATTCCGACTGTGTTCTCGACCTTTAACTTATGAAATAACAGGCCGAACTTTTTCTCCAGCTCCGCCATGATCGGCTCTTTGATATCACTGCTCAGGTCCCACCACTTCTTTTTCATCGCGCCAAAACCCTTTTTCCTTGTGCTGTAGATAAACTGCTCCTCTGTCTGGCCTTCCTTGCGCTCATTCGCGAATTCCTTCCGGATATAATCATAAATCTCATCTCTGAATGCGTCCGGGAGGTGTTCGCTGTCATAAATTATGTTCTGAAACCCTGTTGCCAGATGCACCTCTGAAGTGCCTGTTGCGGGGAACATATCGAATGCGTCCTCGGGGAGTGTCGATGCCCCGTGCTGGACAGCACCGGAAAGGCCGTATTCCTTTCTTGCGATGTCCGACAACTGCCTCAGGGTCTCAAAATCTATCTTGACCTGCGCCAGTGAGCCGTCCGGCAGGACAACGCCTCCGTGTGAAGTGCCTGACTGTACACTCAGCTTGCTGAGACCCGGACTTCCTTTGAAAGTTTCGTTAAAACCGTCAAGGTACGCCTTTAATTCCTCCGGGGTGCTGTTCTTCTTGCCGATCTCGCCGATCTCGCCTCCGATGGAGACTTTGATCCCCGGCGGCTGAAGCTCCCTGATGAGGGCGCTGAGTTCGGCCGTCTTTTCGTAGTTGGGTCTCTGTTGTTCGGTCAGAGTCGGTTTCTCCAGGTCAACAAGTGTGGAGGAATCGATATCGATGTTGTAAAACTCAGCATCTATCGCCTCCTGAATCAGTCCCTTGATATATCCTGTCTCGGCGGCCGGGTCGCTCAGAAAGTGTTTTCTTACCAGCTGAAAATGGTCTCCCTGTATGAAAACCGGTCCTTTATAACCTTCTCTTACGGCGGCGGACAGAACCACGGCGGAATATTCAAGTGGCCTCTGTTTTGTATATCCTATCTCCGACCTCGCTATCTCAAAAATAAACGCGCCCGTTTTTTTCTCAATCGCCTGCCTGAAGACGGCCCTCGCGGAATCATAGGTGAGTCCCCGGATATTGATCGCCGGAACAGTGAAGCCCGGGTAATTTTTTCCCATCTCCTCATACAGCCCCTGTATGGACGCCGGGAACGCCCCAAATGCCTTAGCGATTTCCTTCAGTAATATAAAAAGCCCCTTCCTTCTCTCTTCTTCGGAAAAGACCGCTTCGTAAACAAGCTGGTCCATGATTGCGAGAAGCCCTTTTTCATCCTTGATTGTCACGCCGTCACTGCTTATGTTGATGATGCCGTCCAGTTCACTGATCCTCATTTAGCCCTCCTTGTTTTTTTCTTTCCTATCTGCTTCGTTCTCCCCTGAATTGTTGTCATGTATGCTCATATATTTAACAAAATCCGCGCAGCGGATATCTTTACCGGAGACCGAAAACTTCTTTTGGCAGTTTTCCCTCCACGCGCATATACTGCAGATCATTTTTGTCTGATCCATCTCACCTCCTGGAGTAACAGTTCAATACCTTTACTGGATTTCCTGCAATACCGTCTTTAGTATTTATTATAAATATTCGTCTCCATATTTGAAAGAGTTCTTTCTCTATCCGGATCATATCAGGTGGTTCCCGCCATCTCTTCTTAAGTTCACGAACATCGGGACGATACGGAAGGAATACTAATGAAGCATTCTGTACTATTCGTCGGGAAATGCGGGGCCGAGAGGAAGGAGGTTCCAGCATGGTTCTTTCCTGTGCACCTGGAACCCGCGTTTTTTCAGGAACACCTCAATCCCGGGAGTCAGGATATTCACGGACTTCCTGGGCCGCCCGGCCTCTTTCCCCGGGCAGGAGAGTTTCTCAAAGGTCTGTTTATCCGGCATAAGCTGATAAAAAACTGTCTTCTTAATGCATAAGAAAATATAACCAAAAAACAGCGTTTTTACAGTATGAATCAGTTTTTTCGGATAATCGCTTGAAAACATCGGCGGCATTGTTGTATATTTCTAAAATGCCGAAGTGGTGGAACTTGGTAGACACGCACGCTTGAGGGGCGTGTGGGGAAACCCTTGCGGGTTCGAGTCCCGCCTTCGGCACCATTGGACCGGAAAAGAATTAAGCGAGGTTTTTTATGGACAAGAGACGCAGCAAGAGAATCAATAAAAGACTGGCTGTAGATTTTGGCACCAACGATTTGCAACATACCGGCATAACAAATGATATATCAAAAACCGGTCTGTTCATAAGAACGACCAAATTCTATTCGCCCGGAAGTATCATAAAGATAAATCTTCTCATCCCGAACAATGGTTCGACAACGTTTACCGGGAGGGTAGTAAGAACCTATAAGCATCCGCCCTATTCTTCCCTGGCGCAAAATGGCGTGGGGATTGAGCTGGACACAACCGAGACGTCTTACCTCACTTTTATAACCAGCATCGAGGATTAATCAGCCCGGCGGCCAGTGCATCGGCCTGCCTCCAAGTAGATGAAGGTGTATGTGGTAGACGCTCTGGCCTGCCTCAGGGTTTGTGTTCATAACCAGACGGAAGCCGCGTTCCGCGACACCTCTTTCTGTAGCTATTTTGTTCGCCGCCTGAAAAAGCTGTCCGATAAGTTCATTGTCCCTGTTTATCAGCCCGAGAGATGTCGGGATATGCTTTTTAGGAATGACAAGCACATGTAAGGGCGCTTGGGGGTTAATGTCTTCAAGGGCCATCACATTTTCATCTTCATATATAATCCCGGCGGGTGTTTCTTTCGAGATTATATTGCAGAATATACAGCCAGATGTATCCTGTTCCTTCTTTTTGTTGAATCTGTCTTCGAGTTCTTTCAGAATGTCCGAATGGCTCAGTCCCTCCTCCGCCATTAAAACCATACAATGGAACCATAGGTCGGCCATTTCATGTATAACCTGCTGTTTGTCCAGGCCTTTCGAGGCAATTATAACTTCAGCTGCTTCCTCTCCGATCTTCTTGAGTATCGCGTCCTTGCCCTTTGTGGTAAGCGCCGACACGTACGAATCAGGAGAGGGGTTGCGCCTCCTTTCCAGGATAACACCGTAAATGTCGTCAAGTATCATTTTCCCCAGCCGTATACATCGTCCGCCCGGAAGATGGTGCTTTCCGTCTCCCTGCCGCTGATATCGGTAAAAAAACAGGACCTGTGGCCTGTATGACAGGCGCCGGGCCCTTTCTGTCTCACCTTTATCAGGAGTGTGTCCCCGTCGCAGTCATAAAATATATGCCGGACTTCCTGGACATGTCCCGATGTCTCGCCTTTTTTCCATAGCTTTTTCCTGGAACGTGACCAGAAATGCGTGTAGCCTGAAGATACCGTTTCTTTCAGTGATTCAGCGTTCATATACGCCAGCATCAGGACTTCACCGTTATCGGCGTCCTGGATTATCGCTGGGATCAGCCCGTTTTCGTCAAATTTCAGGTCAGATAGTTTCATTGCAGTTCAACCTCTAAAGCTTATAGCCGATTTTTCTGAGAAATTCTTTTCTCTGCGCCTTGTCCCCTGGTGTCTCAACCCCTCTCGGAGGAAATCCGTCGATGACTCCGGTTATTCCCCTTCCCGATGACGTCTCTGCTACGATGACCTCGACCGGGTTGGCTGTTGCGCAGAAGATGGAGCATACTTCAGGGCAGTTCTTTATCTGGTTCAGAATATTGATCGGGAATGCGCCTTTGAGCAGGATGCAGAATACGTGGCCCGCCCCGATATCCTGAAGATTTTTGACGCAGACGTCCGTCAGTCCGCTGTTGTTGCCCTCGGTCCTGATAAGGCAGGGGCCGGATGCCTCTGTGAAGGCAATTCCGTACTGGGCATGAGGAACTGTTGTCGCAATAATTTCATAAAGGTCTTCAGCGGTTTTTATAAAATGTGTCTGGCCGAGTATAATATTGCAGTCAGGGGGAATATTTATTGATACTGCCTTCAGTTCCATAATTAACCTCCATGAAATATCCGGAAATCACCGGTCGGAAGCAGGAAATAACAGATATTTTTCTGAAAAATCATAAATTTTCCGCATCTTTTTTCATCCCGGCTTCTGTTTTAGTCCCGGTATTGTTACTAAATACTATACATAATCGGTATGTTATAATGGAAATAATTTTTATAGGAGTTGCCTGGCCTTAATGTTAAGACAATATATTGCATTTTTACTGCTTATCATCTCTGTCCTTGCGCCAGCCCGTTCGGAAGGACAGGGGATTTCCGGACCCGGAGTTGAAATTGCCGATGATGATATTTACGTGACTTTTTCGATTAAACTCGAAGAGAAAAATATCCTGGAGATCAAGCAGGGCATTGATAAGGAATTTAATTTTTATATCGATCTGTTCAGGATATGGAACATCTGGCCGAATGAATTTGTGCTTGGAAAGTATTATTCCAGGACGGTTAAGTCGGACCCCATCAAAAAAGAGTATGTTGCTACGTCATCCGACGGCAATGTAATTATCGAGAAGCGGTTCAGGTCACTCGAATCAATGCTCGGCTGGACATTGTCGTTCAGGGACCTGAAGCTTACCAACATAAGGGAACTCGATCCAGGCAGATATTTCGTGAGAGTCACTGTAGAGTCAAAGATACGCAAAATCCCTCCTGTTATCAGGTATATCTTCATCTTCCTGTCCGAAAACGAATTCAGGGCGGTAAAAGACTCGGCTAATTTTGTTATTAAGGGAGTAAAGTGAGGAATTTCCGTTATACGGTCTTTCTTGTGGTGGTCGCGCTTCTGATTATCGCTGTCTTTGGAGTGGAAATTCACTACATGGGAATAGAAAACGTACCTTTCCCGACAAAACTCATGCTGTTTGTCCTGTTGAATCTGAATCTGCTCGCCATGCTTGTTCTGATGTTTTTTGTCGGCAAGAGCCTGGTGAAGGTATACCTCGGAAGAAAACACAGGGTCCTTGGCTATAAATTCAAAACAAAATTTGTTGTTGTGCTTGTCGGGCTCACACTGATTCCCTCGGCATTTCTCTTTATTATATCGAGCGGCATCGTCACAAACTATCTTGACAGGTGGTTTGACCCGCAGATAAAAGAGCCCCTGAATCAGTCTATCGAGATTGCGCGGTCTGCTTATGAAATGCAGCGAAGGCAGACCCTTTTGTTCGCCAAAGCACTTGTTTCCGGCAAGCAGGTGCCTGATAATTACACCGTGCGGCATCTTAAGGATATACCTGAAGATGCGACAGAAACAGTCACGGCGGGATTTAATGGAAAAGCCGCCACGGAAGTAATAACTGGCGCCGACGGAGACTTCATCAGGGCCGTTGTCCCGGAATATGATGGTGAAAAGCAGACGGGAGTAACTATAGTTGAATCTTTCATGAGTGGAGATATCAGAAGAAACGCCGAGAAGATAAAAGAGACATACAAGAACTACCTGACATTGGAATCATGGAAATCCCCGATAAAAATGAACTATCTTCTGATACTGCTCTTTTTCACTTCGCTGATAGTATTCATGGCCTTATGGGTCGCCCTCCGGATATCACGCGGCATTACCGACCCGATACAGGCGCTTGCCCGTTCAACAGAGCAGGTGGCCCAAGGCAATCTTGATATTGAGATAGATATCAACAGGGACGACGAGATCGGCCTGCTCGTGCGTTCTTTTAACCATATGGTGAAAGAAATGAAGGCGGGCAAGGAGTCCCTGCAGCATGCGTACCTGGAGTCGGACAGGCGGAGGCTCATAATCGAGAATATACTCGAAAACATTAATTCCGGCGTTATATCCCTGGATACGGCGGGAAACATACTGACTGTTAACAGCGCGGCATGCGCGATTCTGAATATAACGCCCGAAGAGATAATCAACAAAAATTATACGGTCCTGTTATCAATGCTGAATTCCGGGGAACTCAAAAAGACGGTCAAAAACATAAGGATAAAAGAGTTCAAGGGAGTAGAAAAGGAGATCAGGGCTAACATCAATGGCAAAAGAATATTGTTGAGGGTTTTTATTACCAGCCTTATGGATGGAGAGAACTTCCTCGGCACCATTGTTGTTTTTGATGATCTTACGGAGATCGTGAGGGCTCAGAAAGCTCTGGCATGGGAGGAAGTTGCCAGGAGGGTGGCTCATGAGATTAAAAATCCGTTGACTCCCATAAAGCTTTCGACAGACCATATGATCAAGAAATGGCAGAACAAGGATGAGGATTTCGGGAAGGTGTTTGAACGCTCCACAAAGACCATAATCAAAGAGGTCGAAAGCTTAAAAAGGCTTGTTAATGAATTCTCAAGGTTTGGCAAGATGCCGGAAATAAATAAAAGTCCGGTCCTGATTTCTAATATTATAGAGGGTATCGCCAACCTGTATAAAGATTACAAAGAACTGGAGATCAGAGTCTCAAAGCAGGAAGACGAACCGCCGGTTGAACTGGACCCCGAGCAGTTCAAGCGAGTCATCATAAACATTGTTGACAACGCGATTGAGGCTATGCAGAATAAAGGCAGAATCCATATTGTGATTAATCATGATATTGCGTCAAACAGGGCTTATGTCGATATAGAAGACGACGGCCCCGGCATACTTGGAGAAGACAAGGAGAAGTTATTCCTGCCTTATTTCTCCACCAAAAAGGATGGCACAGGACTCGGCCTTGCGATAGCCGGCAGGGTGATAACGGAACACAGAGGCTATATAAGAATAAAGGACAATAAGCCGAGAGGCACCATATTCGCGATAGAACTGCCCATAAAGGAAGGTTAGATGCCGAAACCGGTTGTAATGATAGTTGACGATGAAGAGTCGATTAGGGAGACCCTCTCGGGGATATTCGAGGATGAAGGGTTTGAGCCTGTTACCGCTGGCTCGGGTGAAAAGGCGTTGGGTCTCGCGAAGGAGGCTGCTCCGGACATTGTTATTCTCGACGTCTGGCTTTCGGGCATGGACGGTATCGAGACGATGAAAGGGATCAGGGAGATCAATCCCGAACTCCCCGTGATAATCATTTCCGGGCATGCCAATGTCGAGCTTGCGGTGAAGGCCACAAAGATCGGGGCATATGATTTTCTTGAGAAGCCGCTTTCGATGGAAAAGATTCTTTTGGCGGTCAACAGGGCTCTCGAGAAAAAAAATCTTGAGATAGAGAATAGAAATCTCCGCGAAAATCTCCTCAAAAAATGGCAACTGGTAGGCGATTCGGTAAAGATGCAGCAGCTCAGGGGACAGATAAAACTGGCTGCCGCCAGTAACAGCAGGGTCTTGATACTCGGCGAAAGCGGTTCGGGCAAGGAACTCGTCGCGCACCTTCTGCATGAGAACAGCCCGAGGGCCGGCCGGCCGTTTGTAGAGGTGAACTGCGCCGCCATCCCGCAGGAATTGATCGAAAGTGAATTGTTTGGCCATGAGAAGGGTTCGTTTACAGGCGCTTTTGAGAAGAAAAAGGGCAAGTTCGAACTTGCCGACGGGGGCACGCTTTTCCTTGACGAGATAGGGGACATGTCGTTACAGACACAGGCGAAGGTCCTCAGGGCTGTCGAGACCCAGGAATTCCAGCGTGTCGGGGGAGATAAGAACATCAAGGTTGATGTAAGGATCATTTCAGCCACAAACAAGCACCTCGATGAAGAAGTAAAAAACGGCAATTTCAGGAGCGACCTTTTTTTCAGGCTGAATGTCATTCCCCTAAAGGTCCCGGCGCTCAAGGAGAGGGCCGAGGACATCCCGGTGCTGGTCGAGCATTTTCTCCGGATGTTCGCCTCCGAGTACAGGCAGCAGCCGAAGACGATTGTGCCGGAAGCGGTCAGGATTCTCCAGAAACACGCATGGCCCGGAAACATCAGGGAGCTTAAAAATATATTGGAGCGGCTTGTTATCATGACTCCCTCGACCACAATCACCAAGGCCGATATTGTTATGGGCGATTCATCCGGTTCCGACTATTTTGCGCTCAGGACGCTCAGGGATGCCAGGGATTCTTTTGAGAAGGATTTTATAACCAGAAAACTGCGGGAGAATGCCTGGAATATATCAAGGACCGCCGAGGTGCTTGATATCGAGAGAAGCAATCTCCACCGCAAGGTCAAGGCATATGACATAAAAGTCTCCTGACTCTGAAAAGCATAGCGCATAGCGTAACGGACAACAGAAGTTCAATGTTCTATGTTCAACGTTCAAGGTTAAGAGACAAAAGACGCAAAGAGCAAAGAACAACAGATAAAAGAAGTTCTACGTTCTATGTTCAAGGTTCTACGTTAACAGACTGAAAAGCAACGGACAAAAGAAGTTCAACGTTTAAAGTTCAATGTTCAGTATATGGTTGTTATATGTTAAAATTTATTCTATGAAAAAGTATCATCCCGTTTCTCTAAAATCAGTAAAATCATATTCATTGTGCAGCAGGAAGAGCATGGTCAACATAAAGTCTTTTGCTGAAGCGCCTGTTAAGGGTGGGACCGTGCATGAATTCCTGGATAAACTGCCTGATGTTTATGCCGCGAGAGACTTCAGGTCGGTAGTAAAGGCCATAGTTTCGGCAAGGGCGGACCGGAGGCCTGTCATTTTGGGAATGGGCGCTCATCCGGTAAAGCTGGGGCTTTCTCCGTTAATTATAGAACTGATAAAAAAAGAGGTCATAACAGCCATAGCTGTAAACGGTGCAGGCGCTATCCACGATTTCGAGATTGCACTGGCCGGACATACATCCGAGGATGTGGCGGCGGAACTCTGCTCGGGCTCTTTCGGCATGGCGAAAGATACGGGCAGGGGAGTAAATCTTGCGATTAACAGGGGAATAAAAAAGGGATACGGGATCGGAAAGGCCATCGGAGAATATATTTACAAGGGGAAGTTTGAGTTCAAGGAAAAAAGCATATTCGCGTGCGCGTATGGTCTGGATATGCCGCTGACGGTGCATGTCGCTCTGGGCACCGATATAATACATATGCATCCCGAAGCCGACGGCGCGGCGATAGGCAAAGGCAGCATGGATGATTTCAGGCTGCTGGCTTCGGTTATAGCAGACCTTGAAGGGGGTGTTTATATAAATCTGGGATCGGCTGTTATATTGCCCGAAGTCTTTCTTAAGTGCCTGAACATCGCAAGAAATCTCGGAAACAAGGTGCAGAACATAACAACTGTTAATATGGATTTTATACAGCATTACAGGCCCAGGGAGAATGTCCTCAGAAGGCCGACACTTGAGAGTGGACGGAACTATGCCTTAACAGGGCACCATGAAATCATGTTCCCTCTTCTGGCTGCCGCTGTAATCGAGGAGATGTAATGAACGTTGCTATTGACCCGGAGCTGTGCATAGGCTGCGGCGCGTGTGAGGAGATATGCCCTGCCGTGTTTCATCTTGATGAAGCCGTTGGCATGGCGGAGGTGATGGATGCCGGGGCGTGTGAATTTGTCGGCTGTTGTGAAGCTGCCGAGGAGAACTGCCCGGTTGAGGCCATCACTGTGGAAGAATAGCGTCCCGCAGTCTGGAAATCAGATGTAATCCTGCTGGAAATCCATGCGCTCTTGTCAGAATAATTCCTGATTGTCAAGCAAGTAATATGCTCCTGCGGTAGAACAGGATGAATTTTTCATGGAGTGTGTCCGGTCGGTTCTTGTTTTGACACAGTATAAATAAATCAGGATAATATACCAGACATAAAGATGTATATTATCCTGGGTTGACTTGGTGGAGAGCATGATCAAGAAAGAAGTGGCGGTGCTGGTTCAAAATGATGTTTTATCGGAATTTCTTCAGAATTTCTTCAAAAACATAAAGATTTATAATCCAAGGTACTATAAAAGCGCTCAATCTTTTATAAGGTGTATAACCCGGAAACGGCCTTTAGCTGTTATTGTCGAGGAACCACTCCTGGCGGTGGTTTCCGACAAAATAACCAGGTTCCCATCCATCGCTATTGTTACCGGGGACATCAAAAAAGGCGTCGAAAACGCTGTTGTTCATCATGTGAGCAGGTATATCTATAAGCCGTACCTCGAAAGAGACCTTGAATATAAGCTTGAAAGCATAATATTGGGCAAAGACTTGATCGAAAAGATGAAGAACGAGATGCAGGAGCTCGAGGTGATCACCTGCGTTACGCAGTTAATTTCGGATTCCCTTGATCCAAAAGAGATACTTTTCAAAATTGTTGAACAGATCGCTAAAATTATGCATGTGACAAGGTGCTCAATCGTCAGAGTGGACTGGATACATAAAAACGCATTTGTTGTCGCCACCTTCGAGGACCCGAATCTGACCGGTATAAGGCTCAATCTCAAGAAATATCCCGAGATAACAGAGGCCCTTATCTCAAAGAAACCTGTTATTGTGGATGACATTACCACCGACCCCATCATGCGGAAAGTCAGGGACATTCTTATGCAGCTGGGGATCCGCTCCATACTTGTTATCCCGATTATTTTCCGTGAAAAGGTGATAGGAACGCTTTTACTCAGAACATCCAGGAAAGGACAGACCTTCACGGGGAATGAGATCAAACTCTTAAACGCAATTGCCAATGCATCGGCGAACGCGCTTTATAACGCCTTCCTGTTTGAACAGGCGGAAGACGAAAAAACCAGGCTCGAAAAACTTGCTATTACCGATTACCTTACGGGTATATATAACATCAGGTATTTTTACCATCGCATCATCGAAGAGTTCAGCCGCTGCCAGAGATATTCACAGTCGATAGGCTGCCTGATGGTAGACATAGACCACTTCAAGAAAATTAATGACGCTTACGGCCACAAAACAGGAGACAGGGTGCTGAAAGAATTTGCCCAGCTGCTCAAAAAGCATTCCCGCAAGAGCGATGTGCTGGCGAGGTACGGTGGTGAAGAATTCATCTTCCTGTTGCCACAGACGCCGCTTAAAGGCGTTCTGCAGGAGGCTGAAAGAATAAGGAAATCCGTTAAAGACCATAAATTTAAAAGTATGAAGTACAAAAGAGGGCTGACTGTAAGCATCGGCATATCTGTTTATCCTCACAAAAAAATCACAACGCACGATGATCTCATTACATATGCGGACGATGCACTTTTTACCGCGAAAGAAAGCGGGCGGGACCGGGTAGTAGTTTACAGTAAATAGCCGCGGAGTATGGAAATAAACCCGGATCCGGAGTGAACCGCCGGCGGATACGCCGGAAAAGCCCCGTGGTGGTCCGGCAAGGCCGACTTGAGTTGTATTTCATCCCCGTAACTGTTAAGAATATATAGTGGAGATAATAACGTCACATTTAAACGCCGACTTTGACTCTCTTGCCTCAATGGTTGCGGCGAAAAAATTATACCCTCATGCCGAGTTGGTTTTTCCCGGGTCGCAGGAGCGAAAGCTGAGAGACTTCCTCGATGTATTTAACCCTGTTGAGATTAAGCGCTTAAAAGAGATCGATTTTTCAAGGGTGGCGAAATTAATTATAGTCGACACGAAAAAGCCCGGCAGGATCGGTCCGTTGGCGAAACTGTTGTCGAAGAAGGACCTTAAGGTCCATATCTATGACCACCATCCATTAGTAAAAGGAGATATCAGGGGAGAGATCGAGAAGATTGAAGATGTAGGAGCTACTGCCACGATCTTTACGGAATTGCTTAAAAACAAAAAACTGCCTCCCACTCCGATGGAGGCGACAATTCTTGCGCTCGGCATATATGAAGAGACCGGTCGTCTGCTTTTTCCTTCAACAACCGAAAGGGACCTGCTTGCTGTTTCATACCTGTTGAGAAAAGGGGCGAACCTGAACATCGTCTCCAACTTCCTTAAGGTGGAGTTCGGCGCGGAAGAGCTGGATCTCCTCAATGAGCTTGTTAAATCATCCAGAGAGATCGTCCTTAGTGGCATAAAAATCATGATAGCAAAGGCGTACCGTGAGACCTATGTGGGGGACGCGGCGCATCTTGTCCACAGGATAATGGATATGGAGGATATTGACGCCGGAATTCTTATACTGGGCATGGAGGACAAGATATTAATAGTGGCGAGGAGCAGGGTCGCTGAACTCAATGTTGCGGGGCTTCTGGAGGAGTTCGGGGGTGGTGGACATCCAAACGCGGCCTCGGCGACAATAAAAGAGGCCTCGATCGAGGTTGTCGCGGACAGGATAACCGGGCTTTTGCCCGGCCACGTAAAACCCGTCAAGATTGCCTCCGACATAATGACCAGTCCTGTAATCACAATGCAGTGGGACAGCACCATAAAAGAGGCGGAAGATATCCTGACAAAGTACGGCGTCAATGTACTCCCGGTTCAGAAGGATGGAAGGTATTTCGGCCTGATATCGAGGGAGACGGTGGAAAAAGCGTTGTTTCATGGCTTCAAAACGCATAGATGCATGGAATTCACTACCACAGATGCGATCACAGTGGGGCCGGATACCCCGGCCAGAGACATTGAAGAAATTATGATAGAGCAGAATCAAAGGTTTATGCCGGTAATAAAAGACGGCCAGATAACAGGCGCAATTACAAGGACAGACCTGCTCAGGGTACTTTATGAGGAATTCCTCAGAAGGCGGCATATCGATAAAGAGGGTATAACAGAAAAGCCGGTCGTGGGGAGAAACATGTCATCATGGATAAAAGAACGGTTTCCCGGTGAGATCTTTGAATTGCTCAGGGTCTCTGGAGATCTGGCGGACAGCATGGGTTTCAGCGCCTATCTGGTCGGAGGGACGGTTCGGGATATGCTCCTCGGCCAGGAGAACCTGGATATAGATATAGTGATTGAAGGAGACGGTATATTATTTGCGAAGGCATTAAGTGAGAGATTAAAGGCATCCGTGAGGTGCCACAGGAGCTTCGGCACCGCCCGGATATTTAAAGACGGATTAAGGGTTGATATCGAGACTGCAAGGACTGAATACTATGAATCCCCGGCCGCGTTGCCGACGGTCGAGATCTCCTCGATAAAAAAAGATCTTTACAGAAGGGACTTTACAATTAACGCGCTTGCGATAAAACTGAACCCAAAAGACTTCGGTCTGTTAATCGATTTCTTCGGGGGACAGCGCGATATAAAGGAAAAGACCATAAGGGTGCTTCATAACCTCAGCTGTATCGAAGACCCGACCCGCGCGTTCCGGGCGGTGAGATTTTCGGAGAGATTCGGGTTTAAAATCAGCAAACATACCGAAAACCTGATAAAGTCGGCGATAAAACTGAGTCTGTTCGAGAAGCTTTCCGGCTCCAGGCTCTGCGAGGAGCTTTTTATCGCATTCAGGGAGACGAATCCCGTCAGGACTTTGAAAAGGCTTTCTGATTTAGGTCTTCTCCGGGTAATAAACCAGAAGCTGGTATTCGATAAAAAGCTCGAGGCGACCCTTGTGTCCATGAATGAAACGCTGGCCTGGTACAACCTGCTCTACATGGAAGAAAAGGCCGATATGGGGGTCCTGTACCTGATGGCCCTTCTTTCGAGGCTGAATGACGATGACAGGAAGGAGGCGCTTGAGAGACTCTCGACCCCGCCCGGAATCAAAGAGCTGATCCTTAATGGCATGTCGAAGTCCGCCGTGATACTGGGGAAACTTCCAGTACAAAATCCTGTCCGTCTCTACCATCTCCTCGAAAAAGCAAAAATAGAGATAATACTTTTTTCGATGGCCGCAACAAAAGACGCGAACAGGAAGAAAGAAATATCACAATTTCTCCTGGAACTGAGGAAGATTAAACCTGTTCTTACCGGCGAAGACTTGAAGAAGATGGGTTTTACGCCCGGACCCGTCTATTCGAAAATATTAAGGAAACTGCTTGATGCTAAACTCAGCGGAAAACTCCGGACGGTGGATGACGAGATAAAATTTGTCCGGAGCCATTATCAGCCTGAGGGAGACAACCCGAAGCGGACGGCAAAGGAGAACCTTCCGTAGCATACAGCCATGAGAAAGCTCGAATTTCATATCACGGACGGAGACGCCGGAAAGCGGATCGACCTGCAGGCATCGGAAATTTCCGGCATAACCCGCTCGCAGATACAGCGTTTTATAGAAAAAGGTCTTCTCTCGGTAAATAATCTCGTAATTAAACCGAACTACAGGACAAAACCGGGCGATGTGATTTATATAACAATCCCCGACGAGACGCCCGGCCTGGTTCCGGAAGACATACCGGTCGAAATAATATATATGGATGATTCGGTTGTCGTGGTGAATAAACCTCCGGGCCTTGTTGTTTATCCGGCGGCGGGACACAGAAGCGGGACACTCATGAACGCCATAGCGTTCCACTGCGGGAAGCTCGCGTCGATCGGCGCCCCGTTAAGGCCGGGGGTTGTGCACAGGCTGGACAAAGACACCTCGGGCGTTATGGTGGTAACGGTTGAGAACGGGGCATATTATAGCCTTATCGATCAATTTAAAGAGAGGACAATAACCAGAAGGTATATCGCTATCTTATACGGAAATATGGAAAAAGACAGGGGTGAAATCTCCCTGAGGATCGGCCGGTCGGAATCTGACAGGAAGAAGATGTCCACAAAGGCCAGAAGGGGCAAAGAGGCGGTCACAGCCTGGAATGTTATCGAGAGGTTTAATGGCGCGACATTAGTGGAAGCAAAGCTCGGCACGGGCAGGACGCATCAGATCAGGGTGCATTTTGCGTCTGTCGGCCACCCGGTGCTTGGAGATGAAGTTTATGGCAGGAAAACCTGTCTCGAACGTAAAAATAAAAAGATTAAGTTCCCGCGACAGATGCTCCACGCGGAACTGCTCGGTTTTTCCCATCCTGCGACCGGGCGATACATTGAATTTAAAAGCGCGCTGCCAAGGGACATGGAAGAAGGGATCGAAAAGCTGAGAGAGAACCTGTGAAATGCGTTTGGGGCATAGACCCGCAATCTGTTTATTGTTGTACGCGATACACTGGTGACTCGAAATACCTCAGGGCCCGAACAGAACCGATTTGTTCGTGAAGAACGTCCCTGCGACGCAGGCCGTCATCAGGCAGGCCAGTGTTGCGGCGATTCAATCCCGACGAATATATTGCTTGCGGCCACAAGGGACTCCGCGCCGGAAATTTTCATCAATCTTGTAAAGATGAAAGCGAATCCACGGATATTTTTACAAAAACAGAAAAGACGGTTTTATCTTATAGTCTCTTTTTTACAGCTTAATTTTCCGAGACATCCATCAGGTACAAAATTATACCTTAAAATCACAAATTTTAAAAAACGATGGCCGCGGAAAGTTTTTTAAGGCGGGTATATCCGGGAAAAAGCTTCTGCAGCGCGGCACCGGCTGTTTATGCCTGTTGCCGCCCGAAAAAACGCATAAACCTCTCTGCGTTTTCGGTTGAATCGCCCCTGCAGATCGCTGACGCAACCGCTACCGCGTCAGCCCCGGCGCTTATTGCAGCTTCGATGTTATCCAGGTTGATTCCCCCGATCGCCACTACTGGTATGTTTACGTTCTTTTTTACGATACTCAGACCATCAATACCCACAGGCTTTCCGGCATCCTTTGTCGTGGTATGAAATATGGGGCCGAAACCAATGTAATCCGCGCCCCCGGCTTCTGCGGCTTTAGCCTGTTCGAGGTTGTGGGTTGAAATTCCGATTATTTTTTCACCCATGATTTCCCTTGCCGCATTTAGAGGAAGGTCTTCCTGGCCGAGATGGACACCGTCGGCATCGACTGCAAGTGCAATATCCGCATAGTCGTTAATTATCAAAACCGCATTGAAGTCGCGCGTCAGCCGTCGAAGCTTTATCGCTTCTTCATATATGCGTTGCCGCGGCTTCTCTTTCTCCCTGTACTGAATGAACTTTATTCCGGACGTCAGAATATTAAAGACCATGTCATAAACAGAAAGACTGCCGTGTTTTTTATCGGTTATAAAGCATGGACCGTTGAAATGCATGGATAATTTCAGGCCCTTCAGACCTGGAAGCACGGGCTATTACCCGCCCATCAGGCTCAAAAGGTCCATTTTGACATTAATAAATCAAGAGATAACAGCTTATTTAGTATTGGTTTTCCTGGACAGGTAGACAATACAGTCTTCGCATATCTTGCCTGAATCCCTGTTGCATATCATCCTGTTTAATTCCCAGCAGGGTTTTGTCTTGTCCAGGGAAGCATAACATTTGCTTTTTCTCTCTTCGGAGCATTCCGTTATTTCCCAGCATGGTGCGTAATCAAGCAGTTTTTTAATGCCTTCTATGCTTATTTTTTTCGTATGGATCAGCTCCCTGAGACACCTCAACCATTTTATGTCGTTTTCAGAATAAAACCGGTTCTTGTTCCTCCGGGCGGGTTTTATCAGTCCATGCTTTTCATAAAGCCTTAACGTCTGGTCCGTCGTTCCGATCAGTTCTGCGACAATTCCAATCGGATAAAGAGGCATATGATGCCTCTCTTCATCACTTAAAGCGCGTTTAATTTTTTCTTTAGCCATAATCTATCCTTAATCTTATAATATATTTCCTGATAATTCCAGTTATTAATACAATATTAAACTAAAAAAAGCAAGTTTTTTGGTTTTAGCTATTGACTTTTGCCAGTAATCTATGCGATAGTAAAACGATTTTTTCCTTTAAGGAGGCCTTTATGCACGAAGAAAAACTCTTGATGGACATATTTCTAAACTCTGAAACAGTACCGCATTTCGTTTCGTACGCTTTTTTAGCTTCGATTATTCTCATAGCTGTCTCTTTGATGATGAGAAAATCGCTAAGCCTGGTACCTAGTGGGATGCAGAACCTTATGGAGACGGTACTTGAAGCAATCCTGAATCTGTGCGAAGAAAATATCGGACAGCACTGGGGTAGACGGCTTTTTCCGCTTATCGGTACGATCTTCCTGTTTATTCTAGTATCTAATTTTATGGGGCTTATCCCGGGCTTTACATCCCCGACCAGCAATATAAACACTAATGCCGCGATGGCGATACCCGTCTTTCTCGCCACGCATTTTTACGGACTACGCGCACACGGGATCGGCTATATAAAGCATTTTGTCGGACCCATCCGTTCAATATTCGCGCTTCCGCTGATGATCCTGATGTTCTTTATCGAGGTAATCGGACATCTGGTCAGGCCGGTGACGCTTTCGATCAGGCTTTTTGGTAATATGGTGGCGAAACATATAATACTGGGTGTGCTGGCGCTAATAGCTCCATGGTTCATTCCCGTGGCTATTTTGAGCCTTGGGGTGCTTGTCAGCCTGATTCAGGCATTAGTGTTCACACTGCTTTCTACTCTGTATCTTGCTGGTGCCGTTGAAGAGGCACATTAAATAAAAGTTTTTGGAAAGGAGGAAGCAAACGAATGAAAAAATCAATATCTTTAATCATCCTGGCCCTTGCGCTCGTAGTCTTATTCGCACCGGCAGTCTTCGCGACTGAAGGGGCAGCTGCGGCTGGAGACTCTTCAGTGCAGACAATGGCCGTGCTGGCCGCCGGACTTGCCATCGGCATCGCGGCATTAGGAACCGGTATTGGACAGGGCATCGGCTTAAAAGGCGCTACAGAGGGAGCTGCGAGAAATCCAGGCGCTTCAGGCAAGATTATGATGCTTTTGATCATCGGCCTCGCCATGATCGAATCTCTTGCTATTTACGCCCTGCTTGTCTCACTGGGTATTTTGATGAACCAGAACCTTTTCTTCTAATCAGGTTTTCGGCTCCATGCAGATGGAGCTTAACTTCATTAAAAAGGGCGGGTTATCCCGCCCTTTTTAATTCCTGGATTCCCGCTCGTTACGCCCAAGTCAACCGGTTGAGTTAATAGTATCCGTATCGGTAAAATAAAACCAAAAAATTAAAGAGGCGGGACACATAATAATGTATACAGCCCTGAAGTTTTCTCTGCTGATGCTATCTCTGTTTTTATATGGAATTTCTTTTGCGGGGGAGGATATACCGTTGAATAAAATTGATATACAAGTTGATCTTGAGGGCCATAAGATTACCGGAACCTCCAGGATTTCCCTGCCTTCAAAACATACTGCCAACGTGGCTCTCTCCGGGCTGAAGGTCATCGCCGCTTCGATAAACGACAGGCCGCTGGTCATTGGGCCGGGCATCACCATGATTACTTTCCGGCCCGAGACGGCGGATGAGGTCCTGATGATAGAATATGAAGCAGAGTTCAGGGCATCTGTCGGTACCTACAACAGCAAAAACCCCGGCGTTGTGGAGGGGAATCTGATAAACCCCGACGGAGTTGTGCTGATAGATAAATGGTATCCTGCCATAGACGGTCTTTCTCTCTTCAGCCTGACGGCCATACTGCCCCGAGAATTCGAGGCTGTATCAGAGGCGGAAGAGATTTTGATACGGGACAAGACAGGGACTGACAGGGAATTTTCTTTTGTATTCCCGCACCCGGTCCGGAATATCAGCCTGATTGCCGGCAGATACCTGATCTTGAAAGACACTTTTAATGAAACCGAAATATTCGCGTATTTTCTTCCTGAAGATAAAGGACTTGCAAAGACCTATATAGAATATGCCGGCAAGTACCTCAATATGTACGAAAAGCTCCTGGGCCGGTATCCATTTAAAAGATTTTCTATCGTCGAGAACATTCTGCCAACCGGATATGCCATGCCGACCTTCACGCTGCTCGGCCGGGATGTTGTCAGACTGCCATTTATCGTTGAGACCTCCCTCGGACACGAGATATTACATCAATGGTTCGGATGCCTTGTCTATATCGACTATGAGAGCGGCAACTGGAGCGAAGGACTTACAACCTATCTTGCCGACCATATGTACCGGGAACTGAAAGGGACCGGATGGGATTATAGGAAGCAGGCATTGATATCATTCCAGAGTTATGTGAGGCCGGAAAATGAATTTCCTCTGAAATCTTTTACGGGCAGAACCGGCAGGGTCAGCGCGGCGATCGGATACAACAAGTCGGCGATGGTATTCCATATGCTGAAGAACCAGGTTGGCGAGGAGACCTTCTACCGGTCGCTCGGTTTATTCATCAAAAAAAATAAATTCCGTTCCGCATCATGGAGCGACATCCGGGATGCATTTGAATCCGTCTCCGGCGAGGACCTCGGATGGTTCTTCAGCCAGTGGCTTGAGGGGAAAGGGATGCCGAAAATCGGGTTGAGAAAGCTGGAGATGAAATATACAGGCTCAAAGGCATCGGTCAGGTTCGAGCTGTTCCAGGGGGCTGAAACATATAAGCTCAGTATTCCCCTACTCTTAAGATTCCGCGACGGCTGGATGAGAAGGAATTTCGTGATAGATGAAGAATCCACCGTTGTCGAGATAGAGACGGAGGAGCTGCCGGTAGAGCTGGTTATAGATGATAGTTATGACCTGTTAAGAAGACTTTCTGATAAAGAGTTTCCCCCGGTAATTTCGAGGCTGCTCGGCGATAAAAAAAAGATATTCGTCATCCCACGGGGTAAGGCCGGGGAATACGCCCCTTTGGCTGATTATTTCAAAAAAGAGGGTTTTATGGACAAAAAAGAGGAAGAGATTAAATATGACGATATAAAATCATCTTCATTTGTCGTCCCGGATGCGGAAACCGGCTGGGTAAAAAGACTTTTCGGCGAGATAGAGAGTCAGGAGGGGGATTTCCGTGTCACGGTCAAAAACAACCCGCTGAACAGCAGGGGAGTGATAGCGGTCCTTGACAGTGTCTCAACTGATGACATGACTGGATATGTTCGGAGGATCCCACATTATGGTAGATATAGCTTTATCGCGTTCAGAAACGGCAAAAACATCATGAAATCAGTCGACGGTAGCGATAGAGGTATCAGATTAAAGACCGGAAAAGAGGTCCTCGGCATCGACATTCCGCGCGTTCTGAGTATCTTCGATATCATCAAAAAGGTGAGCGGTAGACAGATAATCTATATCGGCGAATCACACACCCGGTTTGAGCACCATCGCACCCAGATTGAGGTCATACGGGAATTATATAAATCGAACAAAAACATCGCCATAGGCATGGAGATGTTTCAGAAGCCTTTTCAGCAGGCTCTCGACGATTATATCGCCGGCCGGACCAACGAAAAAGTCTTTTTAAAGAAGACGGAATATTTCAAACACTGGGGGTTCGACTATAATCTTTACAGAGAGATTCTTTTGTTCGCGCGTGCGAATAAAATACCTGTCATAGCGCTTAATATCAGCAAGAAAATAGTCTCGAAAGTCGCCAGGGCAGGTATTGACGCTCTTACAGAGGAAGAACTGCAAGAGGTCCCCGAGGAGATCGATCTCTCGAACATGGAATACAGGAAGAGACTGAAGAAAATCTTTAAAATGCATGGGAATTCCAGTGACAGGAACTTCGATTTTTTTTACGAGGCGCAGGTGCTCTGGGATGAATCAATGGCCCATAATCTTGATGAATTCATCCGGAAGAACCCTGAACGTCAGGTTATTGTGATTGCGGGAGCCGGACATATAACTTTCGGCTCCGGAATTCCGGCGCGTGCCTTCAGGTTAAACAATATAGAATATTCGATTATTCTGAATGATGGGGCTGTTGAGAGGGACATAGCCGATTTCATCCTTTTCCCCTCAGCCGTTAACGCGCCTGAATCGCCTGAGCTCATGGTTGTACTGAGTGAAGAAGAAGAAGGAAAAGTGAAGATAGTCGGGTTTGCCCGTGACAGCGTCTCGCAAACTGCGGGACTGAAAATAGATGATGTTGTTTTATCGCTTGATAATACAAAAATCAGAAGTGTGGATGATATCAGGATATTCCTCCTGGATCAACGGAAAGGCGATGAGATTACAGTAAAAGTATCCAGGAGGAGATTTTTGTTCGGATCCGCGGTGATGGAGTTTAAGGTTACCCTCTAATCAAGAAAACGGACGGGACGGAAAGCTTACACACACAAAAGGGCCGGAATTCCGGCCCTTTTGTGTGTGTAAGCTTTGTTGTATGTGTGATAAATACTATTTCGAGCCATAGCCTCCGGTAGCCGGTGCCGGTGCTGTACCGTATCCACCGGTCGCATTTTCCTCGGATGGCGCAGTTGCTTCCTTGGATGGCGCGGTTGCTTCCTCGGCCTCCTTTTGCTGCTGGCATCCTGCGGCAAAGGCTAGTGAAAAAACCATCGCCAAAGCTAGTAATAAAGCACTGAACTTTTTCATTTTAACTCCTCCATTCATAAAAATTTTATGTGAGTTTACTGACCTGATCTCCCTCTTTCCGTAATGCCTTTGATGATAAACATTTAGTGGTTTTCTGTCAATAGGTCCGGTTGAGCCAGGTCTGCAACCCGGACGGGATTCACATCAGCTATTGTCAATTTTATTCATCGGAAGTATAATTCCATCTGATGAATAAAGCTCTTACTATTGCCGGCTCCGACCCTTCCGGTGGGGCGGGGATACAGGCGGACTTAAAGGTTTTCCATGCATTTGGTGTCTACGGTCTTTCCGTTATATCGTCGCTGACAGCCCAGAATTCCCGAGAGGTCAGCGGTGTCATGCCTGTAAGCGGACCGTTCGTGAAAAAGCAGTTGGTGACCGTCATATCCGGTCTGGAGCCGGACGCAATAAAAACCGGCATGCTCTACAGCGAATCAAACGTCGAAATAGCCGCGCAGATAATCAGGAAATATTCACTTAAAAACATTGTTGTTGACCCTGTTATAGTTTCATCCTCGGGGAAGAGGCTCGCACTGAAAAATACTCCGGCGGCCATAAGAAAAAAATTATTGCCTCTTTGTACTGTGATAACTCCGAATCTCCATGAGGCGTCCGTGCTGACAGGTATCCGGATTAAAACAGAAGCGGATATGGAAAAAGCGGCGGTACGTTTAAAAGGCTACGGACCTGAAAATGTCATAATAACAGGCGGCCACCTTGAAAAGATCGCCATGGATATATTTTATGATGGGGATGAATTCCATTATCTCAGGAGCAGAAAAATAAAGGGTGAATATCACGGCACGGGCTGCACCTTTTCGGCCGCTATAACCGCATTGCTCGCCCTTGGCCATAATGCGCCTGACGCTGCCGCGATGGCAAAGGATTTTATGAACAGGATGTTTAGAAAGGCTTTTTTTGTGCGCGGCGGGATGCGGTTGTTCGATATCGCCAATGAATAGCCTGTTTATAACTCTTAATGACGGCGGTGCGGCGTCGAAATGCCCGGGGTTTCATGAAAATTCCAGGGATGAGCGTATATAATATATTGTTCGCCTGTCATGAAATAGATCCACGGCCGGGATGAGGGTGTTTTATCTCTAAAAATACGCTCTGAATTTCAGGGCGGGATGGTAATTTAATATGCCGAAATCAAAGACCTTTTTTCAGTGTCAAACCTGTGGGTACTCCAGCCCGAAATGGCTCGGCAGATGTCCTGACTGCGGGAGCTGGAACAGCATGGCCGAAGAAAAAACTGTTTCAGCCGGGCGGCATGTTGCGTCCCTGAATTCTCCGGGCAAGGTCGAACCCGTGTCATTGTGTTCCATTGAAGGAGCGACTGAAAACCGGATGCTGACAGGCATAAAGGAGTTTGACAGGATATTGGGCGGGGGCATTGTTCCCGGTTCGGTGATCCTTGTCGGGGGAGACCCCGGCATAGGGAAATCAACTTTATTGCTTCAGGCTTTTGCGGGCCTTTCCCAAAAGACAGGCAAAATGCTGTATGTATCCGGGGAGGAATCTCCCCGGCAGATAAAAATGAGGGCAGACAGGCTTTCGGTGAGCGCCGATAATATAGTGCTGCTTCCTGAAACCTCGATCGAGGGGATCCTGGACGCGGCGATAAAAATATCGCCGGATGCCATGGTGGTCGACTCAATTCAGACGGTTTTCACCCAGGAGCTTTCTTCCGCTCCCGGATCAGTGGGCCAGGTCAGGGAATGCGCCGCAAAGCTGATGATGTTCGCAAAGCGGTCAAACATACCGGTATTCATAGTCGGTCATGTCACAAAAGAAGGTACTATCGCGGGGCCTCGTGTCCTGGAACACATTGTTGATACAGTGCTTTATTTCGAGGGTGACAGGGGTCATTCCTACCGTATCATGAGGACGATAAAGAACCGTTTCGGTTCTACAAATGAAATCGGGATTTTCGAGATGTCCGACTCAGGTCTTAGAGAAGTTGACAACCCGTCGGAACTGTTTCTTTCCGGTCGGCCAAGGAATGTTTCAGGGTCTACTGTTGTGGCCAGCCTCGAAGGGACAAGGCCTCTGATGGTCGAAATACAGGCACTTGTCTCACGGACAAACTTTGGAATACCGAGAAGGACTTCCATCGGTGTTGACTTTAACAGAGTAAACCTTCTGGTCGCTATACTCGAAAAAAGGGCCGGCATGCACCTTGGTGGAATGGATATCTTTATCAATATTGTTGGTGGGTTGAAGATTGTAGAACCTGCGGTAGACCTCGGTATTATCGCCACAATAGCATCATCCGCCAGGGATGTCCCGATAGGCCCGAAGTCTTTTGTGTTTGGCGAGGTCGGGCTGTCCGGGGAAATCCGTGCTGTTGCTCAAGCAAATGCAAGGCTGAAGGAGGCCTCGAAAATAGGGTTTGAAAGAGCGGTCATCCCTGTCGGCAACGCTGAGAAAATAGACAATAATTACGGGCTTAAAATAAACGGCGTTAAAGATATTGAGGAGTTTCTGCTGAGTATTCTCGGTTGATTAGTGCAGACCGGTGTTGCACCGGTTGTTGAGCGCAAAATTTCGTGTCCAGGCAATACTTAAGGTTGAGGATTAAATCCCAAATCAATCGCAACGGTTTTTATTATTGATTCGTCGATGACCGCATGTTTAAATAGATAACCTTCGAGCAGTGCGTTATCACAGATCGTGTTGATAACTCTCGGGATACCGTTTGAATACCTGTATATGAGCGATATGGCTTCATCCGTAAAGATATTGGTATCGCACCCCGCAATATTTAATCTGTGCATTATATAATCCCGGGTGTTTTCTTCGGCGTAAGATGTCAGTTTTATTCTCACGGCAACGCGTTGCTTCAGGGGCTCATCCAGTGAGAGGATATCCTCCAGTTCAGGCAGGCCGAAAAATATTAAATTGACCAGTTTGCCGTCCTGGGTTTCCATATTGAGAAGCCCTCTGAATTCTTCCATGATCTCCTTTGAATTCAGCATCTGGACTTCATCAATCATAACGACGGCCTTTTTCCCCGCTTCATTAATCTCTGTGAGCCTTTTGTATATTTGACCTATAAGCTCCACCTTATTATCACTGATATTTTTGACCCCCAACTGGATAGCGAATTTTTTAAAGAGCCACTCGGAATTGACGGATGAATGAATTATAACAAGTAGCGCGGCCTCGTAACTTTCCTACACGAGTTCATCCAGCATCCTTCTTGCGAGAGTTGTCTTGCCTGTGCCGATCTTGCCGATAACAACAGCAAAGCCTTTTCTTGTATCAATCGCGTATCGCAGCTTTTTTATGGCGGACGACTGCTGTGGGCTGTTATAGTAGAACCGTTTGTCCACGACATTCGAGAAGGGATGTTCCTTTAGCTTATAATATTCCAGAAAATCCATGGATTAGAGGTATGATACCCTGTCCTTTCTTTCCTTGATCTTTTCTGGTTCGCCACCTTTCGCAAACTGGGCTTTTACCCTGGTTACTTTTTCACCAACATCTCTGAACTTGGCGTCCCATCCATAGACCGCTGTATATAAATCCAACGCTTCCTTGATATTGCCGTTTTTTTCATATGCCTCGGCAAGCTCATACTTGACCGCCCAGTGGGCGCTATCCTGTTCGGGAAGACTTTTAATAGCGCTGCCAAACGCATCAATCGCCAGGGAATAAAGCCCCTTCTCCATATAGGCCGACCCCAGCATTGTAGAAGATTGTATCTGTCTTTTGGGGTCTTTCCTGGATGTCTGAAACTCTTTGATGGCGTCATCGAACAGACCCATTTCCTTGTATGCTATTCCGAGGTTGTAATGAGTTTCAGAGTCTTCATCGCTGAGTTCTTTTTCGATGCCTTTGTTGAACTCCTGGAAAATCTCCATAACATCATTATCAAGCTCGGGCTCCGGGATTTCCTCCGCCCCGATAATATCCTGGTCGGTAAAGCTGATGTCCCTGAATTCTTCCTGTTCCTCACGCGGTTCAAACTCTTCCGTTGTTCCCTCCGTGATGTCCGGCCCAACGGCAATGTCTTCTTTGGCAGCAGGCTCCGGCGCCGCCTCTTTTACTTCGGGGGGTTCGAGGCTTCCCGGTTTTTCAGCCGCCTCCATGCCCTGGCCGAGACGCTCAAGCCTTTCAATTATACTGCTGTCGTCGGGAAACAATTTATACAGGTTTTCCAGGATTTTCGTGGCCTCCTGGATGAGGCCCTGTCTCGCGTAAAAATCAGCCTCCGCGATTTTATCCTGATGGTCTTCTATGTCTGAAGATCCGGCGCTCACGCCGCCGGGAACTTCATCACCTTCCACGACAAGAGCTGTCGGCTCTATTAAAGACATCCCTACCCTTTCCATCAACCTCGGATCCTCGGGATATATTTCACAGGCGTCTTTCAATATCTTACCGGCATTTTCCGTGTCACCCAGGCGTTTGTACAGTTCGTTCAATATAAGGCATTCTGTGACGGCCAGCTCTTTGTCATCGGTATCCAGATAGATTGACTTTAGTCTGCGGTGGAGGTCTATATTCTCGGGCTCTTTGGCCTTGAGGTTTTCGAGTAGCTTTTTTGCTTCGGCAAACAGTCCGTATTTCTGGAAAATGTCGGCGTCGGTGAAAATTTCTTCAGTGGTTTTGTCTCCTGTCACGGAAATATGGTCCGGCATAGTCGCTTCCGGGTCCCCGATCTCGTCGATTACTGCCACTTCTTCAATTTCCTGCCCCGCTATTTCAGCGACCTTTCCCTTCAGCCCTTCCTCCTCGGGAGTTATGTCGAGCGCCTCTCTATAACAGGCAAGTGCTTCATCGGTCAAGCCGTTTTCGTTAAGTCTGTCGCCCAGGATGACAAGCTCCGTGGCAGCCTGCGTATCTTCCCCTATCTGCCTGTACAGAAATGCCAGCTTTCTGCCGGTCTCAATCGCATCGACTTCCCTGAAAGCCTCGAGAAACTGGATGGCATCTTCATATTTTGCTTCCAGAATAATCTCGTTCAGAACAGGAAGATACTGTTCCCATGCCTTTTCCTTTAAGCCTTCTTTTAGATATATTTCGCCTAGGAGTTTTCTGCTTTTCAGGTCATTTGGTTCGATCTCCGTGGATTTGTGGAGATATTCTTTTGCGTTTTCGCTATTACCAGTCAACAATGAAAGTTCAGCGCATCTGAAGATAACATCCAGGTCATCGGGGAATAGCGCGGCGGCCTCTTTCATATGCTCGATCGCCTTGTTCAACTCCCCGGTCTTCTCAAGGAGATAACTTATGCCGATGACGGCTTCTTTGTTCAGCGGCTGCAGGTCAAGGACTTTCTGGTAGTACTCCATTGATTTCGGGATATCTCCCTTTTCGTCATAAACCTTCGAGATATACATATACTCTTTTGACGCATTGGCTTTCAGCCCTTCTTTAAGGAAAATCTCCGCGACCTTAATCCTGAGAGGGATGTTCGAAGGGGAAAGAGAAAGTATTTTTTCGTATATATCCAGCAGACTGTCTTTTTCTCCCACCTTGGACTTGCTGTCGGCCGTGGCGAGATAATATTTGGTGGCATCGCTTATAAGCCCTTTTTCCTCGCTCAGTACCCCCAGAGCGTAAAGGGCGTCGGAATCGGTTGAATCTATATTGAGCACCTTTTTGTATAGCGCCAGGGATTTCAGGGTAAAGCCTTCATTTCGGAAAAAGCTGGCTGCCCGGTGAAAAGATGCTATCGCCTTTTTCCTGTCGCCCTTTTTTAAGTAGAGGTCACCCAGGATATTCAGGAAATTTCCGTCAGGATACTCTTCGACCAGTCTTTCCCATTCGGAAATAGCCTTATCTATCTGCCCCTTAGCCATATACTTCTGGGCTTCTCTAATTGTTGAAGCTTTGTCAGACATTCTAAGTTAAATAATATCTTATAGAGCAAATAAGTGTCAATAATATCCTTATTACCGGCTACAGGCTATATTCGTAATATATTGCAAAATAATACTCTCCATGATGGCCGACAAGGCGTGTTAGCCCGACTGCTTAATAATTGAACGTAGCAAGAACCGCGCATTTTCCCTGCGGCCTTTCCTTGACTTAGGGCATTGCCTCGGATAAAATATATACTTCAAAGGATGATATATGCAGATAGCTATTGGTTGTGATCACGCCGGACTAGGACTAAAAGAAGATATAGTAGAGCTAGTTAAAAGTCTCGATATAGAAGTTATCGACTGTGGTACAAACAGTACGGAATCCGTCGATTATCCGGATTTCGGGAAAAAGGTATCGGAACTTGTCTCTTCCGGCAAGATAGAAAAAGGCATATTGATCTGCGGTACCGGAATAGGCATGTCAATGGTCTCGAACAAATTTCCCGGTGTAAGGGCGGCGCTCTGTAATGACCTTTTTACGGCGCAGATGAGCCGTAGGCACAATGACGCTAATATCCTGGTCATCGGCGGTAGAATCGTTGGAAAAGACCTGGCGGTCGAAATCGTAAAAACATGGTTGTCTACGCCTTTTGAAGGCAACAGGCATCTTATAAGAATCAATAAAATCAAGGCAATAGAGGAAGATTTGAACAGACATGGACATTGTTGATCTAAAGAATATCGATCCGCAGGTTTACGAAGCAATCAGGAAAGAAACAGAGAGAGAGCATGAAAAGATACTGCTTATCGCTTCGGAGAATTACGTAAGCAGGGCCGTGCTCGAGGCGCAGGGTTCTATCTTTACAAATAAATATGCCGAAGGTTATCCCGGAAAGAGATACTACGGCGGGTGCGAGTTTGCCGATATAGTTGAAGACCTTGCCATTGACAGGGCAAAACAGCTTTTTAACGCGGAACACGTTAATGTTCAGCCGCATTCCGGCTCTCAGGCCAACATGGCCGTTTATTTTGCGATGCTCAGGCCCGGTGACATGGTTCTGGGTATGAACCTGAGCCATGGCGGCCATCTTTCACATGGGGCCTCCGTGAACTTTTCCGGAATGTTCTATAAAAATATATCTTATGGCGTTAATAAAGAAGGTTATATTGATTATGACGATATCAGGAGGCTTGCTCTTGAGCACAGGCCCAGGATGATAGTGGTCGGCGCCAGCGCCTACTCAAGAATTATCGACTTCAAAATTTTTTCCGACATAGCAAAAGAAACAGGGGCCTATCTTATGGCGGATATCGCCCATATCGCGGGACTGGTCGCCACGGGGCTGCATCCTTCCCCGGTCCCCTATGTCGACTTTGTGACTACGACAACCCATAAGACCCTGAAGGGTCCGCGCGGCGGCATGATAATGTGCAAGGCGGAATATGCGAAGGCGATCAACAAAATGATATTCCCCGGGATACAGGGCGGCCCGCTGGTGCATATCATAGCTGCAAAGGCGGTAGCTCTGAAAGAAGCCGTGAGCGACGGTTTCCGGGAATATCAGCAGAGAGTGGTTGATAACGCGAAAAAACTGGCGGAAGAGCTGATCAAAAAGGGCTTCAACATAATTTCCGGTGGAACGGACACACACCTTATGCTTGTCGATCTCGTTAATAAGGGTATCACCGGCAAAGATGCTGAATCGGCGCTGGATAAAGCAGGAATAACCGTGAACAAAAACGCTATCCCCTATGACACACGACCGCCCACGATAACCAGCGGCATACGTCTCGGCACCCCGTGTATAACCACGAGGGGCATGGGAACGGAGGAGATGGTGGAGATAGCCCGTTTAATAGCTTCCGTGATAGACAACAGCAAAGAACCTGAGGCGATAAAGGCCGATGCCGCCAGGGTCAAATATCTCTGTGACAGGTTTCCGGTGTACAGGGACTGAAAGCAGATGAAATGTCCTTACTGTGAAAATCCCGAAGACAGGGTTATAGACTCAAGAACAAGTAAGGAAGGAAACGCCATCCGCAGAAGGCGTGAATGTCTTGAATGCGGCAAACGCTTTACCTCGTATGAGAGGATAGAAGACCTTGTTCCGATGGTTGCCAAGAAAGACGGGAGACGTGAACCGTTTGATATGAACAAGCTGAGGGATGGTCTCTTTATCGCCTGCAAGAAAAGGCCGATCGAAACAGAGAGGCTTGATCAGATTGTAGATAATATCGAAAAAAAGCTGCTGGGACTTGGAGTCAAGGAGATACCGAGCACATGGATAGGGGAAGAGATGATGTCTTCGCTCAAGGAACTCGACAAGGTTGCGTATGTAAGATTTGCGTCTGTATATCACCAGTTCAAGGACATAACCGATCTGATGGACGAGGTGAAGACACTTTTTGAGAACAAAGAGAAGACATAGCCGCTGCTATTGTTCCTCCCGTCCCCGCTCTGATTTATTGACTTGGATGGTGGGCGATACTGGTTTCGAACCAGTGACCTCTGCCGTGTGAAGGCAGCGCTCTCCCGCTGAGCTAATCGCCCCGATTGTTCCTGTATCCCTATGCCCTTCCGACACAGAAATATTTGAACCCGAGTTTTTTCATTTTCTCCGGGTCGTATATATTTCGAAGATCAAAAAAATACGGTTTTTTAAGCAGCTTTTTAATCCTGGCCAGTTCCAGGCTCCTGAACTCATTCCATTCGGTTACTATAATAACAGCGTCGGCGTCTTTTGCACAATCATACGCATCTTTTGCGTATTTTATCCTGTTTCCGAGTATTTCCTTTGTATCATCCATCGCCGCCGGGTCGAATGCCTTGATCTTCGCCTTTTCCTTTAAAAGGTGCTTTATTATGTCTATTGAAGGTGCTTCACGCATGTCATTGGTGTTGGGCTTGAATGAAAGACCGAGTACCGCGAATGTTTTACCTTTGACCTTACCCATCCCGCTCTTTATCTTCTCGGTCATCCGCTTCCTCTGCCTGTTATTGGCATCCACCGCTGATTTAACGATGCCGAGTTCGATGCCGTTTTCTTCGGCGATTGTGAGCAGCGCGCGCGTATCCTTAGGGAAACAGGAACCCCCATAGCCAGGGCCGGGGTGCAAAAATTTCGGGCCTATCCTTTTGTCCAGTCCCATGCCTTTTGCAACCATATGTACGTCCGCCCCAACTTTTTCGCAGAGGTTCGAGAGTTCGTTTATGAATGATATTTTTGCGGCGAGGAAGGAATTCGAGGCATATTTTATGAACTCGGCGGTCTCGATAGTTGTTTCGATAAACGGAGTTTCTATAAGATAAAGAGGGTTGTACAGATCTTTCAGTATCGCTATCGCCTGCTGGCTTCTTGCTCCGATCACAACCCTGTTGGGCCTCATGAAATCCTCAATCGCGGAACCCTCTCTTAAAAACTCGGGGTTGGAGACTATATCAAAATCGATCTGCTCCTTTAATCTCTTCGATATGACCTTCATCAGCCTTGCGCCTGTTCCAACCGGCACAGTGCTCTTCATCACAATTACCTTGTAATTTTTAATGTTCCCTGCGATTTCAGCGGCCACTTCTTCAACATGACTCATGTCCGCGGAGCCGTCGCCGCGCGGGGGTGTGCCGACAGCGATAAAGATAACAAGAGATGAATCAACGGCGTCCTGGATTTTTGTCGAAAACTTAAGACGACCATTTTTGATATTTTTTTTGACAAGGCCTTCAAGCCCCGGCTCATAAAAGGGGATTTCACCCTTTTTCAGCGATTTTATCTTTTCCCCGTCCTTATCAATGCATGTGCTGAAGACACCGAATTCAGCAAAGCAGGCACCGGTGACGAGTCCAACGTATCCAGTTCCGATTATTCCTATATGCACATGATCCTCCCGTATTCCAGTCCGACAAATAACCTGGTATATTATACAAAAAAATTTAAAGCGTTAATATGGCTTTTCCCATGCCCTGACATATTTCAGGAACGTATAATAACTGTACAGGACAGCGAGTATCAGCCCGTGCGTTCCATCAAGAAATCCCAGCCGCAGGAAAAACATTTTCATAAATGTAAAGACCGGTTTGACCGTGATGGAAAACAGACCCGGGCTTCCGGAATTCTTTCTTATCTCCTTTGCGGCAAGCGCGGAGTAATTCTCCGTTTTTCTCATAAAATCAGAGATTGTCCTGTAAGTATAATGCAGCAGCGGATTCCGGAGATGTCCGGCATTACCTTCCAGCACAACCTTCTCATGTACCTCCCGGTCCTCGATAAAGGCCTTGTCTTTCCTGAAAAGCCTGAGCGTATGGTCCGGCCACCATCCGCTGTGTTTTATCCACTTTCCGAGGAAGAAGTTTTTTCTCGGCAGATAAAAACCGTCGGGGCCCGGCTTTGACAGGACCCCTGTAATCTCATATCCAAGCTCCGGCGTCAGCCTTTCATCCGCGTCAAGTATTAATACCCATGGCCCCTTCGCGTAATCAATAGCCTTCTGTTTCTGCCGCGCGTATCCTTCCCACGGAGACTGAAAGATCTTGTCGGTATAGGACTTGCAGATCTCGATCGTCCCGTCACTGCTGAATGAATCAACGATAATAATCTCCGCAGCACCCGTAACGCTTTCAAGCGCGTCTTTGATATTTCTTTCCTCATCTTTTGTAACTATTACGACGGAAACAGGAAGCAATTATGACTCCGGGCTGAACTTAATAAATCTAAAGAATGCATTCTATTTAGCAACTATTTTCCCATATAAGGCCGATATATTGCCAATATATTTCTCAAATGTAAATTCTTCAGCACTGCGTCTTGCGTTTTCCGCCATGGACTTCAGCCTGTCCCTGTCTAAAAGAATTTTTATTTTTTCCGCTATTTCCCTGAAATCTTCCGGCTCACTGACCACAAATCCGTTCACCCCGTCTTTTATTATTTCGGCGGCGCCGCTGTTTCTGGTGGTTATGACCGGAAGACCGCTTGCCAGCGCCTCAAGGTGAACATTCCCGAACGGCTCATATATTGTGGGGAAGACAAAGATATCAGCGGCGGCGTAATATGCCATGATGTCCTTCCGGGGTCCACAGAATATTATTTTCTGGTTCTTTATTTTATTCCTGAATTTAGCGGCTGGACCCTTGCCGGCGATCAGCAGGGAGACGGGTTCGGGTATGGATTCAACCGCTTTAATAAGAGATTCAACCCCTTTTCGTTCAAAACCCGAGCCGACAAAAAGGGCCACAAAATCGTTGTCCGCCAGTCCGTGCCGCCTCCTGATTTCATTCCTGTATCTTCCCCTGTTATCCGGATGAAATTTCCCGGTATCAACTCCGTTATAAATCACCTCAATATCCATGGAGGATGTCCCGTAATTTTCGACAATATTTCTTTTTACCATCTACGATATGGCCAGGATCTTTTTGTATCTGTGACCTTTGAATATTGATCGCTCGATTCCAAGGATAAGCCAGTGATACGGATTCAGGATGATGGAGAGTTTTCCTCCAGCCCCCGTCCTCTTCCATCTCTGCTTCAGCCATTCTATATGGCAGCCGTCGCCCGCGCGGTAGATATCCTGATAGAGTGTCTTGTCGTGACTCTGTATAATGTCGTATTCCGAATGTCTTAATTTCAGGTATGCCGATACCGCAAAGGTCAGGTCACGCAGCGTTGAGTTGAAACGCACGGCCGGGAGCCTATGGAAGGTAATGTTAGCCGGCCGGGGACCATTTTCCCATTCCATGGCATATACATGGACATCGTGCCCGGCACTCGCAAGCTGATCTATGAGGTTCTGGGAGAATCCTTCAGCGCCCCCGTGAAAGGTATACTTCTTACGAATAATCGCGATCTTCATCTTCGGGTGCGATCGGGTTTGCGGCCTTCAGGATAAACCGTTCAGGAGAATTTCCGGGTTTTTTAAAGGAATTTATTGTTTTTTCTTCCATTGTCAATAAAGCTGTAGCTGCTCCCTGGATATTCTAACATAATCCGGTCTGCTCTCCCCATAACATGCGATGAAAATAAATCGTCTGTTATATATCCCCTCATATAGTCTTTATGAGCCTCACCGTCTCTATAAAGTGATGCGTAATATGTTGGACTTTCACCGTAAATAGTGTAGTGGTCACCTTGATAGGTAGACCTTCAAGGTGACCAATTTTAATTCTTAATTGACAATTCAAATTTATTTATTGACAGGGCATGCCGGTTTTGAGATAATGATCTAAACTCAGAATAAGGAGCCAATACAATGAATAAATATCTGGCTGTATTCTTTTTTATCTCATTGTCAATCATACTTCCGGCCAATCCGGCCATTACAAAAGAAAATGTTAAAAAAGATGTTTTGACGCGGAACAATACAGGGCGGGAAGAAATATGCAATGTTATTAAAAGATCCATACAGGACGGTCTTGATGCAAAAAAAATTGTCAGGACCAACATCAGGGCAGGCCGGGATGCCTGTTATGTCATCGGTTGCGCTATTGACGGTGGTGGGGATTTACGGCTGATAATTACAGGCGCAATAGAGGCCGGGCTCACTTCCGATGTGGTTGCCAGATGCACACTGAATGCGGGAGCAGAACCGGCCGGGATAACCGGGATTTATGAAGGCTTGGGCCTGGATTTCGGCTACCTTGATGAGGAAGAAGATCTGATGCAGGCGGAGATCGATCCACCCGCCGGAAGCGATGGCGGCAGGTATTTCAGCCCGGCATCATTTTGAACCTACTATTAATCAGATCATTTTGCTATTATTAGACCATGAATAGTGTTGAATATCTTTCCCTGCGATTTGCCAGGGAACCATCAATTGTTTCGAGAAAAATCGCCGGTGAATTCATCCTGGTGCCTATTAAACAGAAGGCTGGAGAGATCGAAAGCATCTATTCGATGAACGAAGCGGCCGGACGCATATGGGAATTAATAGATGGCGAAAAACAGGCTGTTGAGATAAGGGACGCGATCATCGGCGAGTTTGAAGTAAGCAGGGAAGAAGCGGAAGCCGATCTGATCGAATTTCTGCGGCAACTGGAAAAATATAATTTTGTGAAAACTGTTTAAGATGGATTGCCAGCATATTCCCGTCACAGGCTATGCTGACTTCAGCAAGCGCCTGCATAACAGATGCGGGGGCCGGAACATCCCTCTCACAGGCAGCATCGAAGTTACCGCCCGGTGCAATCTTCGCTGCGCTCACTGTTACATAAACCTGCCCGCCGGAGACCGGGACGCCAGGGAAAGAGAACTGAGTTCCAGAGAAATATGCAACCTCCTGGACCAGATTGTTGATGAAGGCTGTCTCTGGCTGCTGATGACAGGAGGCGAGTCCTTTATACGCCCTGATTTCACCGACATATACACCTACGCAAAGAAAAAAGGGTTACTAGTCACCATCTTTACCAACGGAACAACCATCACACCTGCTATCGCGGACCACCTCGCTGAATGGCAGCCGTTCGTTCTGGAGATCTCCCTGTACGGCCAGACGCAAGAGACCTACGAGCGGGTGACCGGCATCCCCGGCTCATATGATGCATGCATGCGGGGGATCGACCTGCTGATGGAGCGCAACCTTCCCCTTAAGTTAAAGGCTATGGTGCTAACATTGAACAAGCATGAGATCTGGGAGATGAAGGCCTTTGCCGAGGGGCTTGGCCTGGATTTCAGGTTTGATCCGGTACTGAACCTGCGGACCGACGGTGGACGGAGTACCGCCGAGCTCAGAATACCCGCCCAGGAGGCGGTGGCCCTGGACCTTGCCGACGAAAAGCGGCTGGAGGGATGGCGTGAGTTCTGTGACAGGTTTCTGGGAGCACCTTCAAGGCCAGAATTTTTATACCAGTGCGGCGCGGGAGTTGAAACCTTTCATATCGACCCTTACGGACGGATGAGCGCATGCATGATGGCCCGCGTCCCCACCCATGACCTGCGGGATGGAACGTTCCACGATGGATGGCAAAACCTGATGCCGCGGGTGCGGATGCAGCGGAGGACAAGGAAGACGCCATGCGAAAACTGTGAATTAATCTCTCTCTGCGGGCAGTGCCCCGGCTGGGCACTGATGGAGAACGGAGACCAGGAGACGCCGGTGGAGTACCTCTGCCAAATCGCCCACCTGCGTGCAACAGCATTTGGATTTAAGAATAAAACCGGAGGAAATGATGAAAAAAACAACCGAAACAGAGAAGAGCAGGCGGCCGTATAAAAGGCCGAAGATAGAACAGGTGAGGCTTATCGCCGAAGAAGCAGTGTTGGGCAACTGTAAGACTACCGGCGGCTTCACCGGCCCAAAGACTACATGCACTGGACAGGGTACTTGCAGTTCTGTAGGATCTTGATGGAATAAATAACAGGACAGAATAATGATAAAAAATTGAGCGACCACGTCATGACATCATTCAGAATCGCTGACATTGTATTTGCCATAACGAGCGACCGGCAGACCGGGGACATCCGGATCGAGGATGCCTACCGGGATTTCCTCTGCGGCGGCAAGCCCGATATAACCATCCATGCCGATTATGACGGCATTCCCCTGAATATTCCGGGAGAAGGGGGCAAGGTCTTCGACTCCGGGAGTATCTGGAGTCTTTACCATCGGGGGGAAGAGAATTTTTTTGTCCTGAGGTCGCCGATCATGGGGCCTCATCCTTACCGCATCGGGGTCTTTGACGCCGGTTTCCGGCAGGGCCGGGTCTATTTCAACCATCCTGCTCCAGGAGAGCAGTCCGACGGTCTCCTTCCAAACCCGCTGGAGTTTCCGCTTTCGGAACTGCTGATGATCTGCCTTCTGGCCCAGGGCAAAGGGCTGCTGGTGCATGCCTGCGGGGTTGAAGACAATGGTCGCGGCTACCTCTTTGCCGGGAATTCCACGCACGGCAAGTCTACCATCGCCCGGATATTCAAGGACCGGGCGCTGATTCTGAATGATGACAGGATCGTCCTGCGATGGCGCGACAACCGCTTCTGGATGTACGGCACACCCTGGCACGGGGACTACAGCGGGACATCTCCCAATGGAGTGCCCCTCGAAAAGATATTATTCCTCCGTCATGCAGCGGCCAATACCGCCGAGCTGAAAGAAGGCGCGTCAGCTTCAACAATGCTGCTGGCCCGCTGCTTCCCTACATTATGGGATGCCGATGGAATGCGTTTTACGCTCGACTTCTGCGCGCAGCTCGTTACAACGATTCCCTGCTTTGAGCTGGGGTTTGCGCCTGACATAAATGTGGTGGATTTTGTCCGATGCGTAAAGTGATCCTGGGACAGGAAGATTTTGCCGCCATATCCACAGGGGTGCTCTCACGGAACGGCAGTTTCTCCTTTAAAGCCAGGGGCTCCAGCATGTATCCATTTATCCGTGACGGCGACATCCTCACTGTGGAACCCGTCCGGGCTTCAGAGCTTAATACAGGGGATGTGGCCTTTTACCGGTCCTCCGGCAAAAGCCTGGCGGCGCACCGTTTTATCGGCAGGACCATGATAAACGACCGGACAATGCTCATATTGCGCGGGGACGCGTCAGCCGGACGAGACGAGTATGTAATGGAAGACCGGATACTGGGCAGGGTGGCCGGAATTCAACGTGGAACACGAATAATTCAGCATGAGAGGCGGCTCCAGCGGCTGGCGATACTCTTATGGACGTACGTCCAGCCGCCGGCGTTTACATGGCCGTTAAAGCAGGCCGCCGCCGGGTTGCTGCGGGGGATGCAGTCACTGAAATCCTACCGTATTCTTTTCGGTAAACTGCTCGGCGGAAAAGTCGGCTGCCGCCTTGCCGGCGAGGACGACGCCTCCGACATATATAAGTTGTATGGCTACGTGCGATTCATGGATCTGGAAGAACATATCAGGAGTTTCGGCCTGAAGATCAAAGGCGCGGACGATAGTGAATATACCCTAGTCGCTACCCTGGGAGAAAAGATCGCCGGCGCGGTGGTCATCAGAAGGTTCCCGAAAAATAATCTCAGTCACCCCGGCTGGTGGCTCTTCGGGCTGCTGGTGCGCGCGCGTCACCGCGGCTCCGGCATAGGAGATATGTTGATGCATGCGGCACTGGCAAAAGCCGTCGCCGGGGGCGCGGACAGGATAAACCTCATGGTCTCCGAAGATAACAACGCGGCCTTGAATCTTTATCAAAAATGGGGCTTCCAGCGGTTTTCAATTCCGGCGCCGGATACTCACACCGAAGAGGAGGAAGGCATGGGAGAACGCCGTAATATCGTCATGTCCAGGTGTCTGGATCCAGCATCGGCATCAACTTTACACCAATTTTCTTGACATCAGATCGGAATAGTTAGAAAATATCCATGGATATCAGAAGGTTTTCATAAATTAAACAGGACAAATACAAGACAGTTCAATTATGAAGAAAATTCTATATATTATTATTATCTGTTTTCTCTTCCCCTGGAACGGGATTTCCGCCGAAGTATTTCCCGGGCCGGGGACAATCTCTCCTGGGGACGGGAATGTTCAACACAATCCCGACGAAGGTGAAGATGCGACTATGTCAGGGGCGAAATGGACCGCCCGGGAACTATTCGGGAGAAAACGCGGCTACCTTCATGCCTCTCTTATGATTACGGGGATATATACGGACAACGCCTTTAACACAAGTGACAACAGGAAAAGCAGCTTCACTACTGTTTTTTCGCCAAAGATATGGCTTGCGCTGCCGGGTATCAGGCAAAAACCTCCGGCATTTCAAGACATATCAACACGTTCTCCAGGCGGCAGCCTGTTCAGCAGGTTCGATAATAAGATTTTAAGACGCTATCAGGCATATTTGGTGTACAGGGCCGACATCCCGTCTCATTCAGGAATATCTCCATCCGGAAACACCGACAGCCATAAACTTTATAGCAGAATTTCATATAACAGCCGTATTATAGATATTGATCTCATCAACCAGTTCACCATATCTTATGTAGAAAGAGAGGCGGGTGTTTCGACGACGGAAGCGGATGCGGTGGACAAATTCAGGAGTAACTCATTTAATGCGGCAATATCCTATGATATAGGGAGAAAACTCCGGCTGGGCATCGATTACTCCAACTTTATGCTCGACTATGACGCACAGAGAAATATGTTCAGAGACCGTAGTGACAATGCTTTCATATCACATCTTTTTTATAAATTCAGCCCGAAGACCGCGTTGTTCGCGGAATATGACTTTATCGATATTAATTATCCCGACAATAGCGTGCTGAACAGCAGGGAGCACCACTTCTGGGGTGGTCTTAAATGGGACATTACAGCCAAATCAAAGGGGACATTAAAGGCGGGCTATGGTAGGAAAAACTTTATCGGATCCCCGAAAAAAACCGGAAATTTTCTCTTCGAGACGCAGATCAAACATAAATTCACGCCAAAAACATCCATAAAATTCACTGCGGTAAGGAAAACCAGGGAGACCAGCATGGAGACATCGCTATTTATGCTCACCAGCGGGACCGGGATGGAATATCAACAGATGCTGACCGCCAGGACCATGGGTTTCGTTAAGCTTTCATACACCGATGATAAATACAAGGGTGATCTGACACTCGGCGGCGAGACTGACGAAAGAGAAGATAACACGTATAAATCGTCACTTGGATTTCAGTATAAGTTCAGGGAACGGGTTGAAAACAGCATAGTATATACGCATACAAAGAGAGACTCGAATTTTTCTGATTTCAGCTATTCAGGCAATACAATACTTTTCAGCATCAAGGCATCGTTTTAATCTTTCCGATCTCCATTTCTACTGCTGAAAAGCTTTTAAATTTACTAACATTTTTGTCTTGACATAGGGAAGAGATTTAGAGTTTAATGGCTATGGGGGAATACCTGGAATGAGCAAATATTTTTCATTAATAATCGGACTGATTCTGTTGATGGTCCAGACTCCATATGCCGGGGATTATATTGTGGGCAAAGATGACATATTGAAAATAACTGTTTATGACAATCCTGATCTTGACACAACCGCAAGGATCAGCAGCAACGGTGTAATTAATTTTCCGCTGATAGGCAATATAGATGTGGCGGGGATGACGGCGGCCCAGATTTCCCGGAAGATGTCGGATCTTCTTGCCGATGGATACATCGTCAACCCCCACGTGGCTGTATTCATTGAAGAGTTCAGGAGCAAAAAGACCGTCATCATGGGACAGATAAAAAATCCCGGTATTTACGAACTTCATGGAGAAACAACATTTCTGGAGTTCCTTTCAAAAGCGGGCGGCTTAACAAAAGAAGCTGGAGATAAAGCGGTAATAAAAAGAAGGGCCGGACAGCCCGGCGGTAATGGAAACAAAATAGTTATCGATCTAAAAAGGCTCATAGAAGACGGGGACACGTCACTGGATGTGCCGATAATGGACGGTGATAACATCTATATCGGGAAGGCCGGCCTGTTTTATGTTACAGGGGAGGTGAAGAAGCCTGACGCGTACAGATATGAGGCAGGCTCAACCGTTATCAAGTCCATTACAAAGGCAGGCGGATTTACAGATACGGCATCAAGGGGAAGGGTCAAAATCCTGAGAAAGACAGAGGGGAAGGAAGAAATTATCAAAAGGGCAAAAATGGATGAGCCGGTCCTTCCCGAGGACATTATCATCGTCCCCGAAAGTTTCTTCTGATACATGGAAGAAAGAGAGATCCATCTAAGAGAATATTACAGGGTAATAGTTAAAAGAAGGTACACCTTTTTTACTATATTCATAGCGTTATTTGTCATTACCGTAATAGCAACGTTTTCGACCACACCGGTTTACGAGGCGACGACAAAGGTGCTGATACAGAAACCCAAGCCCAGTAATCTGGCGGATTTTTATTATGTCCCTTATGACCCTGATTTCTATAATACACAATATCAACTCATAAAAAGCCGTTCTGTCGCGGAGAGGGTCGTCAACCTGCTTTCTCTCGACACAAAGGAAGAGACCTGGTTCCCGAACAAAAGTAAGAGTCCCGGTATAATTCAGGGAACAGTCGGATGGTTCAGGAAAATATTTTCCGTGATTTTAAACGTAACGGGAATCTCGAAACCGGAGCCGGACACCGGAAACAGAGGGGAGATTAAATCGGATGAAACCGTGTCTGCTTCCGACCGGCTTGCGCGGATGATAAGCGGTTCAATCACAATAAACCCAATAAAAAACAGCACGCTTGTCAATATCAGCTATAGGTCCACTAATCCCGAATTCGCCACATTGATCGTAAATTCAGTGACAAAGGCATACATGGATGATATCCTTGAGATGAATATAAGCACTTCCAGACACGCGATCAGCTGGCTGACGGAGAAGGCCGACAAAGAGAGGGCGAGACTCGCAGAGTCGGAGAACGCATTACAGAAATATATGGAGCGCAACGATATCGTCACCCTTGAGAACAGGCTCGCATTGGTGCCCGAGAAACTCTCGGAAGTCGCCTCTAAAATCGCCAGGGCTGAAACGGACAGGAAAGAGATGGAAACGCTTTATACCACTGTAAAAGAGATGTCTCTGGACCTCGAAAATGTCGGGACCATCCCTGCGGTCGCTTCCGACCCGACAGTCCAGGAGCTAAGGATGCAGATACTGAAGGCTGAACAGAATATCATTGAAATGTCAAAGAAATTTGGCCGGAAACATCCCGTCATGATAACGGCAATGGGAGACCTCAAGATATTAAACGAAAAAAAGACGGAGGAGATCAGGAGAGTTATCGAGACGATAAAAAACAGATATGCGCTGGCCAGGGCCAACGAGGAAAACTTCCGTAAAATGGCGGATAGGACCAAAACCGAGACACTGGAGCTCAACCAGAAATTCATACAGTACAATGCATTAAAGAGGGAGGTTGAGACCAACAAACAGCTTTTTGATGTGATTATCAGGAAAATCAAGGAGCATAATATTACCCAGGATATCCGCACCGTGGATGTATGGGTTGTAGAAAAAGCAGCAATGCCCGAGTTTCCGGTCAAACCGAACAAACCTCTTAATACCTTGCTGGGCCTGATTGTCGGACTGATGGGAGGTATGGGAATGGTATTCTTTCTGGAATATCTGGACAATACAGTCAAGTCCCCCGAGGATATTGACCTGCGGCTCGGTGTGCCTGTGCTCGGAATGGTCATGCTTTCAAGGTCCCGCGAAAAAAATATCGACATCATTGTTACGAGAGAACATCAATCCGTTATCGCCGAAAGCTATAAGGGGATAAGGACCGCAATTCTACTTTCATCAGCCGACAAACCTCCCCAAAATATACTCGTCACAAGCATAACTGTTGGCGAAGGCAAAACCACCACTGCCTGTAACCTTGCTCTGACGATCGCCCTTGCGGAGCACTCCGTCCTGCTCATTGATAGTGATTTGAGGAGACCCCGCATTCATAAAATATTCGGGCTGGATAATTCGAAGGGGCTGAGCACATACCTGGCGGGAGTATCCGATCTCAATATTATCTCAATAGGAACTATGCCGGAACCCTGCAACCTGAGTGTCTTGCCTTCGGGCCCGGTCCCACCCAACCCGTCAGAATTATTAAGCTCCAACAGGATGGAGAACCTGCTTAAAGTCATTAATGAGCGGTTCGATATTATCATCTGGGATTCTTCGCCGCTGCTGTCTGTGACAGACAGCCTTATTTTAAGCAAGCTGCTTGACGGGACTATAATAGTTGCAAAGGCCGGCAGCACCACATTCGAAAGCCTGAGCAGGGGGCTGAAATCATTGCATGATATGGAATCGAATCTGCTAGGTATTGTGATTAACCGCGTTGACATGAAACATGGCGGATACTATTACGGATATAATAATGGCTATGATTCATCAGAGGAGACGTCCAGATAGCAGACTCCGTTCATTCAGTCTTTCCGGCTGTCTCTCCGGAATGAAACCCGCGGCAACAGACATTCCGGCGGAAGGGAAAAGGCATTAATGGCAAAAACCGGCTATGGACTTTTTATATTCGCCCTGATCTTCCCGCCCCTTGCATTCGGCGCAGTCGAACAATGGTCTCTGACTCTGATGGAAACCTCAACCATTCTCGCGGTATCCCTCCTTTTATTAAAAAAACCGGCGGGCAAGGAAGCCTGTCCTTTTTATAAGGTTCCGGGGATTATACCCCTGATACTCCTCCTTGCTTATATATTAATACAGGCGGTCCCTCTTCCTTCAGTCATCGTAAAATTTATTTCACCCGGGACATACGCCCTGTACAGAGAAACGACCGGTATAACCGGGCCCGTCTCCTGGATCACGATCTCGATAAACCAGAAGGCTACACTGATGGAGTTTTTCAGAATAACCGCCTATGCGGCATTTTATGTCCTCACCATACAGTTGCTGTCTGAGAAAAAGGTATTGAAGAAGACTGTCGCGCTGACTGTAATATTTATGGCCCTCCTCTCTTTCCTGGGGATTATGCAGCATATACTCTCAAACAACCGGATATTCTGGGTCAGGGAATTGACCTGGGGAGGAACGCCCTTCGGCCCTTATGTAAACCGCAACCATTATGCCGGACTTATGGGCATGATGTTTCCTGTGGTTTTATGCCTCTTTCTTGCATATAAGCCAAAGTTTATATACAGGTCCCTCCGTGATAATATGTCCGCTATTTTCGATCAGCAGGGGACAAATATTTACATACTTCTCGGTTTATCAGCGATATTGATCGCGACATCCATGTTTTTGAGCGTCTCGAGGGGCGGCATAATAAGCCTGAGTTTTTCGATGATATTCATAGGAATAATAATCACCAGGAGGCAGAAAAAGACCGGCATCTTAATTTTGTTGATATTGATACTGATACTGTATTCCGTTGGATGGTTTGGATGGAACCCGATATTCGAAAGATTTGACTCAATACGGGACGCACATGGCGATATATCCGGGATGAGACTCCAGCTATGGCGGGACAGTATTAATATCATCAGGGATTTTCCGCTGACAGGCACCGGGTTCGGAACTTTCATTAATATATATCCGAAATACCGCACCCTGATCGACGACCGGATAGCCGCTCATGCCCACAACGATTACCTGGAACTCCTGGCAGACGGCGGCATCATCGCGGTTCTGCTTTCCGGCTGGTTTTTGTCCGCCGTAATATACAGATCATACAGGGCGGCATCCCATAATAGGCGGGACACCTATTCGCAGTATCTGTTTATTGGAAGTCTCGGCGGTATGGTCTATATCCTTATTCACAGCTTTGTTGATTTCAACCTGCATATAGGAGCAAATGGACTTTATTTTTTCTTCCTCGCCGGCCTCGCCGTCGCTTCCGCCAACACAAACCACGGGGAGAGAAAAAAGGTCGCCCGGCCTGAAAAGGCAAATTCCCCATTGCTTAAACAGGCAGGGGTTGTGGCTGTAATTATCTTGATCGCCGGTCTGATTTTTAATCTCGGCGTCCTCAGGGCCAAAACCGGGTTCGCATTAATTGAGGCTAAAAAAACCGGGGCGGACATCCCGGCTGATGAGGCTGCGGAAATCCGAAACATAGCATACAGGTCATCAGTGCTTGACCCACTGGAGGCGAGGTATCATTATGCCCTCGCAAACATGGACTGGCTTCTTTCGGACAAGACCGGGGCCTTAAGCCGCTACAGAAAATCCGTACGGCTGAATCCAACCAATGGGGGGTATCTGCAGACGCTCGGACTTGTTATGTCGGACAGGAAGCTTTACGATGCGGCAGACAGGCTGCTCCAATCCGGTATCAGGTTCGATAGAAGCAACCCTGCAAGATACCGCATGTATGTTTTGTGGCTGCTGTCCCGGAATAAAAAAGAACGCAGCATTAATTACATAAAAAACGCCATATCCCTGGAACCGGGAAAGACAAAGGAATATATCACTATAATGGTCCTGAACGGGTTCGGTGACAACGAAATTCAGCGCGCCATGCCTGAAAAGGCTGAACCATATATCAACTTCGCGGATTACCTGAATAATACCGGCAGGGATTATATGGCCGGGGAGTTATACCGCAATGCATTAGTATACGCAGTGGGTGAAAAAGAAGTCAGCCCCTCATTATTTTTGAATATTTATAAATATTACAGGGACAAGGGACTATACGGCGACGCACTTACGGCAATGAAGCAGGCCGTGCTGAAATTCCCCGGCAATGCCGGCATAAGATTAACGGCGGCGGCGGCTTATGAGAAGTCGGGGTTGCTGAATCAGGCAATCGGTGAATACAGGGAAGCATTGATCATCGCCCCGCATAACAGGACCGCAAAGAAGAGGCTTAAGGAGCTAACAGGCGGATAGCAATTTATATCGGCACAGTAAAAAAGCCGTCAATATCTGTAAAATATACTGTTATTAACACATATAAGGAGGAAATATGAAGTATCAGGTTGGAAGGCCCGGAAGAATCGTTGTCGTAAGGTTTGAAGACCGGGATGAGGTGATCGGGAATCTGGTGGATATTGTCAAAAAGGAAGATATCGGGTCCGCTGTATTTTATCTTATAGGAGGGATGCGGGAAGGCAGTATTGTTGCCGGCCCTGAAAAATATGAATTCCCGCCCGTGCCGGTATGGAGGCACCTGGGCGAAAGCCATGAAGTCGTGGGATTCGGGACCATCTTCCGGCAGGGGGATGAACCGAAAGTGCACTTCCACGGCGCCTTCGGCAAGAAAGACAGGGTCATGGTAGGATGCCTCAGGGAGAACTCGGAGACATTCCTGGTGCTTGAGGCGGTCATAATGGAAATAGACGGCGTGACAGCAAAGAGAGAGCTGGACCCTGTATCGGGCATGGTATTGTTGAATCTGGATTAACCGGGATGCGGGTCAGCGATCGAAAAGGCAGGCGTATACGCCTGCCTCACTCGTCAATATTCAAGTCTGTGACCCCTGGGCGTTAAAGAGTTTCTTTTCCCATTCCCATGCCGTCCTGATTATATACTCGAGGTCATCGTGAGACGGCCTCCATCCAAGCTCTTTCTTGATCCTCGATGAATCAGCCACCAGCGACGGGGGGTCGCCTTCCCGCCTGCCTGTCTCTATGGCCTTGAAATCTCTCCCCGTCACTTCCTTCACCTTGTCGACGACCTCTCTTACTGAATAACCATGCCCGTACCCGCAATTGAAGACCCTGCTTCCGCCGCCTGACGAGAGGTAATCGAGGGCAAGCATATGCGCGTCTATAAGATCATCCACATGGATATAATCCCTTATGCAGGTGCCGTCCGGCGTATCATAGTCGGTCCCGAAGATATTAAGCTGGTCCCTCAACCCCAGCGCGGCCCTCAGGGATACGGTGATCAGGTGAGTCGCATCCATGTATTTCTGTCCGATTCTCGAAAGCGGGTCAGCCCCCGCAACATTAAAATATCTCAATGAGACATACCTGAGGGCCGAGGACCGGCTGATATCCTTAAGCGCCTGCTCCACCATCAGTTTGGACGCGCCGTACGGATTTATCGGCAGCATGGGAGTATCTTCTGAAACAGAGTCTTTTTCAGGTATGCCGTATACAGCGGCGGTCGATGAAAATATAAACTTATCAACGTTATGCCTGACGCATGCCTCAATAAGGTTCAGTGCGTTCGAGAAATTGTTTTTATAATATTTTATCGGATTTTCGACGGATTCATCCACGACGATATGGGCTGCGAAATGTAACACGGCATCAAAACTTTCCTCCCTGAACAGCCTGTCGAGTGCACCGATGTCGGCCAGGTCCGCGATCACAAGCCTTCCGTACAGAACAGAATCCTTATGTCCCGTGGAAATATTATCATACACAACAATATCATGACCCTTTTCACCAAGGGTCTTTACCATGTGGCTCCCTATGTATCCGGCTCCTCCGGTGACAAGTATCTTCATAGTAATATCCTCCTATGCTGAATATAGAGTTGAAATCCAGGCGGAACAAAAGATGTTGTTATGATTTCCTGCTTGTTGTCCGTTCAGTTATCCTATGCCTGTATTATCTTTGATGATTTTATCCGGCCTGCCGCGTTTCTCGTATCGACAATGAGGCTGCTGTGCCTGACAATATATTTATAGTCATACGCCGAGTGGTCTGTTGCGATGATAAGACAATCATATCTCTTTAAATTTTTCTCTGTTAACGGGACGGATGTCATCTTGAGGTCATAGCTCCTCATCTTGTGAGTTTTAGGCACATGAGGGTCATTATAGTCTACCCTGGCACCCCTTTCCCGGAGCAGTGTGATAAGCTTTAGTGAAGGAGATTCTCTCACATCATCGATATCTTTTTTATATGAAAGACCAAGAACAAGGATACGGGAGCCCTTGATACTCCTGCCCTTTGTATTGAGCGCTCCGGCAACCTTTTCGATCACATAGTAAGGCATGCCTGTATTGATTTCACCCGCGAGTTCGATGAACTTTGTATGGAAATCAAACTCCCGGGCCTTCCATGTCAGATAAAAAGGATCAATGGGGATGCAATGACCGCCGAGACCGGGGCCGGGATAAAACGCCTGAAAACCGAACGGTTTTGTCTTTGACGCATTGATCACGTCCCAGACATTTATGCCCATCCGATCAAAACAGACCTTCAGTTCATTCACAAGCGCTATATTCACCGCCCTGTATATATTCTCAAGCAGTTTGCTCGACTCGGCAACCTTTGTACCGGATACCGGGACTGTCTTTACGATTATGGAGTCATACAGCGCCTTTGCAACCTTAAGGCACTGGGGAGTACAGCCTCCAACGACTTTAGGTATGGACGAGGTAGAAAAGTCAGGGTTGTTGGGGTCCTCGCGTTCAGGCGAATAGGCAAGGGAGAAGTCCCTGCCCGCCCTCTGTCCAGTCTTCTCGAGTATCGGCTTGACAACTTCATCGGTAGTTCCCGGGAAAGTAGTGCTTTCCAGGATAATAAGATGGCCCGGACGCAGGTACCTGCTTATCGTATCCGTAGTCTCGATCACATAAGAGATGTCCGGTTCCCTATGCTCATTTAACGGAGTCGGCACGCATATAAGCAGACAGTCAACGGTTTTTATATGAGAGAAGATATTTGTTGGCGCGAACCGCCCTGTCCGGTTCATTTCCCTGATCTTTTCGGACGGTATATGCCTGATATAACTCTTTCCCTGCTTCAGCAGGGATATCTTTTTTGTGTCGAGATCAAAACCCGTCACATTAAATCCGGCCCGGTTAAATTCGATCACGAGAGGAAGCCCCACATAGCCGAGTCCGATGATACCGATTGAAGCGGTCCTGTTCTCTATTTTACCCAGTAATTTGCTCAGATGTTCAGAAGTCTTGGCCATAAGTTATCCATATTAATTAATTTACGCATATTATAAACATATAACGGATTTTTTTCCGGAAAATCACTATATATTTCTTTTTTTAGATAAAAGCAATACAGGATTCAGGAGATAATAAAGAAAGATCTTCTTTGATCTCAAAGGGACCGCGTATCTGTACGACACCTCCTTAAGCGGCGGGAAGAACCAGCTCACCAGATACGTAAAGAGTTCAGGAAGACCTGATCGAAGGGAGGTCAATAAGAACATAATCCTGGAAAACCTGACTTTCCCTATAAAAATATACGTCTCGATCTTTTTATAAATCCACTCTTCCTTCGGTGAAAGCTTTTTCAGGCGACCGGTAATTTCCTGCGGAAGGGGCGCATCCAGGAGCTTTGACGCTAAATACAGGGAGAGCATCATCGGCTGATATACATTATACCTCTCCGAATATTCCAATAATTTATCCCATCTCAACACGTCCCTGAAAATCCTGAGCATTTCAGCGACACCCACGATAAACTTGAAGGGGGAATACCCGTGACCGAAGAGGTGCATGCATGCGTAGACAAGGGTTTTTTCGGGAGACAGAACCTTATATCCACGGCCATCGAAATCTTTCTCCCTCAAATCTTCCCACCAGAAATTCCAGGGCAGATTGAAATACCTCGGTTTCCCGAGCGAGATATGCATTTCAACAGGCTTTTTGCCGGCCTTGTGGAAAGAGACATCCTGGTAATTATCAAGCCGGAACTCATCCATGCCGGATTCACCATCATAGCCTGTCTCTTTCATTATCCCGGCCGCCTTGTGAACATCCTCTCTTTTTACCAGAATATCGATGTCCGCCGACGGATACAGGCCGATATCTCCGTAAAGTTCTTCCGTCATAAGGAGACCCTTTACAGGGACCACATCAATCCCTTCTTCTTCGAGTGCAGCCACTATCCCCGCGAGTTCATAAGCCGCTGACAGGGAATCTCTCAGGTTATGGAAATATGCCGATTTCAGAATATTCAGGACATCTTCCGGCAGGTCACTGAATGAACCGATATTTTTGTATATCAGGGGGGCCACGCCATGAACCATGGACAAATTGCAAAACTTCTTCCAGTCAACCCCCTCTTTTATTATCTGCTCCGCGGTTCCGATGATTTCAGCGAAAGGACTGACTCTTGACAACAAAAGAATAAGAGAGATGGCTCTGTCCTGTTTCATATTATCGTGTTTTATTCAATAATGGAATTCAACTTTTCTTCGACTAACGTCTTTATTCCGGCCAGTCCTTCTTCCGTCCGTGACTCAAACCTCATAACAAGGGCAGGCTGGGTATTTGAGGCCCTGACAAGCGCCCATCCGTCATCAAAGTTTATCCTGGCGCCATCGACCGTATTCAGATCATGACCGGAAAAGACCTCTTTTATCCTGTCGATGACGGAGAACTTCAGTTTGTCGTCGCAGTCAAATCTTATCTCGGGAGTGGAAAATACCGTCGGCAAGCCGTTCAGTAATCTTTTAACACTGTATGGCCGTCCATTTTCCTTGATAATTTCGAGCAGTCTGAGTGTTGCATATATCGCATCGTCATAACCGAAATACCTGTCCGCAAAGAATATATGGCCGCTCATCTCACCGGCAAAAAGGGCTTTCTCCTCTTTCATCTTCTTTTTTATCAACGAATGGCCCGTCTTCCACATTATCTGTCTGCCGCCATGTTTTTTTATGTCGTCATACATGACCTGGGAACATTTCACCTCCCCGATAATCGCGGCCCCTGGAGATTTCTTCAGTATGTCCCTCGAAAAGATTATCATCAGGCGGTCACCCCATATTATTTCACCGTCGGCATCCACAACTCCCATCCTGTCGGCATCGCCGTCATACGCGATCCCGAGGTCGGCGGACGAAACCTTTATCATCTCTGTCAGCGCTTCAAGGTTCTCGGGCACAACAGGGTCTGGGTGGTGATTGGGGAAATTACCGTCCGGCTCGCAGAAAAGCTTCACAACCTCCGCGCCAAGGGCTTCAACTATGGCGGGCGCGACTAATCCGGCGGTACCGTTACCCGCGTCCAGCACAACCTTTAACCCGCGCAGGTCGGAAAAATCCTTTTTAAGGCAGTCCATATAGCCGTTTATGACCGGATGGTGTCTTAAGCAGCCTTTCCCCCCGCTAAAAATTCCATCCTCTATAATCCTTCTGATATCCTGTATTCCATCGCCGAAAATGGTCTCGGTGCCGGCGCTCAGTTTAAAGCCGTTGTATTCAGGCGGATTGTGACTGCCTGTTATCATAACACCACCGTCTACTTCGAGATGATGGAGGGAAAAGTACTGGGCGGGGGTCGGGCACTCCCCGATATCAATGACATCGGCACCCGTCGAGAGAAGCCCGCTAATAAAATTGTCCGAGATGGTTTTGGAACTGAGCCTTACGTCCCTGCCTACAGATAAAGTGATGTGGGATTTCCCCGACAGGTTAAAGACATATGTACCGAACGCCCTGCCTATCCGCGCTGCAATACCCGGCGTAATATCTTTGTCCCATATGCCGCGTATGTCATATTGTCTGAATATTGCAGGATTAATCATCTGCCGTATTCATCTTCGAACCTCACTATATCGTCCTCTTCGATATAGTCACCGCTCTGGACCTCTATCAGTTGCAGCGGAACCTTGCCCGGATTTTCGAGCCTGTGGCTGACTGATATAGGCACGTAAGTGGATTCATTGGGATGCAGATTAAATGTTTTATCTCCGACAGTGACCATTGCCGTACCGGATACAACAACCCAGTGCTCGCTCCTGTGGTGATGGAGTTGCCGGCTCAGTTTCGCCCCCGGCTTTACAACTATCCTCTTTATCTTGTACCGGTTTCCAACTTCGAGAAGTGTGTAGGACCCCCACGGCCTGTGGACAGTGACATGCTCAATCAGCTCTTCAGCTCCTTTTTCCCTGAGTTTGCTCACAACCTTACGGACGTCCTGTGCATCATTCTTATTACATATCAGGGTCGCGTCAGGGGTATCGACCACTACAACGTTTTCCAGTCCAACAGACGCGATCAGGCGTTTCCCCGCATACAGGATCGAATTCCTTGATCCTATATCGATGACATTACCTGTAATAATATTCCCCGCCTCATCTTTTTCCGAGATGTCATCAAGGGCGCGCCAGCTTCCCACATCGCTCCAGCCTATGTCCGCCGGCATAACAGCAACCATCGGGGCCTTCTCCATAACTCCGTAATCTATTGATACGGACTTGAAGGTACTAAACACTCTGTTCAGCACCTCCTTTTCGTCCTTTTTCCCTATCGCCTTTTCAATTTCCAGCAGTCCCCTGTATAAATCCGGCATCTGATTCCTGATCTCGGTTAAAATATCGATCGCCCTCCAGACGAAGATTCCGCTGTTCCAGAGATAATCGCCGGACTTGAGATATTCCAGCGCCTTTTTCCTGCCGGGCTTTTCGACAAAACTTTCGACCCTGAAACCCTGAAGATCTTCTGTTTCAGTCAGAGAAGCGCCTTTCTTGATGTAACCATAACCGGTTTCCGGTCTGTCGGGGATAATGCCTATTGTAGTCAAATAACCCTTCCGAGCAAGTTTCCCGGCCTTTTCCAGGACTTTTCTGAAATCAGCATTCCTCAGGATAACATGGTCCGAAGGCATCACTGCCATAACGGCATTAGGTGATCTCTTTTTGATATATACAGCGGCAAGACCGATTGCCGGAGCTGTATTTCTGCCTTCTGGCTCGACAATCACCTTAAAGCTGCCGTAGCCGCATGTCTCTACAAGTTGGCGCTTGATATCATAGGCGTATTTCTGTCCTGTCACAATATAGGTCTTGTCCAATGGCACGCAATTATTGAGCCTTTCAACCGTCTGCTGTATCATGGTCGAGTCTCCGAATACACGAAGCAGTTGTTTGGGCGTAGCTTCTCTGCTTAGCGGCCAGAAACGTGTCCCACTTCCTCCGGCAAGTATTACCGCGTACATATCTCCTCCCTGGTTTTACTTTTTAAAAACCATTCGTATGTCATCCTGATACCGGCTTCAAGGCCTATCCTCGGGGTCCAGCCCAAAGATTTGAGCTTACCGGTATCCAGCAGTTTTTTCGGAGTACCGTCAGGTTTAGACGGATTCCATGCTATTTTCCCGTCAAAGCCGACTATTCCCTTTATTAACCCGGCCAGTTCTTTGATCGTCAAATCCTCACCCACCCCGATATTAATGATTGAAGCAGGGGGCCTGATCATAGGGGAAAGGGTTTTTTCATCCAGATTCATTAAGAACAGACAGGCGTCGGCAAGGTCGTCCACGTGGAGGAACTCTCTGCGAGGAGAGCCGGTACCCCATAGCTCAACCGTGTTTTGTATTGGTGAGGAACCGGAAGGTACTTTGACATTGGCCTTCTCCATATGAACCTTCGCCTCATGGAACTTCCTGATCATCGCCGGCAGCACGTGGGATGTTTCGAGATCAAAATTATCATTCATGCCGTACAGGTTCGTGGGCATCGCCGAGATATAATTTGTTCCGTACTGTCTGTTATAAGACTGACAGATCTTTATTCCGGCAATCTTTGCTATGGCGTACGGCTCATTCGTCGGCTCGAGACTACCTGTTAACAGGCATTCCTCTTTCATCGGCTGTTCCGCAAGCCTGGGATATATACATGAGCTTCCAAGGAAAAGGAGTTTTCGGACGCCGCTCAGATATGACGAATGTATAACATTGGTCTCTATCATCAGGTTTCTGTAAATAAACTCGGCGGGATATCTGTCGTTGGCCATGATTCCGCCCACCTTCGCGGCTGCAAGGAAGACATATTCCGGCCTTTCAGTCTCGAAGAATTTCCCGACATCCGGCTGTCTGGTGAGATCAAGCTCACTGCTGGTCCGGGTTATTATATTTTCATATCCATCGGCTCCAAGCCTGCGCAGTATGGCCGAGCCTACAAGACCGCGATACCCTGCAATGAAGATTCTGGAGGATTTATCCATGGTTTTGTCCATAAATGCTTATATAGAGTCGTTACCTTACCGGCATATTATTCTGATTAAGCAGCAATTCCTTTTCAGCCAATTTTATATCCGACTCTACCATCATCTTTATTAATTCGGGCAGTTTAACCCTGGACTGCCAGCCGAGTTTATCCCTGGCCTTTGATGCGTCTCCCAGCAGAATATCGACTTCCGTCGGCCTGAAATATCGCGGATCAATAGACACAACGGTATCATCGGCCTTAATTTTCGACATTGCGTCCAGCCGGTCGGTATCCATGGAACCGGCAATGCCCTTTTCCTTTAATCCCTTTCCCTTCCATACTATCTCTATGCCGATTTCTTTAAATGTCTCTTCGATAAATTCGCGAACGGAATGGGTTTCACCAGTAGCGATGACATAATCATCGGGTTCTTTCTGCTGAAGCATAAGCCACATCGCCTCTACATAGTCGCCCGCGAATCCCCAGTCGCGTTTCGCATCAAGATTCCCTATATAGAGTCTTTTCTGGAGTCCGAATTTAATCCGGCCCGCGGCCATTGTGATCTTTCTCGACACAAATGTTTCACCCCTGGTAGGCGACTCATGATTGAATAATATCCCGTTACTGGCGTGCATGCCATATGCCTCACGATAATTCACAACGATCCAGTAGGCATAGAGTTTGGCTGCCGCATACGGACTTCTGGGATAAAAAGGCGTGGTCTCCCTCTGTGGAACCTCCCGGGCCTGGCCGAAAAGCTCGCTTGTTGAAGCCTGATAGAACCTGACCTTTTTAGTCATGTCTAACACCCTCAATGCCTCAAGAAGCCTGAGAGTACCCAATGCATCACTGTTTGCCGTATATTCAGGCGTCTCAAAAGAGACCTTCACATGAGATTGAGCGGCAAGATTATATATCTCGTCAGGCTGGGTCTCCTGGATGACCCTTATAAGGTTTGTCGCGTCTGTAAGGTCCCCGTAATGCATGAAGAATTTTGGGTGGCCTTCATGCGGGTCCTGATAAAGATAGTCGACTCTCTGAGTATTGAAAAGGGACGATCTCCTTTTAATTCCATTGACAATGTAACCTTTTTTCAGTAAGAACTCGGCCAGATATGCTCCATCCTGTCCTGTGATACCGGTAATTAGAGCAGTTTTCATTATCTGAACCTCCCATGTATTATTTTGTGGTTGACAGAGCAAGGAGCAACTTTAATAGTATATCAGATAAAGAATTTTCCAGTCGAGTAGTTTACTATATCCCGGCGCCTCCTGGATCTGTCGAAAACTCCGGTCTTATTGTCTTAACAGACTCCGGAGATGTAATCCGGAATAAGGAAAAACAGGTAGATACTGAATGCCCCGCGTCACCTTGCTCCCATTCCGAAAAGAACAACCCGTACCGTTCTTAGCAATATATGAAGATCAAGAAAGGGGGAGAGATTTTTCATATAATAAATATCATACTGAAGTTTCTCTATCGCATCTTCTTTTGACGCGCCGTAACGATAATTTACCTGGGCCCAGCCGGTAATTCCCGGCCTTATCGCATGCCTGAGGTGATAAAAAGGGATCTCATTGTTGAGCAGGTCCACAAATTCAGGCCGCTCGGGTCTCGGGCCGATAAAGCTCATATCACCCTTGAGCACATTCCACATCTGGGGGATTTCATCAATCCGGGTCTTCCTTATAAATCTCCCGACTCTTGTCACTCTCGGGTCGTCTTCCAGCGCCCATATCGCGCCGTTTGATTCGGCATTTTTTATCATCGAGCGAAACTTGATGATCTCGTATATCTTTCCGTCGATGCCGACCCTTTTCTGCCTGAATAATACCGGCCCGAGGGAATCAAGTTTTATTGCAACAGAGACAGCTATCATTACAGGCAGTGATACAATCAACCCAGTAAAAGAGAGTGCTATATCAACCATCCTTTTAACGTTTTTCGTATAGATATTTCTGTCCATTCCATGCAAATGATTATATACAAACCAGTTGTCCGTTATATGGTCGACGGGCAGCTTGCCGGTCAGTCTCTGATATAAAGAAGGCATATCATATACTTCAATGCCTTTTGTTTTAGCGTGGACAACGGCTTTAAGGAGTTTGCTGCTTTTTTCGTGGGTTATGGCAATGACGATGGCGTCGATTTCATTTCTCTCCGCCAGATCAACAATAAGACTGCTGGGACCGGTAACGATCTGGTCACCTATCCGCTGATTCCATTTTTCAGGGTCATCGTCAAAAATCCCCTTCACCACATAATCGTTCTTCCTGCTTAATACTCCATAAATCGCCTCTCCGGCCTCTCCGGCCCCCATAATTGAGATGGCTTTTGGCCTCTTGGTCTCCGCAAAGACTGTCTGGAAAAATATTCTCCAGAGATATGTCCCGGAAGGTATAATAATCATATTGATAAAGGAAATTCCCCTCCCGAATCTCCAGGACGGGAAAACATAGAAAACTATCGCTATGACTGAAGACGCCATAAATATGGCCAATAGAAACCTTGCCAGATATACAGTCCGTTCAAACTTGTAGTTGAGTTTGTAGAGGTCAAAGATATAAAAACTTAAAGTATAGGCAACTACGAAGAAGCTTGTAGCGCCGGTATATATATCCAAAACATTAAGATGTGCGGATATTCGGACAAATACCGCCAGATAAGTCGAACATATTATAATAACAATGTCCCCCAGCAACAGTAAAATGTGTTTGTTTTTGTTATGCGGTGATGACATTTTGATTATTAACCCGGCCTTAAGAATTTTGCTTTGTTTTTATAAATTGAAAAATTTTTGAAAACGGCTTTAAAAAAAAGTGACCGGACTTGGATCAAGCCCGTTAACCTTCCATGCCCTGTAATTTTCGATTATAGCTTTAGCGGTATTATAGAAGCCGGGATTGCTGCTCCCGCCGGTCCTCATTTTTACCAATACCTTCGGAATATACGCGGTTGAGATACCATGTTTATATAACAATCTGAGCATGAGTTCGTAGTCAGCGGCAATAGGAAACGTTTCATTGAATATTCCATATTTTTCATAAATGTCTCTTCTGGCGAAAAAAGTGGGATGAGGCGGCATCCAGCCGCTCCTGAATCTCTGTTTTAAAAACTCTCCTGACTTCCAATGCCTGACAGAAATATTCGTATTCTGTCTATCAACATAAATCAGGTCTCCGTAACAGGAATCCACATTCTTTTCAGAAATATATCCGACAACATTCTCAATTACTGTTCTGTCAGCATAAAGATCGTCAGAATTCAATATTCCTATAATATCACCCGAAGCAATCTCAAGCCCCTTATTCATGGCATCATATATACCGTTATCCGGCTCTGATATGACTTTGGCTATATTCCGTCCGTATCTTTTTATAATATCAAGCGTCCCGTCCGTTGATCCACCGTCTATAATTACATACTCAATATCATCATGCGTCTGACCAATAACACTTCTGATAGAATCTTCAATGTTTTCAGCCCCGTTGTATACTACTGTAATAATTGAAACTCTTATGGCCCTTTTCACACCCATCCCCAAAACTTTCTAAGATCGTCCCACAATATCCCAGGGTCGTTTAAGTATAGTCTGTTTCTTGACATGGCTCTTCTCAGCAATCTTGAAAAACCCTTGTTATATTTATGAAATGCTTCCTTTATTTCATATTCAAGCTTCTCAAATTCTTCATTGTTTATAGTATCAACTCTACGATTGATGTCCTTAACATAATAATATTTAGGAGAGATAGTATAAAAGTCTTCTAATGTCCTGCTATCCTGGACCAGACCTTTCTCAATGCCGACTTCAAACAATTCAGTTCCCGGGAATGGTTCGTAAACACTAAAAGAGGCATAATCCGGTCTAAGCTCCTTCATGAACTCCAGGGTTTGATAAACTTCTTCCCTGGTTTCCGAGGGAAGTCCCATCATAAAATAACCTGTCCAGTGTATGCCTGCTTTTCTGAATAACTTTGCTGCTTTTCTGGACTGATCAAAGCTTATTTTCTTATTCATCAAATTGAGAACTCTTTCACTCCCGGTCTCTATGCCAACTTTTATACTGTTGCATCCGGCTTTTTTCATTTTTTTTAAGATTTGCTCATCCACCAGGTTTACTCTGGTATTACAATCCCAGTTGATTTTAATATTTTCTTTCATCAGCCTGTCACAAAATTCCAAAACTCTTTTTTTATTAACGGTAAAAGAGTCATCCTTGAAAGTAATTTGTCGTGTTCCATATTTATCAATGATCATCTTAATTTCTTTAATTATATTATCTACGGAACGATAACGTGTTTTTCTCTCCCATATACCTGTAGCACAGTAGGAACAATTATATGGACAACCCCTACTTGTCATCAAAAGCCCCATATCTTCTGAATTGTAGGAATCCTTGTTTAACAATAAATCTCGTGCCGGGAATAGTATTGAGTCCAGGTCTTTAATGAATTCTCTTGCCGGATTATGGACCGCCTCTCCATTACGGATATATGAAATGCCTTTAATCCCATTAGCAGCAGCATTTTTATCTCCCCTCCCCGCCTCAACAGCTCTCACCAGCTGCGCAAACGTTTCTTCTCCTTCTCCCCTAACCAGAAAGTCCACATCAGGACATATCCGTAAAACCTCTTTATATTTTATAGAGATATGGGGACCGCCCATTACAACCGGCAAACTTTTATCGAATTGCTTGCATATAGAGGCAAGCTTAAAGGCAGAGGCTGCGAAAGTAGTCCAAACACTAATTCCAACCAAATCCGGTTTAAAATCCCTGATTCTTTCCGTCATCTCCTGCCAGACAGGATGATTATCGTCTCTTACTGCTCTCAGGTATAAAGGATAGCTGTCCTCCAACCGGGCAAAATCCATTTTTGAAGGATTAACATTACAATCAGCATCATAAATCAGAACCTCATGACCATCTTCTCTCAATACAGCTGCAAGATATGCTAACCCAAGAGGGAAATAGCGGTTATAATAACCTATAAAGCGATAAAATGGAGGATCGATTAGAAGAATTTTCATGGCGCTCTCAACATATTGTCAACCTGCTAAATTGCTTAGCAAAGACTTTTCGATGTTACCTCCTTTATTTTCAGTGAGAACTATACACCCAGAAACATACGCTTCAAAAATAGAAATTGGTTGTCCTTCAAATTTATAGCAGATAGAGTAAAAAAGGCGTATCGCCTATTGGACCATGATAGATAATATCAGGTCTGTCTTCTGCTTTTCCGTCCGTATTTTTTTCATCGTCCCGTAGGTTGAACCGCCGTCAATAACAATATATTCGATATTTTCGTATGTCTGGGACAAGACACTTTTTATGCAGTCTTCAATAAATCCAAATCGATTGAGATCAACTGTAATAATTAATATTTTCAAACACCGTTTTCCTCTGTCCGGTCCAGCCATGGCCGGCATCCTTCAAAGCTGAAAGTCACCCTTTATCATGATAAAAATGCGGCGAAAACAAGTTCAACTCCGCCTGACAGGCGAGTGTTTTTCACCTTTGTTTCCAGCCGGGTCAAATGGCTCCACAGACACAATATCCCCTGCATTCTCCAGCTGTATGCTTTTACACCATATGGAACGGCAGGGTATCTTTGTTGTGTCACATCTGTCCTTATACTTTTCCGCAATATCAATCACTTCCTCCATCAGTCCTTCGTTCAAAGTTATAGGCGACAATCCCAGGCCAAGAAACTTTTCATTGCAGACCTTCAGGCTGTTTTCAAGCACTTCCTTTCTGGGATTAACCAGATAACGGATTTCGGCCCCGGTCATTTCAGATACTTTCTCCGCGAGCCACTTCACGGTATGTGTCTCTGTCGTCTGGTTAAATATTTCCACCTTGTCCCCTGTCTTCGGCGGGTTCTCAATGGCAAGCTTGATACATCTGACAGTATCTCTTATATGTATGAAAGCCCGTGTCTGTCCGCCTTTCCCGTGGACTGTAAGTGGATGTCCGATAGCGGCCTGCATCAGAAAACGATTCAGGACGGTACCGTAGTCTCCGTCATAATCAAACCGGTTGATCAATTTTTCATCCAGGAGAGTCTCTTCAGTATTGGTTCCCCAGACGATACCCTGGTGCAGGTCGGTTATCCTTATATTATCGTTTTTGTTATAGTAGTAAAACATAAGGGCATCCTGGGTCTTGGTCAGATGATAGATACTCCCGGGATTCGCGGGATATAGAATTTCCAGCGCCTTTCTCTTGCCGTCCACGTCGACCTCGACTTCCAGATACCCTTCGGGTATCTCCATGCCGGCCGTTCCGTATCCATACACCCCCATCGTTCCGAGGTGGACCACATGAATATCAAGGCCGGACTCCACGATGGCACATAGAATATTGTGCGTAGCGTTTATATTATTATTTACGGTATATCGTTTATGAAACGCCGACTTCATCGAATACGGCGCCGCACGCTGTTCCGCAAAGTGAACGACAGCCTGTGGTTTTGTTTCTTCCAGCAGCTTTAAAAGTCTGTAATAGTCGGAAGCCACATCAAGATTCAGAAACCCGATTTCCTTGCCGGTCAATTCCTTCCATTTTCTCAGACGGGTACCGATCGGCTGAATCGGAGTCAGGGAATAGGCTTCCAGTTCATTATCGATGTTCCTCCGGCTGAGGTTATCGACTATTGTAACATCATACCCATGCATTGACAGATATAACGATGACGGCCAGCCGCAGAATCCATCTCCTCCAAAGATGATTATTTTCTCATCCATAAGACTTCCTCTTTTCCCATAATTTGTATCAGGAATAATATTCCCGCGCCGGCATCAGAGCATTGCCGGCCCGATTCCGGTTTTATTTTAAAAGTTCAAGAATATACACTCAATTTGACCCGTAACTTTATACGTGGACCCAGCCGACTAAAATGTGATCTGCTCTCATCATAATTCCCGTAAAAGCCCTGTATGTCCGGCAGCTAACAATTGGCAAGGGCAGCAATCCGCTGCCATATTATACATATACTGTATTATCACTAAAACAACCATATTTATTCCAGTTTAAACCGGAGATACAACATGCCCTGTTATAACTCATTGTAAAACTTCAGGAGTTTCAGACTTTCTATCTGCCAGTTATATTTTCGCTCAACAGCTTTTCTGCCCCTTTCCCCCATTTCTCTTGCCTTGTCAGGATTCTTCAACAGACTGACACTCGCTGCCGCCATCTGACGCGGATCGGAGGAATCCACCAGAATACCACAATCCTCTTCTTTTACCGCTAAAGCTATCTCACCAAAATCAGGCGCTAAAACAGGCAGGCCGGCCCCCATATATTCAAAAATCTTCCTGCTTGTTCCCTTTGTGAAAACTTTATACTTGCCGACCGGCTGTGTGGGCGCCGCGCCTATCAGCGCAAGCCTGAAATAATGAGATAGCATCGAATAGGGAACCCTGCCCACGATATCCACATTATAATCAAGGTTGTTGTCCCTGATATAATCCCTGATGACCTGACCGAAATTTCTTTCCGGTTTGCCGAGAATGACTAATTTCACTTCGGGAAAGGTTTCCTTGATTATCAACACCGACTCCAGCAACTTCGTTATACCCCACTCATACGAAATTGAACCGGCGTAAATTATTACTTTATTGTCTTCATATTTCCTGTTAAGCTCCTCATTGCACTCCTCGACCTCCGGAGCGTCACCACCCAAAACAGGAACATTTTTTATAATTGTAATATTGGAATTATATCTCCTGAACCGGCCGGAATAAATTTCACGATAAGACGGTATTATTATAACACCGTCAACCAGCTTCACTAATAAATTCTCGAAAAAACGGATGATGGGGCTGATCCACCGGATAAATACCGGACGTCTTATAAAAAAATCCTGGATATAGAATTCCACCACATCAAAGACAATTTTTGTTTTTTTTGTTTTACCGGCGATAACCGCCAGGGGTAAAAGCGCTGAATGTCCGCAGACAATAACATCAAACCGCTCGTTTATTATTTTTTTAAAAAACATGAAATAAATACGGGGCAGCTTCATAAACGCCTTTGCATCAACATAATTCGCCTCAACCTTGATCCATTCATAGGATATCCCGTCTTTTTCTTCTCTTTCAGGATTGGTCCCGGACCTGTCCCAGAATATCACCTTGACTTCATAACCATTTCTGTTAAGCGTATTCAGGAACAGCTGTCTTCTCGGGGGCAAACTCTCCTGGGATTCAATCAGCAATATTTTCTTCATATTCGCCGGTTTGTCGTCTGAACTTCCCTTGAAGTCGCCGGAGGGAACCCGCATCAGCCACATTCTTCTCTTTATTGTTCTGCTTGGAGATAAATGATATGATTCCCATCGGTACGAAAAACCATATTGCCGTGACCAACCTATCGCTAAACATCAGCACTCCCAGAGAATAAACAAACAACACAAGCGAAGTTTTCATCAGCGTGCGGGATTATCCGTTGTTTTGGTGCTTGATAAATATTAAAGCTTTGTAGATCGTAATATTACAAAGCAACAGGAAAGCCAGCAGCCCGAAGGTCCCGAGTTAGGCAGCAACTTCCAGAATTATATTGTGCGGGAAAGATATACCTCTTATTGAATTACCCATGCCGACACCAAGGACTGGATTTTCGATATAGTCTTTAAATGCGGCTTCATATGCTTTAATTCTTTGAGCAACAGAGCTTACCTGAAGATCTTCGTAGTGCAGGGTCGAGGCATAGTACGTAAACATGCTTTCGGGTACAAACAGATAAGCCAATACAAACATCATGCAGACAAAAGCACCCATGTAGAACTTATGTTTGATGCTTATCTTTGATACCAGTATTATGTAAAAGGACATAACCATGACAAGGTTTAATAATTGAGACCTTGCGCCCGACCGGATAACAAAATATACCGAAATAAAAATCAGAACAACATTTATTATTTTTCTGTATTTTATTCCCCCCTCAAAAAATCTTATCAATAAAATCAGCGCCATAACAGCATAAGCCGTGGCAAAGACATGAGGATTGATCTGTTTGTCTTCGAAAGCAAATGGCGCGAAGCGTACAACCCCGGCAAAAAAAGGATTGAAAAACATCTCATATAGAGATGGAATTATAAGGACAACCGGCAAAGCAACGCAGAAATCCAGAAATCTTTTGATCTTTTTCTCGCTCGACAGGAGTTGAATACCGAAATATGGAGCTATGACCAGAAACGGCGCAAACATTATCTTTACATATGCTGCTTCGTTTCCCTTGAAAAAAATGAAATAGCTCAAAAATACCCATAAAAAAAATCCGGTAAACAATATGTCTATAACACCGGGACGGAAGGCATTCCTGTTTTTAACCATAAGGACCACACCGCCCACCAGGTAGGAAACAATGAGAAACGCATGGAAGCCGCCTGTTAATAATCGAAAAGGTTCAATGCCAAGCTTGAATAGCACATAGAAATAAATGATTGTCCCGCTGAACTGAATGGCAATCGCCAGCTCTGGATTCCGGATGAATAACACAAGGCAGAGAACAAGCAGTAATACCTTGCTCAACAGAGCGCTGTCAGCCATCAGCAGCACCATTACTCCCATAATAAATCCGAGTAACGCCAGCAATGTATGTTTTAGATGTTTGCTTGAGAAAATAATAGTATTCATTGTATTAAATCTTAACGCTGTAAAACCGCGGTTTTTTTAAAAAGCCATCATATACACAATCTATATTTCCCCGGCACATGGAATACGCCGAAAACTGCTTTGACAATATGAATTCGCTATAAGAAAGGTAATATATACTAGTCTACCAAATTTGGCAGACTTATTTTGGCAGACTTATTAATAATACTTATAAAGAAATTCATGGGCCACGATATAGAGTCTGTTTATAAATTGCCATTTTTTATTTTTGTCATGCCCGAAGCCTGCCCTCGAGTCCGATCGGGGGTCTCGGGCATCCAGAACTTATTGGAAAGACTGGATTCTCGATGTAAGTCTTCGCGAGAGTCGCTTCGACCGGCTCAAAGACTGCCGGAATGACAGATAGAGAGACTGACTTTATGGACAGACTCTATATAATTGAACAGGCCGGCCAGACTTCCATCATAAAAAGCCTTAAGCGCTACGAACTCCGCGCAGTACAAGTGTTGTCGCGGAAATCCCTGACAATACCTCTTATCGCATGAGTAAAAGTTTTTGTCGATAAGACCTCGTTCTTCCGTTTTAATTGTTCGCGAATTTCATCATGGCCCGGTAAATCGCCGATCGTTGCAATAATTTTTCCGGCAGCATCTTCAATGCTTTCATACATGAGCCTTTTATCACCCACAATCTCAATCTGCCCGCCGCTACCCGGCACAAAAGGTATACATCCGGCTTTAACCAGCTCAGCAACGGCAATGCCGAAATGTTCATTAGCCATCGCATGTATTCCATATTTATGCCTTGAAACCAGCGCCACAAGCTGTTTTCTCGACAAGTTTTTCTCCCAGACCAGCCAGTCGGACCTCCCGGCGCATAGCCGGTCAATTTTTTTCATGTATTCAGGATTATTGCAGTTGCCGATTATATGCAGATGGACGGTCGGCATCGACACTCGAACTCTTTCGATTATTTCTATCATCGCCTCAACTTTTTTCCCCGGCGCAACTGTTCCTATACATACAAATCCGTCTTCTCTCTCTTCCCAGGGAAAATCAGGGAAATCATCCGGAACCGGCGGATACACAATCCGACTTTCGATACCATAGGCTTCCTTGACCCTTTCTCCGGTCCATCCTGAATTAACCAGTGTCAGATTTCCTTTAATTCCTTCCTCTTTCCACCCTGACAGCAACGTACAGGCGCCCCTGTAAATTTTTCTCACAAGGTTGTTTTTATGTATAAGGCGGTCAGGCATCTGCCCTATCCTGCGGATCTGCTCATCATTCCAGACCGGAAAGTGAATATACTGTATCCCACGCTCGCCCAGGTCCATTTCGCACCGTGTGGAAATCGCCAGATTAAATTCATCACGGTGCCGCTTATAATAGTTCTGCACCAGGTGTACTTTAAAAAGAAAGCCGGCTGGTAAAATTTTCCTTAAAAAAGGGGAGCCGGGAATAATCCTGATGTCAAAGTCACCTCCAGCAAGTCCGGCGCCGTAAAAATCATTTATTTTTTTAAAATCCATGGGCGCGGTCGTCACAATCGTCAGGTCATATTCATCCTTCAACGCTTCTATCGTCCAGACTGCAACTGCTGTAGCGCCTCCGAGAGAAAAAACTGGATGCAGGACCGCGATCTTTTCAATCTTCTCATTAATATTTTTTTCTGTTTTCAATTCGTTATAACGATGGTCCGTTATTTGGCGATCTTTTTCCATAAATAATCTATATTTCCTTCGAAAATATAATAGAAGAGTCTCCTGAGCCTGAAATACAGCTTAACAACACGATACTGCTTATGCCAGGAGCGATTTAAATCCATATGGATACCATACCTTTCCCTTACGCTTGCATATTCTTTCTGCCAGTCGGCCTTTCCACAAACCATAACGGTTTTTGAGTCGTCATGAACTCTTAAATTTCCAAAAAAATGCCTGACATGTTTAAACTTCCCAAATTCACCCGCGCGCACGAAAAAATCAAAATCCATCGCGTAATTGTATTCAGTCCTCATAAATCCGGTTTTGATCAGCAATTCTTGCCTGAAAAATGCGCTTTGATTCGTAATATTGGGTGACTGGTAAAGATATTCCCATCTGCTGAAAGGCCTGTGTCTGATTTCCCCCTGGATATTGTCATCCGGATCAATGAAATAAAAATCACCGAAAACCTGATCGCAGTTATATTTTCTGAAACATTCCACCACCTTTGAAAATGTCCCTGGATTATAAGTATCATCAGAGTTTTGCCAGGCTATTATGTCCCCGGTGCAGCGTTCAAATCCTTTGTTAATCGCATCCGACTGCCCTTTGTCCGGCCCGCTAACCCAGTAAGCCAGGTATTTTTCATACTTCTTTATTATATCTATGCTCCCGTCTGTTGAGCCGCCGTCAATAATTATGTATTCGAGATTGGGATAGTTCTGATTCAGTACGGACAGGATGGTCCTTTCGAGAAATTCCGCCTGATTAAAAGAAGGCGTCACAATCGAAATTCCAGGCCAGGACCTGTCCCTGTTGAGGACAACTTCGGCATCGAAAAGCGGTTTTGACACGAATTCCCTGATTTCCTGAGAGGTAAATTGTCGCATAGTCTGAATCTTAATTTTAACAGATTCCATGGAGATTAAACCAACCCATGTTTTTTCCATGAAACCGCCTGGTTATTGTTTGAAGACAGCACAACAAATAATGTTGACAGCTTTGCAATAACAGGATTTCAATGGATAGTATCAATCTCTGATCTGTGTTATTATGGAATATCCTTCTCGATGGATAATACCCGGATTTGACCTTATGATCGAATTTTTTGTAATATCTGAAAGTTAAAAAAACCGGTGAAGCAGGCTTCCGCCCTGTAGACACGGGAATCTGGAAATCAGATCGGACATATCTGGAGGCTATGAAGTGAAAAAGATGAATATTGACGAACTCTGCATCAATACGATAAGGATGCTTTCGGCTGATGCCGTTCAAAAAGCCAATTCAGGGCATCCAGGCATGCCCATGGGCGATGCCGCAATGGCGTATGTATTATGGACGAAATTCCTGAAGCATAACCCCAAAAATCCGGCTTGGCATAATCGTGACAGATTTGTCCTGTCCGCTGGACATGGCTCAATGTTACTCTACAGCCTGCTTCATCTCTCGGGATATAAGATCTCTCTTAGTGATATAAAGAATTTCAGACAGTGGGAAAGCAGGACCCCCGGACATCCCGAATACTGTATAGAGAGCGGCATAGAAACCACGACAGGTCCACTCGGTCAGGGCTTTGGCATGGGTGTCGGCATGGCCATCGCGGAAAAATATCTTTCCGAAATGTTCAACAAGCCCGGGTTCCCTGTTGTCGATTATAATATCTACGCTATTCTTAGCGATGGAGACATCATGGAGGGGATATCAGCCGAAGCCGCATCCCTCGCGGGCCATCTCGGGCTGGGCAAAATAGTCTATCTTTATTCCGACAACAAAATAACAATCGAGGGCCGCACTGATTTATCATTTACCGAAGACGCGGCTAAAAGGTTTGATGCCTATAAATGGCATGTCCAGCATGTCGACGGCACCAATCCCGATGCCATTGAAAAGGCGATAAAAGCCGCTAAAAAAGAGAAGAAGAAACCATCGATTATACTTGTCCGTACGCATATCGGGTTCGGGAGCCCGAACAAACATGACTCATCCGCCGCCCACGGTTCCCCTCTCGGTGAGGATGAACTGAGGCTGACAAAAGAGGCCATAGGCTGGCCGCTGAAAAAGTTTCATGTCCCGGAAAAAGCACTGAATCATATGAGAAAAGCGGTACAAAGGGGAAAAACTCTCGAAAAAAACTGGAAGAATATTTGTGATAAGTACGGCAGGAAATATTCCGCGCTCGCAGGGGACTGGAAGATGATTTCAAGTGGCAGTCTTCCCGGTGGATGGGAAAAATCCATCCCGGTTTTCAGCCCTTCCGGTGGATCCATTGCAACAAGAAAAGCGTCGGGGGATGTATTAAACGCTATAGCTGACACACTGCCCCAGCTTATCGGGGGGTCGGCGGACCTGGCGCCCTCCAATAATACAATGCTGAAAAACTGCAAGGACTTCGGGATGGTGAAAGGCGGAAGAAACATCCACTTCGGGGTCAGGGAACATGCCATGTCCGCCGCATTAAACGGAATGGCTTTAAGCAAAATGCTCATACCCTACGGAGGGACCTTCCTTGTATTTTCCGATTACATGCGTCCTTCGATAAGGATTTCTGCAATAATGGGAACACATGTGGTTTATGTCTTCACACATGACTCCATCGGTCTCGGAGAAGACGGTCCTACACACCAGCCGATAAGCCACCTGGCAAGCCTCAGGGCGATACCGAATATTAATGTAATAAGGCCCGCCGATGCAAATGAAACCGCCGTTGCCTGGAAGGTCGCGATAAAAGACAGCAACCGGCCGCATGCACTTATCCTCTCAGGCAGAAACTGCCTGTAATCGACAGGAAGAGACATGCCCTGGCGACGGAACTCGAAAAAGGCGGTTATATCCTGCTGGATTCAGTCGGAAAGCCCGACATCATTATGATCTCAACGGGATCGGAGATACATCCGACCCTTGAAGCGGCTGAGATACTGATGAAGGATGGAATTAAGGCGAGGGTCGTCAATATGCCATGTCTTGAGATTTTCGATCGGCAGACTGAAAATTACAGAAAACAGGTGCTCCCTCCGGAGATAGAAAGCAGGCTTGCGATCGAAGCAGGGGCAAGCATGGGATGGCACAAGTATACCGGACTGAAAGGTAATATCATCGGAATCGACCGCTTCGGCGCATCGGCGCCGGCGAACATTCTTCTCGAAAAGTTCGGTTTTACTGTAGAAAACATCGTTAATCGCGCAAAAAAATTACTAAGAAAATAATATAGCGTTTCAGGCCCGGACCAAGGCGGGTTTCTCTTAAAACAGAAGATTAGTGCTAATTTGCGGAGCTGAACCTGAAGGCCACAGGAAGGTATCCGTTATCGGAAAATTTTCGGCCTGTCTTCATCTCGATCAAACAGGAGTTTAAGAGATAACTTATTAGACCACGCCGCATAGCCAGTATTGACGGTACTTTAGCTGCGCACCGGTTGTAAGACCCCACTGTCATCCACATAGTGGCCAAAGGCTGATAGGACTTCGGCTTGGGTCTTC